>JARLIJ010000054.1 GCA_031291795.1 Acetobacteraceae bacterium | reverse complement strand
GCCGCGCGTAGAGGAACTCCACATATTCCGGGTTGTTCGACGACAGCCGCGCATTGTGGATCTCGATGCCGTCGATCATGCCCAGGCCGAGGCTGGCGAGCGTCGCCTTCACCCGGTCCTCCCGCCCGATCAGGATCGGCCGGCCGTAGCCGGCGTTACGGTAGGCGACGGCGGCGCGCACGACCTTTTCTTCCTCGCCCTCGGCAAACACCACGCGGCGGGGCTGCTCGCGCAACGTCTCCATGATCGCGTCGAGCGCGCCGGCGGTGGGATCGAGCCGGCCGGACAGGCTGCGGGCGTAGCGGCGCAGATCCTCGATCGGATGGCGCGCCACGCCGCTGTCGATCGCGGCGCGTGCCACGGCGGGCGGGATCCAGGAGATCAGTCGCGGGTCGAACGCGTTCGGGATGATGTATTCCGGCCCGAAGGTCACGCGCCGGCCGGTCGAGGCGGTGTGCACCTCATCGGGCACGTCCTCGCGCGCCAGCTTGGCCAGCGCTTCGGCGGCGGCGATCTTCATCGCCTCGTTGATGGTGGACGCCCGCACGTCGAGCGCGCCGCGGAAGATGTAGGGGAAGCCCAGGACATTGTTGACCTGGTTGGGATAGTCGCTACGGCCGGTGGCAATGATGGCGTTCGGGCTGACGGCGCGGGCTTCCTCGGGGGTGATCTCCGGGTCCGGGTTGGCCATGGCGAAGATGATCGGCTTGTCCGCCATCATGCGGACCATGTCCTGGGTCAGCGCGCCTTTCACCGACAGACCGAAGAACACGTCGGTGCCCTCCATCGCCTGGGTCAGGGTGCGGGCCTTCGTGTTGGCGGCGTGAGCCGATTTCCACTGGTTCATGCCCTCGGTGCGGCCCTGGTAGACCACGCCCTTGGTGTCGCACAGGATCACGTGGTCGGGCCGCACGCCCATCGCCTTCAGCAATTCCACGCAGGCGATCGCGGCAGCGCCGGCGCCGTTCACCACCAGCCTGGTGTCGCGCAGCTCACGCCCCGTCAGGTGGCAGGCGTTGATCAGCCCGGCGGCGGCGACGATCGCGGTGCCGTGCTGGTCGTCGTGGAACACGGGGATGTCCATCAGCTCGCGCAGCCGCTGCTCGATGACGAAACATTCCGGCGCCTTGATGTCCTCCAGGTTGATGCCGCCGAAGCCGGGCCCGAGGAAGCGCACCGCGTTGACGAATTCCTCGACGTCCTCGGTGCCGATTTCCAGGTCGATGCCGTCGACGTCGGCGAAGCGCTTGAACAGCGCGACCTTGCCCTCCATCACCGGCTTGGACGCGACCGCGCCCAGGTTGCCCAGGCCGAGGACGGCGGTGCCGTTGGAGATCACCGCCACCATGTTGCCCTTGGTGGTGTAGTTATAGGCGAGCGACGGGTCGCGCGCGATGTGCAGGCAGGGTTCGGCGACGCCGGGCGAATAGGCCAGCGACAGGTCACGGGCGGTCGTGATCGGCTTGCTGATCCGCGTCTCGAGCTTGCCGGGACGGCCGCTGGAATGCAGTGCCAGCGCCTCCTCGGCGGAAATGCGCGCGGTACGGGTGTCGATGCCGCCGTCGGCCATGTTTCTCTCCCAATGGGGGCGTTTCTGGACGTTATCGCTCCCATCATGCGCGCCGGGCTGCCATGAGGGAAGTCAGAGGAATCCTTAACAGTTCCGTAGGGGAAGGCATGGCACAAGTGGGGCCGTGATCGCGAGATGAGGCCTGGAATGTTGCAATTCGATCTTTTCGGCGGTTCGGTGGCGCTGGCCAACGTCGTCGCCGGGTTCCGCGCCGCACTGGAGCGGCCGGAGCTGGAGCTGACCCTGGCGACGCCGCTCGAGGAAATCGAGGGGTGGGACTCGATGTGGCACGTCGCGGTGATGGTGGAGCTGGAGAGCCGGTTCGGCCTGACACTGGAACCGCACGAGATCGAGGCCGTGCAGACGGTTGGCGACGTCGTGCGTCTGATCGGGGCCAGACGGGCGCTGGATGCCGCGTGAGGCACGCGCGCCGGACGAAACGGGAGAGGCGCGTGGGCCGCACGCGCCGGTAGCGGATGCGGCCGACGCGGGGAACGCGGCCGATCCAGCGAAAGCCAGTGAGGCTGATTGGGCCGCAGGACGCTACCTGCGGCTGATGGGGATCGGTGCCGGGGCGGCGTTCCTGTTGCTCTGGGCCTGGGTGGCGGCGGTGCCGCTGGCCTTTCTGGATCCGGAATACCCGTACTGGCGCGCCAAGCAGGCGATGCTGCACGACTGCGACCTGGGCGAGGTGCTGATCCTGGGCGACTCCCGGGCCGCGGCGGGCGTGCTCGCGGCCGCGCTGCCAATGCGGGCGGCGAACCTGGCCGTGGGTGGCGGCAAGCCGGTGGAGGCCTACGCCGCATTGACGCGCGCACTCGCGTGCCCGGTGGCGCCGCGCCGCGTCGTGCTGTCGATGGACGCGGCGCATTTCGTGCAGGCGGATCTGTTTTGGGAGCGCGCGGTCCGCTTCGGCTTCGTCGGTTCGGCCGACCTGGCCCGCCTGCGCGCGACGGCCGATGCGTCGGGCGACCGCTCGCTGTTCGCGCAGCAGCGTTTCGCCGGACTGCCGGGCGCGCTGCGGGACTGGTTGTACGTCGCGCGTTTCCCCTCGCTGTACTTTGCCAGCCTGGTGCAAGGCGGCGGCGTGCTGCGCTGGCCGGAAAACGAACGGGCGCTGGCGGCCGGCCGTGCGGCACGGGGGCAATATTACTTCGGGACGGAGCCGGGATCGGACGCGATCGCGATTGACGGCCATATGGCGAGCTTCATCCCGGCGCCGGTGCTGGACCGGTATTTCGACCGCATCCTGGCTGTGCTGGCAGCGCGCGGCATCCCGGCAGACTTCGTGTCGCTGCCGATGAACCGTGCCACCGAACAGGCGGTGCAGCCGGCGGTGCGCGCGGCGTTCGCCGCTTATCTGGCGCGGTATGAGGCGCGCTACCCCGGATTCCATGTGCTGGGGCCGGTCATGCGGGCCTGGCCGGACCGGCTGTTCGGCGACGGGTTCGCGCATCTCAACCCGGCAGGCGCCGCTCTGTTCACCGCGGCATTCGGGCGCTGCCTC
>JARLIJ010000306.1 GCA_031291795.1 Acetobacteraceae bacterium | reverse complement strand
CGTCCGGCAGGTCGGCGCCGCGCTGGACACGGACGCTGACCTCGCCGGCCGAGGTGAACTTGAGTGCGTTGCCCACCAGGTTGAACAGGATCTGGCGCAGTCGCGTGGGGTCGGTCACCACCACGTCCGGCACCGAAGGCCCGACATGCATCGACAGGCCCAGGCCTTTTTCCTCCGCTTTCGGCCGCAACAGGTCGATCACCGAGCGAACGATCTGTGCCGGCTCGCAATTGCCCTGATCGGCGATGCTCTTGCCGGCCTCCAGCCTGGAAAAGTCCAGGATGTCGTCGAGCAGCACCAACAACCCTTCCGCCGACCTTCGCGCCATGCCGGCCTGGTGCTTCTGGCGGGGCGTCAGGGGGTCGCTTTCCAGCAGAGCGAGCATGCCCAGCACGCCATTCATGGGTGTGCGGATCTCATGGCTGATGGTCGCCAGAAATTCGCTCTTCAGGTGGCTGGCATGTTCGGCAGTGGCTCGGGCCTGATCCTGCACACGCATATGCCAGGACATCAGGACGGCCATGACCAGCAGCATGGCGGTGGCCACGCAGGCTGCGACCACATACAGGCGCTGCATCGCCTGCATGTCCGCCAGGAAACCCGCCTTGTCGAAGCCGACGAGCACGACCAGGGGATAGCGTGCGACGGTGCGGAAGCTGATCAGGCGCGCGATGCCGTCGATCGCGCTGACACTTTGCACGAACCCTTGCGTCGCCGTCATCGCGGCGCGGAACGGAGGGGTCTCGGACACGTTGCGGCCGATGATCGCCTCATTGAGGCCGGTCCTGGCCCGCAGGATACCGTCGCGTCCGACGATCGCCAGGACGCCGCGCTTGCCGATATCGAGATCGTCGAAGGTCCGGCTGAAATAGAAAGGGTCCAGCGATGCCACCATGACGCCGGCAAAGCTGCCGTCCGGTGCGGTAATCCGTCGGCTGAGCTGAATCGACCACTTGCCCGACGCCCGGCCGAGCACCGGCCGGCTGATGAACATGCCCTGGACCGTGCCTTCCTTGTGCACCAGGAAATGCTCACGATCCGCGATGTTGACCACGCTCATGGGTCCGTCGACGCTGGATTCGATGACCGTCCCGGCGGCATCGGTGTACGAGAGCTGCAACAGCAGGTCGGAGCCGTCGATCGCGTTCTTGAGGACGTCTTGCAGCCGGGGGCGATCGACGCCCCGGTGTCCGAGATCGTAGGCCAGGAAATTGAGGATACGGTCGGTATCGGACATCGCCCGCGTCGTCTGTTCGGCGATGGTACGCGCCAGGTTGCCGGTATCGCGCCGTGCCCGGGCAAGCACTTCCTGCCCGTCGCGCTGCGTGAGTTCCGCGACGACACCCCACGCTGCGACGACCAGTAGCGATGCCACCACCCAGATGAGGGCCATCGACCAGGTCAGGCGCCTGCCGCGTGGCGTCGTGATACGGGCCGTCATCTCGTGTTGCCCATGCGGCGCGGCAGGACCGTGCCACATGTCGAATGCTGCCGATCAGTCAGGGTGCAAGCGGACCGCAAGTCTTGTCTTCCGGTTGTGACGGCAGGGGCCGCCACGCGTGCAATCAGCTTAACCGAAAACTGCTTACCAACTGCTAACGTATGGTTCGCGGATGCCCTGCAGCGGCGCGCCGCTGCAGGTCGGCACACCGCGGATCCGGCCGGTTGGCCACCGTGACGGCGGCGGAGGCTACCCCGCCTTGCCCAGCGCCTCCGGATTGGTCACGCGCAACGGCTTGCCCTCCAGGAACGCCAGCGCGTTCTCCACGCTCTGCGGGTAGAATCCGTCCCAGGTCTCCTGCACGCCGTAGCCCAGATGCGGCGTCAACACGGTGTTCGGCGCGGTGCGCAGGGGGTGGTCCTTCGGCAGCGGCTCGCGGTCGAAGACGTCCAGCGCGGCCACGATCCGGCGGCCATGCAACGCCTCCAGCAGCGCCGCCTCATCGATGATCGGCCCGCGCGAGGTGTTGATCAGGATCGCCCCCGGCTTCATCTGCGCCAGGTCGGCCGCCCCGATCAGGCCGCGCGAGCGGTCCGACAGCACCAGATGGATACTGATTGCGTCGGACCGGCTGAGCAGTTCCGCCTTGGTCACCTTGCGCACGCCGACCTCATTGGCGCGCTCCTCGGTCAGGTTCTGGCTCCAGGCGATCACGGTCATGCGCAGCGCCAGGGCGTAGCGGGCCATGTAGCCGCCCAGCCGGCCGAGGCCGATCACGCCCAGCGTCTTGCCCGCCAGGCCGATCCCCACCGGCACACCGCGCTGGAACCCGCCGGCGCGGATCGCTGCGTCGCCCGCCGGGATGCCGCGGGCGGCGGCCAGCAGCAGCCCCAACGCCAGTTCGGCGGTGGCGGAATCGGCGTAGCCGCCGCCCTGGGTGTTGCAGACCACGATGCCGCGGGCGGTGCAGGCAGGCGTGTCGAGCGACAGGTTGCGCGCGCCGGTCATGCCCAGCATGCGCAGCTTCGGCAGCCGGTTGATCAGGCTGCCCGGCAGCGGCGTGCGTTCCCGCATCGACAGCACGATGTCGAAATCGGCGAGTTTGGCCGCGGCGTCGGCCTCATCGGCGAAGGCGTCGGCGAAGAACACAACCTCGGCCCGCGCCTGCAGCCGAGACCAGTCGGCACTGGTCTTCGCTACGTCCTGCCAGTCGTCCAGCACCGCCACTTTCGGCATCCCGGCCATGGTCCGCTTCCTCCCGTTCCAGGCACGCAAAGTGCGGCGCCGGCGCGTGACGCGCAAGCGGGTGGGACAAAGGTTGGGGCGCTGCCCCGGCCCTTCCCTGACGGCGGCGTCTGCGCCACGATCCCGCCATGACCGACCCGATCACCGTTGCCGTGCTGCAGAACCGCCTGTCCGCCATCGCCGAGGAGATGGGGGAGGCGATGCTGCGCACCGCCTATTCGCAGATCCTTAACTCATCGCGCGACTTCTCCATCGCGCTGATCGACGCGCAGTGCCGGCTGGTGGCACAGGCCGACCATATCCCGGTGCATGTCGGCGCGATGCCCTGGGCTGCGAAGGCGCTCGTGGCGCGGTTCCCCACTCCATCGCCTGGGGATGTCTACCTGCTGAACGACCCGTATCGCGGCGGGTCGCATCTGCCCGACCTGACGGTGTTCGTGCCGGTGTTCGGGGCGGGCCGGCTGATGCTCTGGTCCGTCGTGCGGGCGCATCACTCCGACATCGGCGGCGCGACGCATGGTGCCTACAACCCCGCCGCCACCGAGATCTGGCACGAGGGGCTGCGCCTGCCGCCGATGCGGCTGACCGAGAATGGCGTGCTGCGGGAGGACCTGCTGGAGATGCTGGCGCTGAACGTGCGCCACCCGCGCGATTTCCGCGGCGACCTCGCAGCCCAGATCGGGGCGGCGAAGCTGGGTGAGCAGCGGCTGGCGGCGGTGATCGCCGAGTTCGGCGCACCGGTGCTGGGCGATGCGATCGAGGCGATGCTGGATGCGGCCGAACGGCATGCGCGCACGGTGGTGTCCGGCTGGACGGACGGGGAATACGCCGGCGAGGCGGTGCTGGACGACGACGGCTTCGACCGCACCAACATCGTGGTGCGGGCGCGCGTGACGAAGCGCGGGAGCGAGGTAACGGTCGATCTGACGGAGTCGGATCCGCAGGTGACCGGGTTCGTCAATTCGTCCCACGCCAACACCCAGTCGGCGGTGGCAATGGCATTCGCGTTCCTGCTCGACCCCGACCTGGCGAAGAACGAGGGCGCGTTCCGGCCGCTGACGGTGAAGCTGCAGGAAGGCACGATCGTCTGGGCGCGGGAGGGCGCGCCGGTGACGATGTGCACCAGCCACTGCTCGAACGAGATCATCGAGGCGATCATCGTCGCCCTGGCGCCGGCGTGCCCGGAGCGGGCGATGGGCGGCTGGGGACGGCGGCTGCGGATCGCGCTGAACGGGACCGATCCGCGGACCGGGCGGCGGTTCATCTGGCACATGTTCCAGGCGCGCCCCGGGGGTGGCGGATCGGTCGCGGGCGACGGGTATTCCACGATCGGCGAGTGGCATTCGGCCGGCGGGATCAAGTTCGGCTCGATCGAGGTGGCGGAGACCCGGTTCCCGCTGGTGTTCGAGACGCACGAGTACCGCCCGGGGTCGGCTGGCGACGGCATGCATCGCGGCGGCTACGGCGGGGACATGCGGCTGCGGGTGGAGACGGACGGACCGGCGGTCGCCAACGCGGCGGGCGAGGGGGTGGTACATGGTGCGCGCGGCATCCTCGGCGGGCGGGACGGCGCGCCGCATGAGTACACGCTGCTGGCCCCCAATGCGGCCCCGCGTCCGCTGCGCAGCAAGGAGGTCGGTGTGAAGGTGCCGTCCGGCAGCGTGATCCATGTGCTGTCCGGCGGGGGGGGCGGCTGGGGGGACCCGGCGAAACGCGACCCGGCCGATCGGGCGCGCGATGTGGCGGAGGGGCTGGAGGTCTGAGGCCGGGCAGGGTGCGGGTGGGGGAGGGCGCCGGAGTGGCCCGCACGGGAGCTGCGGAATTTCATGCCACCTCGCCCGGCGGGACGGGCTAAAAAGATGTCCCGCACTGCTCCAGGAGGTTCCGTCCATCCGATGACCGCCCGCTCGCGTTCGGCTGCCGTCGCGCTTGCCGTCCTGGTCCTGGCCGCCAGCATTCCCGCCCGTGCGGCCGACCCGACGCCTGCCGCCATCCAGGATCTGTCAAAGCCGGCCTTCGACACCACCACCGCGCTCTACGACATGGCGAATCGTGCCGAGAAGAGCGGCCGCACGGTGGTGGCGGAGGTCGATGGGCGGGCGATTACGCTGGCCGATCTCGGCGATGCCATTCGTGATTTGCCATCGAGCCTGGGGGCATTGCCGTTCGAGCAGTTGTATCCCGGCGTGCTGGAGCGGCTGATCAAGCAGCAGGCGCTGGTGATCCGCGCGCAGCATCAGGGTCTCGATGAGGATCCGGTGGTGCGCCGGCGGGTGAAGGCAGCCGCCGACCATGTGCTGACGAACGAACTGCTCCAGCGCGAGATCGGCAAGAGCATCACCGAACAGGCGCTGCTGGACCGCTACGCCCAGACGGTGGCCGGCAAGCCGGGGCCGGAGGAAGTGCGGGTGCGGCTGATCATGGTCGGCACCGAGGCCGAGGCCACGGCGCTGATCGCGGAACTGAAGGCGGGTGGGGATTTTGCCGCCATTGCGCAGCGGTCCAGCAAGGATACGACCGCGCCGGTCGGGGGCGATCTGGGTTTCGTCCGGCGGGACGGGCTGAACCCCGAGGTGGGTGCAGTGGCGTTCAGCCAGGTCGCTGGCCAGCTCACGTCTTATCCCGTTGCCAGCAACGGGGCATGGTTCATCGTCAAGACCGAGGAACGGCGACAACAGTCGACGCCGCCATTCCCGGTGGTGCGCGATCGACTGCGCCAGGAGTTGCTGCGCGCCGGCGTACCGTCGGTCACCGAGGCGGCCATGAAGGACGTCTTTGCACGCGAGTACAACATCACCGGCAAAGACAATGGCGGGAGCGAGACGGGCAGCTCGACGCCGAACTGAGCGTCGACCGCGGCATCCGGGTCGATCCGGCACGACCATGAGAGATTTGTTGCGAATTTCTGGGAACGGGATCGAAAAATAGACGATGCAAATTAGTTTACCCGTCCATGTTGCCGTGGTATCAATTTCGTACTTGAGCGGGCGTATCCTCTCCATGACCCGCGTCCGGCATGACCTAAGGTGACGATTTTGGACCGCAGTTGGCTTGATTTCATCACACGTCGGATTGTCAGATGCACGGCAACGGTCGCTGTGCTCGGTGTTGCCTTCACCGGTGTTTCGGTCCAATCGGCGGGCGCGGTCGCGCTATGGGACGGCTCGTCGTACGGCTCGCTGGTCACCGACAACCTGACGATTACGGTCACCAGCTGCTTGCTGACCATCGGGGGCGTTTCCCAAAGCGGCGGTTGCACCGGCCAGGAAATGGTGGCCGTAGCCAGCCCGTCCGGTGCAGAAATCAAGATCGATGCCCTCGGTGGTGGCACTCTCTTCAGCATGACCTCTCTGGGCGGTACGTCGACTGCCTATGATGACCTCCAAGTGACCTTGAGCATTGCCCAGACAGCCTCAAGGACCACCGTCAGTTCGGCAGCTATCACATTGAATGGGACCGCGCCGTCTGCCGATCTTGCCAAAGTCACTGGCGGCGAAACGGTTACCGCGAACGGGACGGCGTTGCCCACGATGTTCCCGACGCTCGCTGCGCCCAACGACTCCATATCGTTTGGCCCGGTTGGCACCTTATCGGTGAGCAAGGATATCCGGGTGAGCACACAAGGCGTCAATGCCGGAGACGTGCTTACGCTATCGTCGGTCACTCAACTCTATAGTCCGGCACCGGAACCAGCGGCGATCGGTGCTTTCCTGGTTGGTCTCGTCGGTCTCGGGGCGGTTCGCCGCCGCGCTCCTGCCCGCCGCCGCGCAGCAGGCGGTTCCGCTTCCGTCTGACGTCTGTACCGCGACCGCCCGTAACGTAACGTCGTGCCGCGGTCGTCCCTCCCCATCATTCCCGAGCATTGATCGTAGAGCACCGGCTGCCGTGAGCCGGGCCGCACTGCCGCAGGCCTGCGTCGATCAGGTCTGCCGGTGCGGGTCCTGCATTCCTCGGCGCTTTCGGTCTGCCACGCGCTTGCCGCGAAGGGCGACGTGTCAAGCAAGCCGGTGCGCCGTTCGGCCTGGCTCTTCCGCCACGGCAAGGCTCGTCACGGTCCTTTTTGCCAGGCGGGACGCCGGAATCGAACGTGTTCCGCTTGACCCTGACCTGACCTGCGCAGCCCGCTATAGCAGCTATCGACGGGTTTTCGCGTCGCATCCAGGATTCATGCCGGCATAGGGTGTCGGGAGGCGGTCCATAAAACGGGACATAAAACCAAATTAGATTGCGTTGGGAATACCCGCAGCTATTTGGTGGTTGTCGCCATCCCCTCCTCTGCGA
The DNA here is from genome assembly GCA_031291795.1 of Acetobacteraceae bacterium. Taxonomy (GTDB): domain Bacteria; phylum Pseudomonadota; class Alphaproteobacteria; order Acetobacterales; family Acetobacteraceae; genus Rhodopila. Next base: position 5,745 of record JARLIJ010000306.1, on the reverse strand, counting down.
CAGGTAGCAGTTGACCAAAACGTCTAAAAAAATAGTATTCCGATCTTATAGTTTACATTGACAATGTGTCATGCTATCGGCACAACAACGAGATGTAATACCAACCGCCGAAGACACCGACTCTCCTGCCTTCGTCATGGCCGGCCTCCGTGCCGGCCATCTGTCGCGGCAGACTGCCTCACGGATGGCCGGCACGGAGGCCGGCCATGACGGTTGGGAAGGTCAGTGCCAACGGCCGTTGGTATAATGCGGGTCGCACCTTTGCGGGGACAGTCAGATGCACGCATGCGGCGAATGGAGCGGAGGCACTGGCTTGGTCTGTCGTTTTATATCGATATAGATATCGAAATTACGGCAGGTCTTGTCGACTGCCGTTCGCCGTACACCCGCCGCTGTACACCGCCGTTGGATGCCCGTGCGGAGGACCTCGATCCTTCATCGCACCGTGGCGACATGCATCAGGTCTGAACACGTTTCAACCCTGTCTTAGCTAATCGCGTTCCCTCGCCCGAGAGGCAGTCCCGATGACCACTTCATCGCTTAACTTCAATAATCTTACGGTCGGCGACCTGACATTCAGCAATATCACGGTCAACGAGACCGACGTTGGGACTGCAACGCCTTTCACTTCCAATCCCGGTGCATTCGTGCCTGTGACTGGTGCGGGCTTCACTGGCATCGAATGGGGCGCATTCGACTCGGGCATCTATGGTGCCGGTTCGTCCGAGACGCTAAATTTTAGCTATAACGTCAGCGTAACCGATCCGACCCAGGCGATCACGGCGATCAACTCGCTGTACTTGGCCGATCTGTACAGCGGTACGGGCGACGGCATTACAGCGGTCGAGCGAGTTTACGACGCCGCCGGAGACCTCCTCGCGACCCAGACCTGGAGCGAGGGCGTCTCCAGCAGTGCGATCAACCTGGTCGCCGGGTTTCAGAGCCTGCACGTCGTCCTGACGTTGACCGAGTCGATCAGTGCCACCACCGGCACGTCCGCCTCGGCCATCGACATGAGCGCCATCGAGCAGACCTTCGGCCAGACCGCGGTCTCCCAACTCGGCTCGATCGGCGATTACGTCTGGCTCGACACCACCGGCAGCGGCGTCGAATCCAGCCACGACGGCGCCCCCGGCATCGCAGGCGTCACGGTCGAGCTGCTGAGCAGCACCGGCACGGTCCTGGAGACCACCACCACCGACGCCAACGGCAAATACCTGTTCAGCAACCTGACCCTCGGCACCTATGAGGTCGCGTTCGTCGCTCCGACTGGCTACAACTTCACCACCCAGGGCGTCGGCGGCAACGCCGCTGTCGATTCCAGCGCGAATGCCACGACGGGCATCACCGCCCCGGTCACGCTCACCAGCGCCGCCCTCAATGACCTGAACGTCGCAGCCGGCATCCTGGCACCCGGCGCAGCCGCGTACGGCACCGCGGCGCTCGGCGACTACGTCTGGTTCGACACCAATGGCAATGGCGTGCAGGACAGTAACGAGAAGGGCGTGGCGGGCGTCACCGTCGAACTCCTGAACGCCACCGGCACGACCGTCCTCGGCAAGACGACAACCGACTCGACCGGCGCGTATCATTTCACCGGCCTTGCAGCCGGCACCTATGAAGTCGAGTTCGTCGCGCCGACCGGCGATGGCTTCACCAGGCAGGCAGCCGGCAGCAACGGCGCCATCGATTCGAACGCCAACCAGACCACCGGCATAACCGCACCCGTCACCCTCACGGCGGGGCAGGTCGACAACACGATCGACGCCGGCCTGGTCAGCAAGGCGGGGATTTCGGTCATCAAGACGCCCTGCAAGACGGTGGTGAACGCCTGCGGCCAGATCACGTATTCCTTTACGGTGACCAACACCGGCACCACGCCGATCACCAGCGTCAACATCAAGGACAATATCGGCACCGCCGCCAGCCCGGACAACGTGACGCCGACGGCTGTCCTGGCCAAGAACGGCTACAATGTCGGCGACACCAACCACAACGGCATCCTGGACGCCGGCGAAAGCTGGCAATACACCGAGACGGTCAACCAGATCGCCAACCAGTCCGGCAACAGCGGCACGATCTGCCACGGCGTGACCGGCTCGAACCTCGGTTCCGGCAACACCGCCTGGCTGAGCAGCTGCTTCAACCCGACCTCCACCAAGGACGGCGCGACCTACGTCTTCCAGGGCATCAAATGCACGATCAGCGGTGGCGGCGTCGGCAAGACACCGATCACCGAACAATGCCCGGACGCGGTGGTGACGTTCTCCAAGAGCTGCACCCAGGCCACCACAGTCTATAATTCCAGCACCAACTGCTGGGTCACGACGCTGCCGGCCAACAGCAACCCGGGCAGCGTCTTCCTCAGCGGGCTCCCGCTGACGGTCCCGTCCGGCTGCAACCTGTCGAATGCGACGGCCAGCTGGAGCATCGACAACGCGTCGAACAACTGTGGCTCCTCCAGCGTGAACTGGAACGCGTCCTGCACCGGCTTCAACGGCTTCGACCAGAACGGCTTCAACGGGGGCACCGACTACAACCAGATCGGCGTCAAGGTCTGCGACAACAACAGCGGCTACGGCAACGGCGGCTCCTGCGACCAGGGCTACGGCTGGACCGGCAACAGCTACACGTCCAGCGGTTCGGCGTGGGGCTGGGGTGGCTGGAACGGCTGGGGCGGCGGCGGATGCGGCAACGGCAACACCGGCTGGACCGGCTCCAGCACCGACTGCGCCGGCACGCCGGAGAACCAGTACACCCAGAACAACTGCGACAGCGGCGCCTATAGCGCCAGTTGCGGCGGCTATGGCGGCGGCGGCTATAATGGCGGGAGCGGCGGCGGCTACAGCAACTCGGGCTGTGGCGGCGGCTACAGCAATGGTGGTGGCTACAGCGGCGGCGGCGATTGCGGCGGGTCGGGCAGCATCGCGTGCGGCCAGGTCAATGTCACCGGCGCGGCGGACACTGTCACCGTCGTCGGCACCACGGCCTCGGGCGCGTCGGTCACTGCCATCGACACCAAGGAAGTCCTGATCCTGGGGTCCAACGCGAATGTCACGGTTGATGGATCGGCCCCGACCGGCAGCCTGTCTGCGCTGTATGGCGGCGCCAGGATACTGGAGTTCACCTACAACCCGAGCAACACGGTGTCGTTGAAGCAGGTGCAGAGCGGACTCGGGACGGCGACGGGCAGCAATAGCGCCTCGATGGCGTTCGTGGAGATCACCAACAACAGCAATCCGTTCGCCGCCGGTAGCCAGATCTACTACGAAGGGGCAGTTGCCGCCGGGCAGGAGATCTACGCGGATTCGACGATCAACCCGCTGACCAACATCGCGAACGCGTCGTCGACCAATCATTTCGACACCACGGCGGGCTCGAAGATATTTGCTTTCGTGTTCGCCAGTGCCGCCGACTTTGCCGCCGGGGCCACGCCGGTCCAGACCATCGCCTATAACACCAGCGGCAGCCAGGCGATGCATTTCGGCGACCAGATCGGCAGCCTCAGCGTCGTTGGCTATGTCGGCACGACGGGTGGCCACCTGGTTTCGAACTGACGTCCACGCAAGCCTGACGTCCGCTGCCTCGGCAATGGTCGGGGCGGCGGATTTGCGTACGGGGATGCCACCGTTGCTCGCCTCCCTTGTCCGGCTTCGCTAGCGTGGCGGCAGCCGAGAGGAGGGCACGGACCGAGCGAGCCGAGGTATCGTCGTCGCGCGCCGTCGGCTCTGTTGCATGCAACCCGGGTGGCCTGGAGATGGAAGCTGAATGAGCCGCTTTGCGTCGGCCCGCCTGGTGCCCGAACTGCTGGTGGCCGACCTGCAGGCCAGCCTGCAGTTTTGGCGCGACCTGTGCGGCTTCAGCGTCGCGTTCGACCGGCCCGATGAAGGCTTCGCCTATCTCGACCGCGATGGCGCGCAGGTCATGCTGGAAGAGCGCGCGCGCAACCGGAACTGGATCACCGCCGCGCTCGAGAACCCGCTCGGGCGCGGGGTCAATTTCCAGGTCGCCGTTCCGACGCTGGATCCGATCCTGGCAGCACTCGCCGGTACGGCGTGGCCGCTGTTCATGGCACCGGAACGGAAATGGTATCGCACCGGTTCGGTGGAAACCGGCGTGCACCAGTTCCTGGTGCAGGACCCGGACGGATACCTGATTCGCTTTTCCGCACGCATCGGCGAACGCGCCTTGGGCAGCGGGACACCGGACGCGCCGTAGCCCCGGCGCCGAGGCTTCCGGGGGGCTGTGGCCAGCCCCGATCCTTGCTATGCCCACCCCATGAGCCTCATCGACCCCACGTCCGTCGACCACGCGATCCTCTCGCGCCGGTCGATCCGCCGCTTCCTGCCGACGCCGATCCCACAGGCCACGGTCGAAGCCATCCTCGACGTGTCAGCCCGCGCCCCCAGCGGCACCAACATGCAGCCATGGCAGGCCTATGCGGTGGCAGGGGCGGAACGCGACCGGCTCTGCGCCGCCGTCGTCGAGGCGTTCGATGCCGGCAGCACCGAACCCACCCAGGAAGTCCCATACTACCCGGACCGGTTCTTCGAGCCGTATCTCGGCCGCCGCCGCACCGTCGGCTGGGCGCTGTACAGCACGCTGGGCATCGCCCGCGGCGAGGATGCGAAGATGCAGGCGCAGCACCGCCGCAACTTCCTGTTCTTCGACGCGCCGGTCGGCCTGGTGTTCACCATCCACCGCGATCTCGCCACCGGCTCCTGGCTCGACTACGGCATGTTCCTGCAGAACGTCATGACCGCGGCGCGCGCCCGCGGGCTGGACACCTGCCCGCAGGCCGCCTGGGCGCGCTACCACAGCGTGATGCGCCCGGTCCTTGGGATCCCGCCCGAGGCGGTGGTGGTTTGCGGCATGGCGCTCGGCTACGCCGACCCCGACGCACCCGAGAACACGCTGCAGACCGAACGCGTGCCGGCCCGCGACTTCACCACCTTCCAAGGCTTCATCGACTGACCTGCCAGCTTACGGCCGGGTGACGATCACCGCGCTGGTCGGAGGCGACACCGGCGTCGGGGTGATCACCCGCAGCCTGCCAGCGCCAGCAGGACGAGTTGGCCAAGTATGATGATCCCCTGTGGAACATGGGGAGAACATGCAGAAGCAGGTGCCGGCTACCACGTGAGTCGCTACACTGGCCGTTCGCACAGCCTGATCGTGGCGCCGAGGCCACTGTGGCGAAAGGGCAACAGAAACCCGACCCACGTAGGTATCTAGTGGCTGGACTGCACCGGAGACGCCAGATGTTGATTGACGACGCGAGCACGGAACCGGGAAACTCGCCGGGTACCAACCACCGGGGAGAGTCGCACGTGCTCGATGTCGTTCAGATGCAAGGTCGCCATCAGGTGCGCGTGGATCGCTCGCAGGACGCCCTGCTGACCGAGTTCGGCCGCGCCACCCTGTCCGACCGGTATCTGATGCCGGGCGAGGACTTCCAGGACCTGTTCGCCCGCGTCGCCTCGTACTACGGCGACGACCAGGCACACGCCCAGCGCCTCTACGACTACATGAGCAAGCTGTGGTTCATGCCCGCCACCCCGGTGCTGTCCAACGGCGGTACCCAGCGCGGGCTGCCGATCTCCTGCTTCCTGAACGAGGCGTCCGACAGCCTGGACGGCATCGTCGGGCTGTGGAACGAGAACGTCTGGCTGGCGTCGAAGGGCGGCGGGATCGGGTCTTACTGGGGCAATCTGCGCTCGTTCGGGGAGAAGGTGGGGGCGGTCG
>JARLIJ010000305.1 GCA_031291795.1 Acetobacteraceae bacterium | reverse complement strand
TTCCACCTGCGTGAAGCGGTTGAGGAACGCGGTGGCGGTAATGATGGGTTGCGGAGATGGTGGCGGCGCGTCAACCCAAGCGGGCGCCCCGTCCACTGCTCCTCGTATTTTTCCATCTGGGGGTGAGCCCTTGAAGGTCTCCCAGACCTGATCCGATATTTCCACGCCATCGGCTGGCCAACTGCCGGCCGCGACATAGTCAGCCTGAAGCTCAACCGGATAGAAGGCGACTGTGGTTGGCGAAAAGATGACGGACATCGCTTCAGTTCCCCCTCGCGATCCAGTCTACCCGCCCGGCGACGGGGGTTCCGTTGAAGTCGACCCCGATAAGATTGAAGCTGTTGACGTTCGGAGCACCAACGATATTCGCGATCGCACCGACTGCGCTGTAGGCGCCCAATGTGATACCGCGGCATTGAGTCGGGAAAGCGATAGGGAAGCCGATCGTAACGGTGCCGCCTGACGATGTAGAAGCCTGCCCGAACTGTTCCAACTCGCCGCTGGGATTTTTTCTCCAGCCTGGATTGGTCAGTGATGCGGCGAAACTGCCGCCCGGCGCGCAGACGAGTGGGCCCTGGACGTCAAGTGAGCCCGTCACGACCCAACCAACAAACGGCGCGTCAACGCCTAGCAGGAGCTTTGAAATGCCATCCGAGTATCCAACAAAGCCCTTTCGGACATTCCCGGCATCGAAGAAACCCACGTAGCCAGGATGGGACGCGTCTCCCGGAGTAAGAGCTGCCTTTCCAACGCCGGAGGATCCGACGGCAACCCCTCCGGGCACGAAACCATTCGCATCTCGATAAACCGCATTCGCCGCTGGCAGGTCGTTGTAGACGTAGCAGGTGCCGGTGAAGTTGAGCCGTGAGGTATTTCCCGCCGAGTTCGTGACGACCGCGCGTCCTGTCAAAACGTCGGGCGCCCCGGTCGCCAGCGTGCAGATACTGGCCTCCCATTGGCTGCCGTCCGACAGGTAGCAGAACACCAGGTCGCCGTTCCCGAATGCGCCGCTCGCAGAAAAGGCCCTCCGACCGGTCAGCACACTGCCGAGCGTGATGGTGGTTCCGGTGCCAGGTGGCGTGCAGTTCTGGCCGACATAATCGCGTAGCATTGACGCCTCTCAGATCAAAACGCGGACGGTGATAGTGGCGGCTGTCGAGGTGAATGAATCACCGACGACCTGGCCGAGCCGGCCGGCACGCAGGCCGGCGGAGGGGTAGGTCACGGACACCACGTCGCCGATGTCCAGGCCGACGCCGACCGCCAGCGGCACCTCGACGTCATAGGTGCGGGGTGCCGCACCCCACAGCGCGCCCAGGGCATTCGCCACGGCCTGGGCGTCGGCCTGCACCAGCAACGCGCCCACCAGCGGGTCCGGATCGTTCGGGCGGCCATAGGCAGCCTGGATCGTGGTGCTGATCCAGACGCCATAGCGATCGGCGGCGGCCACGAACTGCTGTTGCGTGCTGGTGGCCGTGGCGGTGTTGATCCCCGTCGTCTGCACCGCGTTGTTGTGCTGGTAGCCGACCCGGATGCGGTATGGCGGGGGCGTCAGGGATGCTGGCAGCGGCTGCGGCGTCAGCGAGACGATGTTGGTGATATCGAGGCTGGCTGCCGGGGTCTCGCTGCCGGTGAGAGCCCGCAGCACGAAGGTGCCAAGCGTGCCGTCCCGCTGCGGGACCAGCTTGGCGCCGATGCTGGAATAGAGCTGTGCCAGCGCGACGGAGGCGGTCACGGCCTGGGGGGCGAACCAGACACCTGCGGTGTAGGGATAGGCGGCGTCCGCTGCCGCCACGGCCGCAAGGTCGATGTTCGCGACCGGCAGGCCGAGATCCTCGGTCATCAGGTATCGTGCGATCGCCATGAGGGTGGTTTGCGCGCCGGCGAGCGGGAATGCCCCGGTCACATCGCAGGTGATTGCATAGCCGCTGGCCGGCGGCGAGCCGAGCTGGAACAGGCCGCGGCTGTTGTCGGTCCGGTAGTGGCCGGCGGCCGTCGACCCGGCATAGAGGTTGGTGGTGTCGCCGGCACTGACGATCGTCAGTGCCGCCCCCTCGTAGAGATTGACGACGGTCCCGGGGCCGTCGGTGTACTGGTAGATCAGCGCCGCCGCGTCGATCAGCACCGGCGTGACGTTGCAGATCGGATGCGCGGCGGTGCCGCCGCGGGCTTTGGGCTTGGGTTGGCCGGCAAGGGACGCCGCGCCCTCATAGCCGCCGGTGCCGGCATACAGCGTGGTCTGCAACGGCCCGTCCAGCCAGTAGGTGGCATCCCGCAGAGGCACCTGCAGCGTGGTATCGGCGAGCAGCCAGGGCGTGGCCATGCAGGTGAGCAGCGGCGCCAGGGAGGCATAGGCGGGATCGACCGCGATGCCGCGCGCGTAATAGAGGTTGTCCGCGCCGCGGGCGCTCGCAGCAGGATGTCCGGCGGGGGGCAGGATCAGCGTAGAGGGCGCCGAGCCCAGCTCCATCTGAGGCCCTGCGAACCGGTAAGTGATATCCACCGCACCGGCGGCTGCAACGGTTGCGAAAAAGCGCGGCTGCACGAACACGGTAGACGCGGGTGTTGCGGTGGCATTGGTAGCCCACACCCGCTGTTTTGCCACGTCCGCAGTTGTCGGCGCGGGGATGGAGTTTGCCGAGATCACTGCCAGCTGCGCGTAACCTGCATCGCTCGCGTTCGCGCCCAGCCGAGGGTTTGTTACGTTCGAGGTTGAACCAGCGACCTGTCCCCAATATGCGGAAAAGGTCCAGGTCTGTCCCGGAAGTGCCGGGATCTGGTTGAGATACAGCCCGAAGGTGCCGACTGCCGCCGCCGTGGCGAAGAACCGGATGTCGATATAAGGAATCCCGCTCCCGGTGACACCGAACCCGACGATCTGGGTGCTCATGCCCGCGGTGGCCAGGACAGAGACGGCCGTTGGCGCAGTGCCGGGTATGCCGGCGACAGCGCCCTCGAACCGCGGGTTTGAGACGCCGTTCGCAGACGCCGCCTCATTGAGCGCGACGGGGTGGCCGGTCGAATAATCCCACCGCACGACGCCGGGGGCGGCGGTCTGCATCTTGCCCGCAGCATCGATATACGTCCCGGTCGTGCTGCGCCGGGTGCCCGGGCCGGCGAAGTTCTCGATGGCCTTGTTGCCCACCAGGATGCGCACGGCGCGGCGATCGCTGTTCCATTCCTCGGCGATCTGGTCGAACGCGCCATCGACGTTGGACAGGTCGAGCGAACCCCACGCGGCCGAGGCGCCGGCGGCGGTGATGTCCAGGGTGACCTCGCGGTCGATCTGGAACGCCTGGGTCAGCCTCGGCGGGTAGGAGACAACGCCACCGGGGTCGGAAGCGCGCGTGCGATAGCCGGTGTCCGAGGCATAGATCACGCTGGTGGCTTCCAGCGGACTGCCCACCAGGCCTGGCGCACCCCATGGCTTCGTGCCCCAACCCGGCGTGAACGTGACCATCGCGCCGCCCGGGAGGCGGATGGCAATCTCAGCCGCGAAGAACGGCTGCGTGGCGAGTGAGGCGGTCATGCGGCAAGCGACGTCGGCCGGGCGTTGTTCTGCTTGAGCTGCGTCAGGACGTTGCTCATGACGGTCTTGAGTTGCTGGAGATTGTCGACCAGCGTCGCGGTTTGGGTTTGCGTCTGGGCCGCCATGGCCGAGGCGGTCAGCGTGTCGGGCGAGACATTGGCGATACCCTGAAGGGCGGTCATCACCTTCTCGAAATCCGCCGCATATGCCGCACCGGAGCCGTTCACGACCTGCGACGCCTGGAGGAAGGCGTCGGCGTAGCTGGTCAGGTTCGAGAGGCTGTTGAAATCGCCGGCCTGGGCCGCGCCGAGGACCGCATTGAACTGTGACGATTCGAACGAATATTGCGCCGTCGGCGACAGTGTGGATTGTGCCCCAGTCTGCAGCTTCTGGACGTAGCTGGTGATCGAGGCCACGACGCCGGATGCCGCTTGGGCCGCCTGGCTCGTCGCCTGGGCTTGGGCCTGGGCCGCCTCTGCTTGCGCCTGCGCCTGCGCTTGGGCGGCGGCTGCCTGCTGTGCCGCGATCTGATCGTTGTACTGGGTGTCGATCGCCAGACGCTCCTCGCCCAGCGTCCGCTCAAGCGCTGCCATCTGGTTGGCGTAGCCCTGGGTCGATGTGATGCTGTCGCCCCATGTGGCGATCATCTCCTGACTGAGCTGGTCGCGCTGCTGCTGCGCCTGCTGGTCGAAGGCATAGGTCGTTGCGACGTATTGGTCGTATGGCGAGCCTGAAATCGTCGCAGCCGCGGTCAGATATCGGCTCTCAAACCCGACATCGATCTGATTGTACTGTGCGTTGACGGACGCCACCGCTGCGGCGGTGGCCTTGTCCCGCGCGTTGGCGAGGTCGGTTTCCGACTGCACCAGCTGCTGCGTCTGATCGGCCGTCGCGGCGTTGCTGTTCGCCAGTTCCTTGGCCTGCTCGATCGCCGCGTCGTATTGGGTGTTCAGCGCGGCCATCTGGTCCGTGAGCGTGCCGCTCGTCTTGCCGACGGTGGTCAACGCCGGGGCCGTCGTGCCGAGGAAGGTGGAGACCGCCGCCTCGGCTGCCTGGAAGGCAGTGACGGCGTTCTGGAGGTCGGTGAGGCTGGCGTAGCTCTTTCCCTGCAAGACCTGGCTGTTCAGCAGCGCGTCGTTGCTGCTGAACTGGAGCTGGTTGAACCCCTCGCCGACCGATCCGACCTTCGTGAGGTCGCCGGCTGCGGCCGGGCCGCCGGAGCCGACCTGGAAGATCGCGCCTTCGCTGGCAAAGCCGGCCGCGGCGTTCCGGGTGTTGCTGATCGTGAGCCCGACCGATGAGAGGTAATTGTTGATCGTGGCGATGTCGGACTGCGCCTGCGCGATCTCCTGGCTGTTGTCGGTGATCTGCGCCGCGGTGCGACCGAGCGCGAGCTGGCCGTTGGCGTCGACCGTGATCTGCTCGGAGGTGTAGGGGCTGGCTGGGTTCGGTCCGATCAGGCCGCCCAAGCCACCACCAGCCAGGCCGCCAATCAGGCCACCGATCAGCGGGCCGCCGAAGACGCTGCCGATCAGCGTCCCTGCCAGCGCGCCGGCGCCGCTTCCCACCGTTCCGCCAAGCTCGTGGCCACCGACCAGGGAGTTCAGCAGACTGCCGGCACCAAAGCCCAATCCGACGCCGCCGAGCAATTGCCCGAAGGTCGCGCCACCAAGGCCGGCGCCGTCCGCCGCTATGCCAGAAGTGACAGGGCCGTAGGCGGCGGCGTTGATCCCGATGCCCGTGCCGGTATTCAGGAAGCCGGTGATGCCACTCCCGATGCCAGAGAACAGCCCTCCCGATCCGGAGAGGCCAAGGCTGCTGAGCAGACCGCCCTGGCCGGTGATGCCGAGGCTGGACAAGATCGTCGGGCCGCCGAAGGCGCCGCTGATGCTGGACGCCGTGCCGACGCCGCTCACCAGGGTTCCAACACTGCTGGCGCCACCGGCGCTGGACGTCGACGCTCCGCCGCCGCTGTTCCCCAACACCGCAAGCGCGGTGCTGAGGGTCCCGTTGTTCTGGCCGAACAGGCTGTTCAGCACCGGATTGATGACCGCCAGCTTTATGACCTGCTGGATCACCTGGGAGATGACCGCGGACGTCACGTTGCCCCAGTTCACCGCCGCGCCCTGGCCTTGCACGAAGGCCTGGGAGATCGCATTGCCGATCGTATCGAATGCCTGGCTGAACGACCCGGCGAGGGCGGACACCGAGGCCTGTTCCTGCTGGAGCTGCTGCGCGGCGGCGGTGCTTCGATCGTAGGCCGTGGTCAGATTGGCAACAGCGTCAGTGAAGGCCTGCGTTCCCGGGATCAGCTTCTCCTGAACGGCGTCGGCATAGGCCTTCTGCTCGTTTTGCGCGTGGCTCAGTGATTCCGCGGTTCCGTCGTACGCGGCATTGATCTTCAGCTGGGCGTCGGTCGCCTCGTTGGTCTGCGTGATCTGCTTCTGGATGTCCGCAGCGCCGGTCGCGGCGAACAGGTCGAGGTTCTTCTGGGTGAGCAGCGCGACGGCCGTGGCGTATTGCTGCGTGCCGGGCACGAGATGGTCAGACAGTGCCTGCGCCTGGGCCTGGATGCCGGCGGTCGCCTGGGTGACGGCCGGCGTGCCCTTTGCCCATGCCGCTGCGAGCTGGTTCTGACTGTCGACGTTCCGGTCGATCTCCCGTGTGGTGGCCTGAACAGCGGGGACCGCGTTGTAGAATTGGCTTTGGGCGTCCGAGATGGCCTCTCGCAGGTAGCCAGCTTCGTCCGTCGCGCCGGCGCCGCTCTTGGTCAGGACATCAAGCGCATTCTGGTATTTCTGGATACTCTGCCAGGCGTCGCTCGCTGCTCTGCCGGTCACGTTCAGGCTGTCGGCCAGCTTCATCGCATCACTGACGCTCGTCGCGTTCGATGCGCCGTGATTCGCGTCGCTGGCACTCGAACCGGGCACCACGGCGGGCGGAATGGGAGGAACAGGCAACGCCGCATCCGCCGGTGCAGCGCTGCTGGCAGCGGCGAAGTGCTTTCCGCCCGACTCCTGCAACGCAATTTGCGAGATACGGTCTATGATCGCAGGTATGTCGGACTGCTTGACGTAATCGCTGAACACGCCCTGCAAGGCGGCAACGATGTCCTGTTGCACAGTCGGGTCGAGCGCGGCGGGGTTCTGTCCCTTGACCGCCGACAGGTAGTCCGTGCCACCACCCGCAGCGGCCCCCGTAAATCCCTGATTGTAGGCGCGGGTGGCAAAATCCAGGTCGCCGTCGGAGGCGTCGAGCTGCTGCCGGAAATAGCTCACGCCTCCGACGATGTTGCGCTGATAGTCATAGCGCTGGTCTGGCGCCAACCCGACATCCTGGGCAGCCGGAACGCGCAGCTGGAACAGCCCGATCGCGTCGTTGTTGTTCAGCACGCTCCCGCTGTTCGTTGTGGTCGGACCATATCCGGACGTCACGCCGTTCGCGGCAATGTTGGCTCGCGTTGCATCGGCGGCGGCTTGTTGCTCCTTGGTGCCGATCTGCGATTTTGCCCAGTTGAACGCATTGACCAAGTCTGTGATCGCCTTAATCGCGATCGTGGCTGCATTGTCGATGTTCTCGCCGATGGTCTGCCCGAAGGTCTTGCCATTGTCGCCGGTCGATACGAATGCGTTGCCCAGGTCCTGCAGCGCCTGCTGCAGCGGCGTCAGTGCGGCCTTCTGCGCATTTGCCGTCTTCGCCTGGAGCTGGTCGATGATCGCACCGAACGCGCCGGCCTTGTTCCCGGCATCGGCCATCCGCTCGATGCTGGTGGCCATGGCCTGGTTGAACCCGAACAGATGCTTGTCGGCCATCTCCTGGACAGCCTGAGCGGGGTCCGCCAACGCTGCCGCGAGCGCTTTCGCCTCATCTGGCAGCGTCACGCCGAGGATTGTCGCGGCGTTCCCGGCAACCTGGATCAGCGCCTGGAGCTGCTGCGTCGTCCCGGTGAAATTGGGCTGTGATACAAATGCGGCGGCTGCCGCCTGCGTGTCGGCCCCGCTGAACCCGCTGGAGGCAGCCACCGCCTTCGCGGCCGAGGTGGCCTCGGCCGCCATCGATACATAATCGTCCCGGGTCGCGCGCAGGGACGTTTGCAGCCCGAGCAGCTGACGTTCGGTCGATTCCGCGCTGGCGCCGAAGTACACGACCGCGGCGGAAGCCGCCGCCAGGGCTGTGACCGTGAGACCGATCGGAGACAGCAGCGCACCGAAGGCCGTCTTGGCGGCAGATCCCAACACGCCGAAGCCGGTTCCCGTCGACATGGCCACGTCCACCACCTGGTGGCCCTGCTGGACGAAGGTGGTCAGGACCGGCTGCCCGCTGGCGATGCTGGAGATGGCCTGGGTGAACTGGACGCCCAACTGGCGCGTCGCGAAGGCGGCGTTGCCGGATGCGTCGGACACGTCATTGGTGCCCTGCTTCACCGCCTGCAGTGGCGCGTTCGCCTTGGCGAATGCCGCCGTGACGGAATCGCGCGCGGCAGCCGCCTCGTTCGCGTTGATCGCCCCGACCTTTTCGGCCTCGGAGATCTCGGCGAGTGCTGCTTCATACTGCTTCGACGCCGCAAACAGCGGGTTGAACTTTGCCCGCAGGGCGTCCAGCGACGCGCCATAGGCGGCCACATCCTCCGCCCGCTTGGCGTAATCCGCATCGCTCGTGCCCTGGACGCCGAGCGCCTGGTTGAAGGCTGCCTGCGCCTGTGCGGCCTGCTGGGCGGCGATCGTCGCGGATCGCGCCTGCTGGGCGTTCGCCGCCAGGCGCGCCGAGAAGTCGTCGATCGCGCTGCCGCCGCCAGTGATCTGGCCGTTCCACGCCTCCTGCGCCGCGGCGCTGGCCTCGGCGTTCGCCCGCGCGACACCCAGCGCGTCGGAAAGCTTCGCCACTTTGGCCGCGACGCTTGCGGTGACCGCGTCCACCTGTTCCTGCGTGGCGCTGCCGTTCGCGAGTGCCCGCTGTCCGGCATCCATCGCGCCCTGCAGGTCGCGCTGCGCGGCCGAGAGCCGGTTCGCCGCCTGCGTGACGCTGTCATACCGGCCGGCGAAGCGGTCGAAGCTGGACGCGGCCTGCGTGATCTTCGCGCCGGTGTCTGCGGCGGCCTGGCCGACCGCGGCGGCTGCCGCTGCTGCCGCTTGCGCCTTCGCTTCGAAGGCGTCGAGCTTGCTCGCCTGGGTCTCGACGGTGCTGGAGAGCTGATCGTCAGCCTTCGTCCGCAGGACATATTCGTCGGTGACGGTGTTCGCGGTCGCCATCAGGCCGGCTCCGTCATCACGAGTGCCGGATAGGTCATTGCTTCACCTTTCCGGCTGTCGGCACGGTTCGTCGCGACC
>JARLIJ010000304.1 GCA_031291795.1 Acetobacteraceae bacterium | reverse complement strand
TCATGAACCCGGTGCCGGTCATGAAGCTGGTCGAGATCATCCGCGGCATCGCCACCGACGAGCCGACCTTCCAGGCGGTCCAGGCGATGTCGATCAAGCTGGGCAAGATCCCCGCCGTCGCCGAGGATTTTCCGGCGTTCATCGTCAACCGCATCCTGGTCCCGATGATCAACGAGGCGGTCTACGCGCTGTACGAAGGCGTGGGGTCGGTGTCCGGCATCGACACCTCGCTGCGCCTGGGCGCCAACCACCCGATGGGGCCGCTGGAGCTGGCCGACTTCATCGGGCTGGATACCTGCCTGTCGATCATGCAGGTGCTGTATGAAGGGCTGTCGGACAGCAAGTACCGCCCCTGCCCGCTGCTCGTGAAATACGTCGAGGCCGGTTGGCTCGGGCGCAAGACCGGCCGCGGGTTCTACGATTATTCGCAGACCCCGCCCCGCCCGACACGCTGATCCCGACACACGCCCCCTGAAACCGCTCTGGCGGGCCGCCACGTAGCGGGCGTAACGGCGCCGGGTGCCCGCCCCGGCGCCGTGTCCGTCAGGCCACCCGCTTCTGCGCGCCGCTCTGCTCCAGCACCTGGAGGAACGCCTTGCAGAAGGCCGGCAGGTCATCGGGCTTGCGCGAGGTGACGAGCGTGCCGTCCACCACGACCTCCCGGTCCTCCCACTTCGCGCCGGCATTGGTCAGGTCCGAACGCAGCGACAACCAGGACGTCATCGTGCGCCCGCGCACGCCGTCGGCCTCGATCAGTGTCCAGGGCCCATGGCAGATCGCCGCGATCGGCTTGCCCGCCTGCACGAAGTGCCGCACGAACGCCACCGCGGCGGGGTTGGTCCGCAGCGTGTCCGGATTGGCGACCCCGCCCGGCAGCACCAGCGCATCGAATGCCTCCGCCGAGACGCTGGCCAGGTCGTGGTCGACCGCCAGCTTGTCACCCTTCTGGTGATAGTTCATGCCCTGGATCTGGCCGGACTTCGGCGCGATCACGACCACCTGGGCGTTCGCCGCCTTCAGCGCCTTCACCGGTTCCGTCAGCTCGACCTGCTCGACGCCATGGGTCGCCAGGACTGCCACCTTGCACCCATCGATCCGTGCCATGGCTTTCTCCTTTCCCGTTGCTGGGGTTCCCTCCTGAACAGAGGCCACCCCGATCGGTTGCTCCCATAACGCCAAATCCATGATCGAGGCCAAATCCATAATCGAGGCTTGTCCGCCCCGCGCCCCTGCCACAGCATGCGGGCCTGCAAGGCGGAGGGGCGGCGGCATGCTGGCGGGTGAGGCGGTGGTGGCAATCTGGAACGGGATCGCACCGGAAGCGCGCGAATCATTCTACGACTGGCACGTCAACGAGCACATGCCGGAGCGCGTCGGCATCCCCGGGTTCCGCCGCGGCCGGCGCTATATCGCTGCCGATGCAGATACCGCGCCGGAGTTCTTCACCCTGTACGAGGCCGATGCGATGCCCGTGCTGCAGGGCCAGGACTATGCCAACCGCCTGAATGACCCGACCCAGGGCACCAGCGCCAACACAAGCCAGTTCCGCGACACGTCCCGCGCCCTCGCGCGCGTGCTGGTCAGCCACGGGCCGGGTGCGGGCGGCGTCGCGCTGACCATTCGTTTCGACTGCGACGCACAGCACATGCTGGCGATCCGCGCTTTGGTGCGCGCCACCAGCGAGGCACGACGCATCACCGGCGCGCATCTCTGCCAGGCGGATGCCGATGCCTCGGCGGTGCGCACCGTGGAGACGCGCGGGCGGGCCGACATCCAGCCGCCACCCGCCTGCTTCATCCTGGTCGAGGCGACGGATGCAGTCGCGCTGACGCATATCCTGGAAGACCGCGCGCTGTCGGGCGCCGGCGCGCGCGGCCCGTTCCTGCGCGGCGTCTACCGGCTGGAATATACCCGCACGAAGACCGCGTTCGCGCCATGACAGCGGCGTCGGGCCACCTGGAGGGAGGACGCATATGAGCGACCAACACATCCTGCTCGAGCGGGAAAACGGCGTCGGCATCGTCACGATGAACCGGCCGTCGGTGCTGAACGCGATGAACCGTGCGCTGTGCCGGGAGCTGCACGCGGCGGTGCAGGCACTCGATGCGGATGAAACGATCGGCTGCATCGTCATCACCGGTGCGGGCGAGCGTGCGTTCTCGGCCGGCGGCGACATCCATGAGCAGCGCGAGGACGATCGCCGCTACACCCAGGCCGAACTGGATGCGATGCGCGACGACCGGCGGGAATATGAGATCGCCGCTTGCCGCAAGCCGACCATCGGCATGATGAACGGGCTGGCCTATGGCGGGGCGGCGGTGCTGTCGTCATCGCTCGACATGCGCGTCGGCTGCGAGGGGTCTGCGTTCCGCTTCCTGGCCGCGGCCTATGGCCGGATCAACAGCACCTGGACGCTGCCGAACCAGGTGGGCTGGCCGATCGCCAAGGAATTGCTGTTCACCGCGCGGGTCGTGGGCGCCGAGGAAGCCTGGCGCATCGGGCTGCTGAACCACCTCGTGCCGCGGACGGAGCTACGGGCCAAGACGATGGAGCTGGCGCGCATGATCGCGGGCAACCACCGCGGCGCCGTCATGGGCGTGAAGGCCCTGATGCTCCAGCAACTCGGGCAGGGCTTCGAAGCGCAGTGGCAGGCAGAGTTCGACTACACGACGCACGTGCTGCGGGGCGCCAGGGCCGAGGATGCGTTCGGCGACTTCATCGCCCGCAAAGGCCGTCCCGCTGCGTGACGGCGACGCAAGGCAACGACTTGGCTCTATGTTGGGAGCGCCGTTGGCGCGAGCCAAGCTTTCGATCGCATGCCGCAGGACCAGCGCGACTTCCGGTGGTTTCGACGGAAAACCTGGTCCGGGCGGACCGCGTCACCGCGACAATGGGAGCGGTCCGGACATTTGCGTCCGGCACCGACACAGTAGAAGAAGAATTTCAACCACAGATGCACACAGATGCACACAGATGGTGTGTTGGACTGCCCCCCTGGGATGAGACACAAGAATTAGAGGTGCCGTTCGTGGCATAGAACGAGTGTGTCTAATACCAACCGCCGCTGAGACCGACTCATGGGCTGTCCCTGCCACCCCGTCATGGCCGGGCGCGTCCCGGCCATCTGTCGCGGCACCCTGCCTCACGGATG
>JARLIJ010000303.1 GCA_031291795.1 Acetobacteraceae bacterium | reverse complement strand
TGGCCGGGCTTGTCCCGGCCATCAATCGCGGCACGGTGCTGGTACAGATGGCCGGGACAAGCCCGGCCATGACGATCTCTGACAATGGCAGGTTTCCAGTCAGCCGGAACGTGCTCTAGGCCTGTCCCGGGGACGTCGGCTTTCGGCGCCCAGAGCATCAGAGGCGGTGGGCACAAAGACGTGGAGGCTCCGTCATGCCGTGACTGCCTCCACCGTCGCCGCGCGCAGTACCGGGGCCGCATCGCCGACCTCCAGCGCGTGCATCAGGCCCGGCAACTGATCGACCCGCTGCGGGCGGCCCAGCAGATAGCCTTGCGCCTGGTGACAGTGGTAGCCGCGGAGCAGCGACAGCTGCCCCTCGGTCTCGACGCCTTCCCCCGTGACGCACAGGTTCAGCGAGTGGCCCAGCGTCACGATGGCGCCCACGATCGCCGCCGCCTCGGGGTTCTGCTCGCAGTCCTGGATGAACGACTTGTCGATCTTGAGCTTGTTGAACGGAAAGCGGCGCAGGTAGCTCAGGCTGGAATAACCGGTGCCGAAATCGTCGAGCGAGATCCGGATCCCCTGCGCCCGCAGCCGGGTCAGCACGTCCAGCGCCTCATCCGGATTGGCGATCAGCACGTTCTCCGTCACTTCCAGCTCCAGCCGTTCGGCGGGCAGGCCGGTGTTTGCGAGCACCGTTGCGACGACATCGGGGAAGTCGGCGCCGCGCAGCTGGGTCGGCGAAAGGTTCACCGCCACCGACCATGGCTTCGGCCAGGAAGCTGCCTCCCGGCACGCGGTCTCCAGCACCCATAGCCCCAGCGGGACGATGAGCCCGCATTCCTCGGCGAGCGGGATGAAGTCCGCCGGACCGATCGCGCCCCGGGTCGGATGCGTCCAGCGCAGCAACGCCTCGAATCCTTCCAGGTCGCGGCTGCCGCACTGATAGAGCGGCTGGTAGTTCAGTTCGAACTCGCGCCGCTGGAAGGCCTGGCGCAGGTCCTGTTCCAGGCCACGCCGCTCGCGCAGTTGCTGGTCCATCTCCGCCTCGAAGAACCGCGATTGGCCGCGGCCGCCGAGCTTGGCGCGGTACAGTGCCGTGTCGCCGTTCTTCAGCAGCGCGGCCGCGGTGCGCCCGTCCTCGGGGTAGAGTGCGATGCCGATGCTGAGGCCGACCTCGACCTGCTGGCCGTCGATCTGGTAGGGGGCCGACAGGGTCTCGATCAATCGCCGCGCGAGCGTGGCGGGGGCCTGCGGGTGGTCCGCCAGCGGCTGGACGATGATGAATTCGTCGCCGCCGACGCGCGCCACGCTGTCCATTGCGCGCACCGTCGCCCCGAGCCGGGCGGCCACCTCCACCAGCAGGTGGTCGCCGCCCTTGTGGCCGAGCAGGTCGTTGACGAATTTGAAACGATCGAGATCGAGGCACAGGACGGCCAGGCGCGTGCCGGTGCGCCCGGCCAGTTCCAGCGCCTGGGCCAGCCGATCGTCCAGCAGATGCCGGTTGGGCAGGCCGGTCAGGCCGTCATGGAAGGCCAGCCGGCGGATCTTCGCCTCCGCCTGCTTGTGTTCGGTCAGGTCGCGCACGGCGCCGAGCGTGACCTCTTCCCCGTCGTATTCGAACGGGCGCGACAGGATCTCCACCGGCAGCGTGGTCCCGCCGGTGTGTTTCATCTCGACCTCGATCACGGTGCCGGGCGGGTGGTGCAGCCCGGCGCGGGCCACGTCCAACGACTCGGGGGTGACGAATTCCAGGACGCTGCACCCTTTCAGGGCCGCGGCGTCGGGCCAGCCAAGCAGGGCGCAGAAGGCGGTGTTGGCGTCCAGGACGGTGCCCTGGCGATGGATGACGATGCCCTCGAACGTTGCGTCGGCGAACTGCCGCAGGCGGCGCAGTTCGCGGCTGCGGGCGCTCTCGCGTTCGGCGTTCAACCGGGCGGCCACGATCAGCCCTTCCTGGAAGACGTGCAGAGCGGCAGCCATCGAGCCGACCTCGTCGCCACGCTCGCGGTCGGGCACCTGGGCGGCGAGGTTGCCAGCGGCCAGCTCCTGCATCACGCGGGTCAGGTCTGCCACCGGCCGGGCGATCGAGCGGGCCACCAGCGAGGTGATCAGCAGCGAGAAGCCGACCGTGAGGACCAGCACGGCGAAGAACACGGCGTTGGCGACGGTCGCATCCTCGGTGGCGCGGCGTGCGGCGGTCCGGCCGAATTCCGTCGCCTGGTCCTGGAAATGCTCCAGCCCCGTCTTGAGGTCGCGGAAATCCGGCTCCGCCTCGTTGATGATGAGCGATGCGCTGGCCGGGTCGTCGCGCACGATCCCCGACACCTCCCGCGCGACCCGGAGATAGGCATCCAGTTCGGTTTGCAGCCAGGCCACCATCGGCAGGTCGGGACCGAGATGGCGGACCAACGCGTCGATCGCCGCATCGGCCTGTTTGGTGGCCCACACCAGGTCGGCGACCTCGGGTGCGGTGCGGGTCTGGTTGGGTTCGTTGGCCGCGCGGGCGATCGTGCTGAGCAGCGCGGCGTGCACCGAGGTGGCAGCGACATTGGCCTCCGAGGCCAGGCGAAACGTTTCGAATGCCCGCTCGTTGAGGTCGCGGACATGCAGCCTTGCATCACGCAGCCCGATAAAGGAGACGGCCGCCAGCAGCAGCAGCGCGCCGAGGATCAGGCCGGGTGCGAGGAACACCTTGACGGAGATCGGCACGTCCTTCAGCGACAGGCGTCGCAGCTGCCGCCAGCTTTGCGTCATGGCACGACGGCCGGGGGGGATGGCACGGCCAGGTGGGATGTCACGGCCTGTAGGCCCCGACCATCAGGATGTAGTCGCCGACCTTGATCACGTAGGAACTTTTCCGTTCGACTTTCCTGCTGGCGGGATTGGTCATGCGGTAATCGACCCATCCGGCGCCGTGGGTCTCGGCGGTGGCGATGATGGCCTTGCCGAATTCCTTGCCATCGTCGTCGCGGAAGCGGGTCGCGTCGCGGCCGAGATAGGCGGGCACGCCGACGGACGACACCACCTTGCGCTGCGGGTCATAGGTGACGACGAACAGGTTGCGGTCGCGATAGCTGCCGGCCGGGTCGCTGAAATCGGCGATCGCCTGCTGTGCGCCGACCGCGCGCATATGCGCCGCCGCACGTTCGGCGAGCGCCTTCGCTTCGTCTGGTGTCGCCTGGCCGAATGCCGGCATTGGCAGCGCGGCCAACCAACTCGCCATCAACACGCCGGCCCGGCGCCTGCGCATATTTCGTCTCCACGTCATCGGCAGCAGGCCTCGGCAGGCCGCCGACAACGCCGACGGCTGGATTGTGCAGGTCACGCGGTGCACTCTGACGCGCCGGAGTTAATGTTTGGTTGAAATGGCCGTCACGCCGGCGGCGGTCCGGGGTGTAACGGGCCGGGCCGGCTCCATGGTATTTCTGATAAGCAACGATATTGCCGGATTCGCCACGCGGGAAGATGGTGGCGGCGGCAGACAGCATGAACACTCAGGGAGGCCGGACGATGCGACGCTCGCTCTCCATCCGGACCTACGTGATGATGCTGGCGATCGGCACCGTGCTGCCCTCCCTGGCGTTCAGCGCGCTGCTGCTGACCCGCACCGCAACCGCGGCGCAGGATGAAATTGCGCGGACGGTCCGCGACGCCGCCAGGACATCGGCCGCCGATCTCAACCGCCACATCGCGGACCTCGAGCAGCTTGCCATCGCGCTGACGAACTCGCGGCTGCTGCAGACCGGCGACCTTGCCGGATTCCAGCGCCAGGCGAGCCAGGCGGTGGCGCGCCAGGGCCTGACCGTCGTGCTGTACGATCCATCCGGACTGCCGGTGGTGGACACGGCCACGCCGTCCAGCAATGCCCTGCCGTTCGATGCCGCGGCGATCCGTCCGGCCATCGAGACCGGCCAGCCGCAGATCTCCGAACTGACCGCTGACCCGCATTCCGGCCAGCCGGGCATCGCCATCACCGTGCCGGTCTGGCAAGACAACACCATCATCTACGTCCTGGGCCTCCAGATCTCCCGCGCCATCGCCGCCGTGCTGGCGGACCAGGTGGCCATCCCGGGGGAGGTCGTCTCGCTGGTCGACCGGCACGGCACGATCATCGGCCGCACGCGCGGCACCGATCGGTTCATCGGGTCTGCGGCATCGCCGGAACTCATCCGCCAGATCAGGGCAGCCGATGAAGGATCGCTGGATGCCCATCTGCGCGATGGACCACCGGCCTACCTCGCCTTCAACCGGGTGAAGCTGACGGATTGGGTCGCGGTCGTGGCGATCCCGCAGGCGATCCTGTACGCGCCGGTCCGACGCTCGCTGCTGCGCCTGCTGGCGCTCGATGCCGCCGTCCTGCTGGCGGTGGGCCTCATCGTCTGGACGATCGGGCGCGTGATCGACCATTCGGTGACCGGCCTGTCGCGCTTCGCCCTGGCGCTGGGGTCCGGAACGCCCGATGTCCGGCCGCCCGCCACCCGGATTCGGGAAGTCGCGACGGTCGCATCCGCCATGCTCGCGGCCACCGAGGCGCTGCGCCAGCAGACCGAGCAACGGGCGCACGCCATGACCGCCTTGCAGGGCGAGGCCGAGAACCGCCGCCACGTCGAGCAACAACTGGTGCAGTCGCAGAAGATGGAGGCGGTGGGCCAGCTCACCGGCGGCCTGGCGCACGACTTCAACAACCTGCTGGCGATCATCGTCGGCAACCTCGACCTGCTGCGCGAACGCTGGCCGGACGATCCGCTGAGTGTCGAACTCGCCGGCGACGCCCTGGACGCGGCATTGCACGGCGCGGAACTGACCAGCCGGCTGCTGGCCTTCGCCCGCCGTCAGCCGCTGGTGCCGGAACGCTGCGATATCAACCAGGCGATCGAAGCCTTTGCACGCCTGCTGCGCCGGACGCTGGGCAAGGACATCTCGATCGACCTCCGCCTTACGCCGGACGTATGGCCGGTGCTGATCGACCGAGTGCAGCTTGAGGCGGCGATCGTCAACCTGGCGACCAATGCCCGCGATGCCATGCCGCAGGGCGGCCGCCTGACCATCGCCACCCGCAACGCCCGTCTCGGCGCGGACGATGCCGCATCGCATCCGGACGTTGCGCCCGGCGACTACGTGCTCATCGAAGTGCAGGACACCGGCACCGGCATGCCGCCCGCGGTGCTGGAGCGGATCTTCGAGCCGTTCTACACCACCAAGCCGCCGGACCGCGGCACCGGGCTGGGGCTTTCCATGGTGTTCGGTTTCATCAAGCAGTCCGGCGGGCATGTCACGGCCGCCAGTACGGTCGGCAAAGGCAGCACCTTCCGTCTTTACCTGCCGCCCGCGGCGGGCGCGCTGCCGGCGGGGGACGACGTGGTCCAGGGGAAGCTGCCGGTGCCCACCCGCAACGAGACCATCCTCGCCGTCGAGGACAATCCCGGCCTGCGCCGCACCCTCGCCCGCCAGTTGACCGCCGCCGGCTACGATGTGATCGAGGCGGACAGCGCCAGGACCGCCCTGACGGTGATCGAGGGTGGCGCGGCGATCGACCTGCTGCTGACGGATATCGTCATGCCGGGCGGGATGAACGGGCGCGAGCTGGCCGCCGCGGCACTGGAGCGGCGACCCGGCTTGCGGACGCTGCTGACCTCGGGCTTCCCGGACCTGCCCAATGGCGGGGCGGCGGCACCGTCGGACCAGCGCATGCTGCACAAGCCATATCGTGCGGAGGAACTGCTGCGCGCCGTGCGGGAAGTGCTGGACGGTTGAGCGCTGCCTTGCGGGCACGGCGATTGCGCGCAGCGCACGGGAACCCGCCCCACAGGCGTTAACATAAGCCGTGACGTCGCAGTTTTCGTCATGCCCGGGCTTGACCCGGGCACCGGCACCGAAGTCGCGTGTCTGACGGCCGCCTGCGGCACTTTCCTGGCGGGGATGGCCGGGTCAAGCCCGGCCAGGACCAGGGCTATCGCATATGGCGAAGTATGGCAGTCCTGACTCTGCGCTGCCGGCTGGGGATCGGAAAAAGCCAGGAAGCCTTTAACACAGATTTAGATGATGAAGCGCACAGATTACGCGGAAAGAGGCAGTTGGCTCGGAACGGGGCCGGGCCGCGGGCCAGGCGCCTGAACCGGCCTGGTTGTTCGGATAGGAGACAGGGGCGGCGAGATTGGCCCGCTGGACGTCATCATCGCCGCTTGGATGAGCGCTCGGCCCCGGTGGCCCGTCGACCCCATTCCGGATCCAAATTGACAAGCCAGCGTCAGGCCCTGCCGGCCGTTGGTTCAAACGCCCCCCAGGCAGAGCTCCAACAACGAGAGACGGAAGGTCCCCGTTCCTCTTTCCGTGTAATATACCCAGAATCCGCGAGAATCTGGGAAGGGACCTTTACACCGCCAGTCATCTCTGACTCGATGACGTGTCATGAGCGGCGTGATTCTCCCTCCCGAAGACCGGACGCACCTGC
>JARLIJ010000302.1 GCA_031291795.1 Acetobacteraceae bacterium | reverse complement strand
TCCGTGACCTTGCTTGGAAACGGGCTTACGCCGAGGGCTTCGCGGCCTACGGATCGCACCGCTGGGAGTGGCTACTGACCACTCCCAGCGGCTCAATCACTTTGACAGATTTTTAAGACACAAGGGCCGTCGCCCTTGGCAGGGGTCCAGGGGGCGGCGCCCCCTGGTCGGATCGGCTGATCCGCTTGTGCACCGG
This sequence comes from Acetobacteraceae bacterium, assembly GCA_031291795.1. GTDB lineage: Bacteria > Pseudomonadota > Alphaproteobacteria > Acetobacterales > Acetobacteraceae > Rhodopila. The sequence continues at coordinate 36,405 of JARLIJ010000302.1, read as the reverse complement.
ATGGTCCCTTGTCCCGTGCCGCACGACGCGCGATACCGCCGCCATGATCGCGCGCCTTCTCCCGTTCGCCGGCGCCCTGATCGGGCTGTTCGGCCTCGCCGGATGCCAGGCGCCGCCGGGTCCCGGCCAGGATTTCGCGGCCTTGCAAGCCCTGCCGGCATCGCGGGCATGCGTCGGCAGCCTGCCTCCGTTCGGACGCTGGATCTACGCGCTGGACGACGGCGTGTTCGTCGCGCTCCCCCATGGCACAATCGTCATGGGCGATGACGGCGGCTGGTGCCAGATCCGGTTCCAACATTACTGGGGTCAGAAGCCGCTGCAGGCGCCGCTCGCCGTCCTGACGCCGCCGGCGCATGGGGAGGCGATGGTGGGGTCCGTCGGGCTGTCGCTGCGCATCGCCTACAAGCCGGCACCCGGCTTCACCGGGACGGACCACTTCACGGTCCATCTGACGGCGCCCGAACCGTGGGACATCCCGGTTGCCGTCACCGTGGTGCACTGAGCGTACTTGCACACCGGCGCGCCGCGCCCGATACATCCGCCCATGAATGAGAGCGTGACGAATGCGGGCCTGACCGCCGCGGCGGGGCCGCGCGCCGAACCCGCGGCCGCGGAAGGGCCGCGCTACGATTTTCGTGCCGCCGAACCGCGATGGCAGCTTGCCTGGGCGGAGCGCGGCTGCTTCCGGGTGGAAGATGTGCCGACCGACGGCCGCCCGAAATACTACGTGATGGAGATGTTCCCCTACCCCAGCGGCAAGATCCACATGGGGCATGTGCGGAACTACACCCTGGGCGACGTGGTGGCGCGCTACAAGCGGGCGCGCGGCTATGCGGTACTGCACCCGATGGGCTGGGACGCGTTCGGTCTGCCCGCCGAAAACGCGGCCCGCGAGCGCGGTGTCCATCCGGCAAAGTGGACCTTCGAGAACATCGCCAACATGCGCATCGAATTGAAGCGCATGGGTCTGTCGCTGGACTGGGCGCGCGAATTCGCGACCTGCCAGCCGGAGTACTACCGCCACCAGCAGAAACTGTTCCTGGATTTCCTGAAGGCCGGCCTGGTCGAGCGCAAAGAGAGCTGGGTCAACTGGGACCCGGTCGACGGCACCGTGCTCGCCAATGAGCAGGTGATTGACGGCCGCGGCTGGCGATCGGGCGCGCCGGTCGAGAAGAAGCAGCTCAGCCAGTGGTTCCTCAGCATCACCAAGTATGCGCCGGAGCTGCTGGCAGCGCTCGACACGCTCGACCGCTGGCCGGAGCGGGTGCGGCTGATGCAGGCCAACTGGATCGGCCGCAGCGAGGGCGCGCGGCTGCGGTTCAGCCTGGCAGCGCCAGAAGCGGGGATCGGGCAGGTCGAGGTCTACACCACCCGCCCGGACACGCTGTACGGCATGTCCTTCCTGGCGATCGCCGCGGAGCATCCGCTGGCCGCCGCGGTGGCCGCCCGCGACCCCAAGGCCGCCGCCTTTATCGCCGAATGCCGCCGCTCGGGCACCAGCGAGGTCGCGATCGAGACCGGCGAGAAACAAGGCTACGACACCGGCCTGCGGGTGGCGCACCCGTTCATCGCGGGCGCCAGCTACCCGGTATGGATCGCCAATTTCGTGCTGATGGAATACGGCACCGGCGCGATCTTCGGCTGCCCGGCGCATGACCAGCGCGACCTGGACTTCGCGCGCAAATATGACCTGGACGTCACCCCGGTCGTGCTGCCGCCGGCCGCCGACCCGGCGAGCTTCGCCGTGGGCACCGAGGCGTATGTCGGGCCCGGCACCGCCTACAACTCGGACTTCCTGGACGGGCTGGACGTCGATGCCGCCAAGCGCGCCGCGATCGAGGCACTGGCCGCCCGTGGCGTGGGCGAGGGCGTGACCAACTGGCGCCTGCGCGACTGGGGCGTGTCGCGCCAGCGCTACTGGGGCTGCCCGATCCCGGTCATCCATTGCGCGGCCTGTGGCGTGGTGCCCGTGCCGGACGACCAGCTGCCGGTGAAGCTGCCCGACGACGTGACGTTCGACCGGCCCGGCAACCCGCTCGACCACCATCCCACCTGGAAGCACGTCGCCTGTCCGGCCTGCGGCAAGCCGGCGCGGCGGGAGACCGACACATTCGACACGTTCGTCGACAGCTCCTGGTATTTCGCGCGCTATTGCTCGCCGCTGGCCGACGTGCCGGTGGTGCGCGCGGCGGTCGACCACTGGATGCCGGTCGATCAGTACATCGGCGGCATCGAGCACGCGATCTTGCATCTGCTCTACTCGCGCTTCTTCACCCGCGCGATGAAGGAAACCGGCCACATCGCGGTCGAAGAGCCGTTCGCCGGCCTGTTCACCCAGGGCATGGTGACGCACGAAAGCTACCGCACCGCCGAGGGGCCGGCCGGCACCTGGCTCTACCCGGAAGAGATCGAAAAGCGCCCCGACGGCACCGCGGTGCACCGGGAGACCGGCGAGCCCATCGTAGTCGGCCGCGTCGAGGCGATGAGCAAGTCCAAGCGCAACACCATCGACCCCGGCGCGATCATCGCGAAATACGGGGCCGACACGGCGCGCTGGTTCATCCTGTCCGACAACCCGCCCGAACGCGACATGGAGTGGACCGAGGCAGGCGTCGCCGGCGCCTATCGCTTCACCCAGCGGGTCTACCGCATGGCCGAGGCGCTGGACGGCACCGCTGCGGCCGACATCCCGACCGCGTTCGGCACCGACGGGCGGGCCTTGCGCCGCGTTACCCACCGGACGATCGCCGCGGTGACCGAGGCGCTGGACAGCTTCGCGTTCAACGTCGCCGTCGCGCGGCTCTATGAACTCGCCAACGCCGTTTCCGACGCGGAAAAGGCGGCTGCCAGCGCCGAACCTGGCCTGGACTGGGCACGGCGGGAGGCGGTGGAAATGCTCGCCCGCCTCAGCGCACCGATGATGCCGCATCTGGCCGAGGAGGTGATGATCCGCCTCCATCCCGGCGGTGCGACGCTGGTCGCCGACCTGCCCTGGCCCGAGGCCGACCCCGCTTTGCTGGTCGCCGAGTCGGTCACCATCGCCGTCCAGATCATGGGCAAGCTGCGCGGCACCATCGCGATGCCGCCCGACTCGCCCGCCGAACAGGCGATCGCCGCGGCGGAAGCCGAACCGAACGTGGCCAAGGCGCTGGAGGGCAAGCGGATCGTCAAGCGCGTGCACGTGCCGAACCGCATCGTCAATTTCGTGGTCGCGGGATGACCCCCTCGCGCCGCCACCTGCTGCGATGGTCGGCCCTGCTGCCGTTGTCATCGCTGTTGCCCGTAGCGGGCTGCGGCTTCCAGCCGGTCTACATGCCGACTGCCTCCGGCAAGGCCGGCCCCGCCTCCCGCGAACTGGCAGCGATCGCCGTGCCGGTGATACCGGAACGACAGGGCCAGGTGCTGCGGCAGGCGCTGCAGGAACGCTTCGCCGACGACAGCGGCACGACCCCGTTGCAATACGACCTGGCCGTGGTGTTCAGCGTGTCTAACGATTCGATCGCCATCCAGGGCGACAACCTGGCAACCCGTGCGCGGGTGATCGGCAGAGCCTCCTTCACGCTGATGACCCGCGGGAATCCGCCGACGCGCGTGACCGGCGGCAGTGCCCGGGCGGTGGATGCCTACAATTACATCGACGAACAGTTCTTTGCGGCCGACATGGAGAATACCGCGGTGGTAAAGCGCGTGGCAGAGGCGCTCGCCGACCAGATCACCGTCCAGCTCGCGATGTATTTCCGCAAACGCGCCGCCGCCGGCTGAACCCGCCATGGCAACGCGCCCGTGAAGCTCGCCCCCGCGCGGATTGCCTCGTTCCTGCGCGATCCCGGTTCGGTGCGGGTGGTGCTGCTGTTCGGCGACGATGCCGGCATGATCCGCGATCGCGCCGAGGGGTTGGTGCGCGCCATTGCCGGCTCGCTCGACGATCCATTCCTGGTGACCGAACTGCCGCGCGAGGCGATCGGCACGCTGCCCGATGAGGCTGCCGGGCTGGCAATGACCGGCGGACGGCGCGTGGTGCGGGTGCGCGATGCCACCGACGCGGCAACCGGCCCGGTGCAGACCCTGCTGAAATCCCAGGCCCCCGCGCTGGTGGTACTGGAGGGTGGCGGGCTGCCGGCCCGTTCTCGCCTGCGCACGCTGCTTGAGGCGGCACCGGATGGGGCCGCGATCGGCTGTTATCCCGAGGAAGGCCGCGCGCTGGAGGACACCATTCGCGGCACGCTGGCCGTCGCCAAGGTCGGCATCGACCCCGACGCGGCCTCATGGCTCGTCGACCACCTCGGCGCCGACCGCGCCTCGACCCGCGGCGAACTGGAGAAGCTGGCGCTGTATGTCGGCCCCGGCGGGCGGGTGGACCTGGACGCCGCGATGGCTTGCGTTGGCGATCTCGCCGGCCTGTCGCTCGACGATGCGCTGTTTGCCGCGACCGAGGGCGATGTCGCGACCGCCGACCGCGCCCTGGAACTCGCCATGGCCGAGGGCGCGGCCCCCGTCCAGGTCCTGCGCGTCGGACTGGGGCACCTCCAACGCCTGCACCGCGCAAGGCTGGCCATGGACGAGCAGGGCCTTGGTGCCGCCGATGCCGCCAAGACAGTGCGCCCGCCGCTGTTCTACCGCCGCGTCGCCCCGTTCAATCGCGCGCTGGGGCTGTGGCCGAGCGGTGCGCTCGCAGCGGCGATTGCGAGCCTGGCGGAGGCGGAGCGCGGCTGCAAACGCACCGGCTGGCCGGACACGACACTGTGCCGCAATGCTATCCTGACGCTGGCGCGCCGCGCCGCCGCAACTGTCGCGCGAGGGCGGGCAAGGCGATAGGGACAGAAATAGATACATATTCTTATTAATAACACTTTCTTCCCGTCTCATTTTATGTAGGATGCCGGAGCTACTCCGGTATGTCACAGGCTTCGTTGACCGACGCGCGGCGTCGATTACGTGGCGAAGGTGGATCGGCCGGCGAGCCCAGTTCTTGGGAGGCGTGCGGTGCAAGCGCAGTTTCATTCCGATGCGGCCGGCCTCGGCGCCCACGACGCGGCCTATGCCAGCGGTGTGATCGCAGATATCGCGCCCGACTGGTCGGTCGTGTTGCATGAGGTGTTTCCCGGCGAAGCCAGCCTGATCCTGATCCCGGAGGCAGCCGATGATGCGATCGGCCCGACCTTCGTGCTGCACAATCATGCGGGTGCGTTCCAGCTCGACCAGTATCAGTGGGACGTCTACAGCGAGATCGGCGCCTATGGCTCACTGCGCGACGCAGTGCATGCGGTGCGCCGGCGGTTGGCGGCCTTGACTGTGCCGCCCTCCCTCATGCGCTACTGACGGTTTCGCCTTCGCCGGGCACCAGGCCCGGACCTGACCGTTCTCCTTTCCAGACGTTCCCGACCGCGGAGACCCATCATGCGGATGCGTTCCTGCTTGCGCTTTTGCCTGCCGTTCGGTGTGACCGCCGGGCTTGTGGCCCTGCTCGCCTCCGGCCATGCGGAGACGCCGCAGCCCCCGAGCGATGATGGTGTGGTGTGGGTGTATTACGGCGCCATGTGTGCGAAGCCGGGGGACTCCAGCGATTGCAAGGTCGTGCAAGACGGCATCCCCGCGGCGTTCGGCACCTTCGAGACCTGCGACAAATACCGTAACGACGCGCTGTCACGTGCCGGCAATCCGCGGCTGATGGGCGTCTGCGCCAAGCAGCACGAAGCATAGGGCGCCGCTCCCGGGAGCAAATCCTCCCATCCCGTCCCGCCACAGCACGCATCCCGTGCTTGTGCGCCGGGCGAATGTTGCGGCGCAATCAGACCTGGCAGCAGACTGCGGGATACGATCGGGACCCGTCATGCTGCTTCTGCCCAGACTGCGTTCGCGCGACCGCGCGCCGTTCCTTTTGCTGGTCGCGATGACCGCCTGCGGCACCCTGGGCATGCACATCATCATCCCCGCCCTGCCGGCGACGGCACGCGCGCTGGGGATGTCGATCGGCAGCGTCCAGCTGACCATCACGCTCTATCTGGTCGGCCTTGCGGTCGGGCAGTTGCTGTATGGCCCTATGTCGGACCGGTTCGGGCGGCGGCCGGTGCTGCTGTTTGGCCTGACGCTGTTCACCGTCGCCGGCACGCTGACCGCCTGCGCACCCAGCGCCGGCCTGTTGATCGGCGGGCGGATCCTGCAATCGATCGGCGGTTGCGCCGGCCTCGTGCTGGGGCGGGCGGCGGTGCGCGATGGCGCGACGGCGGAGCGGGCGGCCGGGCAGCTCGCGTTGCTGACCCTGGTGATGTCCATGGTGCCGGCCATCGCCCCGGCGATCGGCGGCTACCTCACGGCGTTCGTCCATTGGCGGGCGAGCTATGTCCTGCTGGCCGCGATCGGCGGCGCGACTTTGGCGGCGACGGCCCTGTTGCTGCCGGAGACCCACCGCACCCGGATCAGCGGCGCGCCGCTGAGTTCGATCTTCCTCGGCTATTTCCGGCTGCTGGGCTCGCGGGCGTTCTGCGGGTACGCGATCGGGGGCGCGTGCTCGACCACGGCGTTCTACGGGTTCATGTCGGCGTCGCCATTCATTTTCGAGAACTATCTGCACCGCCCGACGCAGGAGGTGGGGCTGTACTACCTCGTGCTGATGGGCGGCGTCGGGCTGGGCAGCTTCTGCGCCAACCGGGTGGCCGGGCGGATTGCGAATCGGACGGCGATGCGCGTCGCCAACCTGCTGGCGATCGCCGGGGCTGCGCTGTTTGCGCTGGCGGATGTCACGGGGTGGCTCACGGTGCCGACGATCGTTGGGCCGGTGGCGCTGTTCATGGTGGGCGCGGGCATGGCGAGCCCGTTCGCATTGGCGGGGGCGGTCAGCGTCAACCCGCACGCGATCGGCGCGGCCTCCGGCATGTACGGCTTCGTGCAGATGAGCTACGGGATGCTGTGTACCGTGGTGGTGGAGACCTGGCATCCGGGTGCGATCTACCCGGTGATGACTGTGCTACTGGTATCGGCATTGGCCGGGCAGGTGGCGATGGCGATGGCGTCGCGGCCAACGCCGGGGTAGCCGCGTTACCTTGCTTCCGGTCGGGCGGGCGATCGGCCATCGGTTGACCGGACAGGGTACGATAACACTGCTGGCAGCACATGCGCCGCGCCGAACGGGCCGTGCGTTCGCCCGTTGGGTTTACCAGGGGCGCACTTCCAGCCAGGTGCTCTGGTAGGTCGCGCCCTCCCCCATGTCGGTGATGCCGTCGCCGCAGAGCATGTTGACGGTGCCCTCCAGCGCGTCTTCGTCCGGACGCTGGCCGGGTACCAGGACGACGCCCGGCTGCACCTCCTCCTGCACGCGCAGCACGAGACCGACGGTGCCGCGGTCGTTCGCCAGCCTGACCTTCTGGCCATCGACAAGGCCGCGGGCCTGCGCATCGGACGGATGCAGCACGGCACAGGGCGCGCCTTCGCGCTGGCGCAGGAACGCCACGCCCGAGAACGCCGTGTGGCTCTGGAAATACCCTGGCGTAGTCAGCAGTTGCAGGCTGTGCGGCCCGGCCTGCTTTGCCTGTTCGGGGTCCGGCTGCCAGTCGGGCAGCGGCGGCAGGCCCTGGGCCTCCAGCGTGGCGGAGTAGAACTCCAGCTTGCCGGAAGGCGTGCGGAAGGCCTGGCCGTCCCGCGTGCCGATCGAGATCGGGCCGGCATCCGGCAGCGTGGCGGGGTCGATATTCGCCAACGGACCGGTGGCGCCGCGGAACAGCTCGCCCAGGATCTCCCGCTGAGTCATGTGGAACACCGGATCGTTCAGGCCCATGCGCTGGGCCAGCGCCTGGGTGAGGCGGAAATTCGACCAGGCCTCGCCCTGCGGTTCGACCGCCTGGTGGCCCCATTGCATGTAGTAGGTGCCATAGGCGCGGTAGAAATCCTCGGTCTCCAGGTAGGTCGTGGCCGGCAGGACGATGTCGGCATAGCGCGCGGTGGTGGACAGGAACGGGTCATGGACGACCGTGAACAGGTCCTCCCGCGCCAGGCCCGCACGGATGCGGGCGGTGTCGGGATTGGTCACGGCGGGGTTGTTGGCGGCGATGAACAGCGCGCGGATCGGCGGGGCGGAGGCCTCCAGCAGCGCCTCGCCCAGCTTCAGGTGGTTGATGGTGCGCACGCTGGCCGGGCCGGACGGCTTGCGGATCGCATTGTAGTTCAGCCCGAACGAGGCCGCGGTGGCGACCAACGCGCCGCCGCCGTAGCGGCCATAGGCGCCGGTGACGCCGGGGAGCAGCGCCACGGTGCGCAGGGCCTGCCCGCCATGGGTGAAGCGGCTCATGCCGAAGCCGATGCGGATGAACGCGCGCGGGGCATCGCCGTACAGCGCGGCGAAGCGCTCGATGTCGGCGATTGGCAGGCCGGTGATTGCAGCGACATAGGCGGGGGTGAAGCGCGGCAGGATTTCGGCTTCCACGCGCTCGAAGCCCAGTGTGTGGGCGGCGAGGTAGGCGCGGTCCACCTTGCCGTCGCGCGCCAGGATATGCATGACGCCGAGCGCCAGGGCGGCGTCGGTACCGATGCGGATGGGGAGGTAGAGGTCGGCGGTGGCGGCCGCGCGGGTGCGGCGCGGGTCGATCACGATCAGCTTGACGCCGCGCTTGCGGACCTGCTCGATCTTCGCCCAGAGGTGGACGTTGGTGGCGTGCAGGTCGGCGCCCCAACAGACCACCAGGTCCGATTCGGTGACGGAGTCCGGGTCGGCGCCGCCGATCGGGCCGACGGCGGCGTCCCAGGCGGCCTCGGCGCAGGAATCGCAGACCGTGCCGCCCCAGAGCCGGGTGACGCCGAGGGCATGGAACAGCCCGTTGAACAGGCCGCGGTTCATCAGGCCCTGATGGGCGCTATAGGCGTAGCCGAGGATGCCCAGCGGGCCGGTCTCGGCGATGATGCGGCGCCAGTTTGCGGTGATGGTGTCGAGCGCTTCGTCCCAGGTGATCGGCGCGAACTGGCCGGTGCCCTTGGGGCCGGTGCGGCGCAGCGGGGTGGTCAGGCGCTGCGGGGAGTGCACCAGGTCCGCGTTGCGGTTGACCTTGCCGCAGGCGAACCCGGCGGTGAAGGGATGGTCGGGATCGCCCTCCACGCGGACGACGCGGCCCTGGTCGACCTGCACCAGCAGCGAGCACATGTCGGGGCAATCATGGGCGCAGACGGTCCGGATTGTTTGCACTTGGAGCCTCCTGGACGGGACGGGAGTGGGTGTGCCTGAGGCGGAGGGTAACACGTTGGTCCGGATCGGGCGGGGTGGCGCGGACCATTGACGGTGGGGTGATTCGATTGCCTGCCGACGCCCCATAGCCGCCGTTCCTCAGAGGCGAGCGAAACGTCCGCTTCCACCCAACTCTTGCCATAGCGCCTAGCCGCGACCGGAATTAGGGTGCGGCACGCTGCGTAAAACTGTTATGTTCTCTATCCGTTCTTCGCCTGGAGCCATGAGGATGACGCGGATGTCGAAGATCGAGTGGACGGACGTCACCTGGAACCCGGTCGCCGGCTGTACCATCGCGACCGCGGGCTGCACCAACTGCTATGCCATGCGTATGGCCGCCCGGCTGGAGGCGATGGGCACCCCGAAGTATCAGGGCTTAACACGGAAGAGCGGCGAGCGGTACGTCTGGACCGGCACGGTCGTGCAAGACGAGAAAGCGCTAGCGGCGCCCCTGACTTGGCGCAAACCGCGCACGGTGTTCGTCAACAGCATGTCCGACCTTTTCCACGCGTCGGTAGAGCCGGAGTTCATCGCCAAGGTCTGGGGGGTCATGAAGGCGACCCCACAGCACACATACCAGGTACTCACGAAGCGTCCGGAGCGGATGTACGAGGTGCTGTCCCGTCCGGACTTTCCGGTGCTGCCGAACGTGTGGATCGGCACCAGCATCGAGGACAACGCCGTGCTCGGCCGCATCGAAGAATTGCGGCGTGCGCCAGCGGCAGTCCGGTTCATCTCCTTCGAGCCGTTGATCGGCAGCGTCGCAGGCACCGACCTGCGGGACATCGACTGGGCGATCGTGGGCGGGGAGAGCGGCCCGCGCGCGCGACCAATGCTGGCCGAGTGGGTGTCAGAGATTGAGGAGCTGTGCCGCGACGCCGGCGCGGCCTTCTTCTTCAAGCAGTGGGGCGGCCGGAACAAGAAGGCGGCCGGCCGCACGTTCAACGGTCGGACCTATGATGAAATGCCTACCGACCCGCGAACTTCTTCAGAACCGATCTCACTCCATTCCTGATGAGTCCGAGCGCCTTCTGGCTCGGGCTGTTCGACAGGCAGAAGAGTGAGAATATCTTCGAGTCCCGATCGTTCAGCAGCGGCAGCGGGTCCGAAACATACGCAAAAATCATCTTCAATCGATCCTGGGCGTAGCGCTCGATCTGGTCGACGGTGAAGGTCTTGCTGGCGGTGGTGATCACTTCGTCGAACAGCCCCCGATCGGTCTTGACCTTGTAGATGTCCTCCCGCCAGGCAGTCGAGCCGAACACCTCGTCAAGCGCGCGCTGTTTGTGCTCGTCAACCTTGGCGAAGTTGCCCGCCAGCTGTCGGTTCACTGCGCCTGTCGGAAAAAGATACCAGACGTCCACGGCGCCGGTCTCGGCGAGCTGCTTCAATGTCTCCCACTTAACGGACATGCCAAATGGATCTAGGAAGACTATTGCACGATGCGACCCGCGCCCATCGTGCTGCAGAGACCAAGGCGGCGCGCCGAAGATCTCCTGCAGCTTGGTATTTGTGTCTCCCCGGAATGGTGTGATGTTCCGTTCCGGGTACGCTGCGGCGATCTCCTCCAGGCAGCGAAAGCGGTCGCGGTTCTCCTCGATGAAGACGAGGCGCTTGAACGGCGGATCGACGTCGAGGGCGCGCAGCACCGATCCGGCAAGATCGACCGTCTCCTCCCCCAAGGGCTCGCCTTCGAACAGTCCACCGGTTGTACGATCGATACGGCGGGACCCGCTGCCCGCAAAGGCATCAATGTACCAGAGTTCGAAAGGCTGGTGAGGCGTCGGCTGGTCCTTCAGTACTCGCGTGAAAAACCGGAGATAGTAGTGGACAGCGTCGAGCTTTACCTCTGTCCACGCACCTCCGAACCGATGCCCCCGGTCCGCCGCCGCCCTCGTCATGCGTTTGTCACTCTGCTGTTACGGTACCATGTTCTGAGAACATCAATCGAAGATCGGGCAACAAGACGTGTCCTATCCCGTTCCATCTTGATAGCGCCGCACTAAGAAATTCCCAATATTCGGCAGCATTATAGCATGACGCAAGGATTCCAGCTGTTCGGATGATATCCTCAGAAGCAGATAGTTTGTTTCGGCCAAGCCTGCCCGGTGTCATCGAGTCCCAGGCAAGATTCGGATGGCCGCATTGGTGGTCACAGCAGACCTTTCCGGACCACGGCAATTACGGCGGCTTCCCACCCTGTGCGACGGCAGGCAGACCCTCGAGGTGTTTCTGCCCTCCCTGACAATGACTCCTCAGTCCGGAGACATGCAGGTGAGCCGTGTGTTGATCATCCGACGGGAAAGATCAGCGTCCGCCTGATCGCGGACAGGAGACCAGGGCGCGTTCGATTGCCATGATCTGGACAGCGATCAGGTGCCGCATCTCCTCGCCGCTCCGGGCGGTCTGTTTGAAACCCTGCATGGCGGAGACGATCACCCGCGCCAGATCACCGGCCGTAATGCCAAGGTCCGACCGCGCGGCTGCCGCCTGCAGGATGTCGGTCAGGCAGGCCTCGAAGCGAGCGTAGCTTTTCCGCACCGCGGGCAGCCCGCTCATGTCGCGCACGTCCGGGCTGGCAAGAGCCCGTTCCAGCCCCTCCACGCACCAGATCTCGCAGGCGAAGCGGAGTTTCTCACCGAGTGTGGAGCGGGTGGCGAGGCCGGCGGCGATCCGCGCCAGACTATCCTCGATCCATTGGGCGACAACGGCCTCGAACACCAACTCCTTGCTGCAAAAGATCAGGTAGAGCGCGGGCCGCGACATGCCGGCCGCCTGCGCGATGTCGCCCATGGTCGCCCGCGCGAAGCCGAAGCGCAGGAAGACGCGCGCGCCCGCCTCGATGGCGCGCTGTCGCTTGGATGGGGGTGCCGCCGATTCGTTCATGCCCCTTATCTTGACATTCCCTCAGGGAATGTCATCTCGTCAGAGTCCTGACATAATACCGTATAATGTCAGGACGTCAGGGTTTCTGAGAAGGAGGATGATCATGTCCGACGGAAAAGTATGGTTCATCACAGGTTCCTCGCGCGGTTTCGGCCGGGTCTGGGCCGAGGCGGCGCTGAAGCGGGGGGACAAAGTCGTCGCGACGGCGCGCAATCCGGCTGTGCTGCAACCGCTTGTGGCGGCCTACGGGGATTCGGTCCTGCCGTTGGCGCTGGATGTCACCGACCGGACCGCGGCCTTCGCGGCCGTCGCGAAAGGAAAGGACGCATTCGGGCGGCTGGATATCGTCCTCAACAATGCCGGCTACGGCCAGCTTGGCGCCGTCGAGGAACTCAGTGAGGCCGAGGTGCGCGCCCAGATCGAGACCAACCTGTTTGGTGCGCTTTGGGTGACGCAGGCGGCGCTGCCGATCCTGCGGGCGCAGAAATCCGGCCATATCCTGGCCGTCTCCAGCATCGGCGGCGTGGGCGCGTTCCCCACCGTGGGCATGTATCACGCGTCCAAATGGGCACTGGAAGGATTGATGGACGCCCTGTCGCAGGAGGTGGCGGCCTTCGGCATCAAAGTCACGCTGATTGAGCCAGGCGGCTATGCGACAGATTTCGCCGATCCAAGCTCCATCCGGGCTGCCTCCCCCATGCCGGCCTACAATCCGATCAAGGAACAGCTTTTCGCGGCGTTCGCCGCAGAGAGCATGGGGGATCCCCAGGCGACATCCGAGGCAATCTTTACAGTGGTGGACGCCGCAGAACCGCCGCTACGTCTCCTGCTGGGCGCGACAGCCGTTCCGATGCTGCGCAAGATCTACGAGGACCGCCTGGCAACCTGGGACAAGTGGGCGCCGGTCTCGGCCGCGGCCCAAGGAACGCGGACGGATCTGCGGTTGCCGGAGACGTTCCGACCGACTGCCTGAGCCTGTCCACGGTGCGGCGGCGACAGAGCCGCCGCACCGTGGGGCTGCAGCCGATTTCGGGACAATCGGACATTCGGCACCCCGCCGGGTCGGGCGGTAAGGCGGCCCAGAGCCGAACCGCCGCGTTCGACCCATCAGGCCGTCCAACTCACCCGCGCCCGCCGCCTTCACTCACCTACCGCCTCGCCAGGATCGTCCCCAGCGTCACCGGCCTGAAATCCCAGACATCCACGCCTACATCGACCTGGCGCGGCAGCGGCTTGAGCCGGCCGTGGCTGTGGCCGTGCAGGTTCAGCGCGCCCTTGGCCATGCCGTTCCAGGTGCGGAAGGCGTAGTGGCACAGCACCAGCCGCATGCCCTCCTGCTCCAGCTCCACATAGGGCTGCACGCTGTCCCATCCCGCCAAGGCAAGGGTCGCCGGCAGATCGTTATTGCCGGTGATCAGGTGCTTGTGGCCGTTCAGCCGGCCCAGCAACGCCCCCATCGCCTCCGGCACCATGCGCAGCGCGAAGTCGCCCAGGTGCCACACCTCGTCGTCCGGCCCCACCGCTTCGTTCCAGCGCGCTTCCATCGCCGCGTCCATCTCGGCGGTGGAGGCGAACGGCCGCCGATACAGCGTGCGGGCGCCGGCATGGCCGAAATGCGTGTCGGCCGTGAAGAACACCGTCATCCCCGACGCGTCCCTTCCATCAATCAGACTTACCGCAGGACCCGTTTTATCCCTTAAGAAGAACCGCACAGCCACCTGCCCGGCCCCCGGGCAACGATGTGGAGTGCCGATGCCGCCAGTCGAACGTTTGATCTACGATCTGGGCCGGAACAGCGGCACTCGGCCGGTCCTGGGCAAGGACTGGGAGTCGCCCACCGAGGTCGACACCTGGACCAAGGCCCCCACCGCCACGCTGGTGGTGCCGACCCCGGCCCAGGCGGTCGACCACTTCGTCCTGCTGCGGATGCTGGTGCGCCCGGACATGACCCCGCGGCGAGTGCGGGTGTCGGTGCGGGGCAGCGAGGTGGCGCAGTTCACCGTCGATGACCGGATCGTGGGGGCCGGCCGCATCCCGGCCGCGCTGCTGGCGGGCGGCCCCGTGCTGCCGATCATGCTGCATCTCGACGATGGGCCGGTGGCGCTGGGGGCCATCGTGCTCCAGCCGGACATCGAGGCCGCGCCGGCGCCCCCGGGAGAGACCGACCCGTCGGACCGCGCCACGCTGCTGCGGTTCGAAAGCCTGGGCGAGAACTGCGAGTTCGGCCTCGCCCAGCGCGCCGCCGGCGCAGAGCCGCTCGGCTTGCTGCGGTTCGCCAGCACGAACCTGCAAAGCCTGCTGCACGCGCTGGCCAGCGGCTTCGCGGGCGCGGGGACACCGGACAAGCTGGTCGTGTCGGTGTCCGAAAACGGCCGCGAATACATGGTCACCGACCGGGTCTACGGGCTGCACTACCACGCCTGGGTGAAGACCGAGGAGATGCCGGCCGAGGCCGTGCACCGGCGCGAGATCCGCCGCATGCCGTTCCTGATCCGCAAACTGACCGAGGACCTGGAGACGGGGCACAAGATCTTCGTCCGCAAGGAACGCGGCGGGGAGCCGGACAGCATCGTCTATCCGCTGCTGCCGGCCCTGCGCCGCTGGGGGCCGAACACGCTGCTTTACGTGAAGCTGGCGGATGCGGCGCACCCGCCGGGCACGGTCGAGCGCCGCGAACCCGGCTTCCTGGTCGGCCATATCGCGCGCTTCGCGCCCGGCGAGAACGCCCACGACTTCCTGGCGGACCAGTGGCTGGCGATCTGCCGCGCGGCGCAGGCACTGGTGTGGCCGGACCTGTTCGAGGCGCCGGGTGGACCAATCGCCGGACCGCAGGCGGCGACGAAGGCGACAGCGGCCGTTGCGGTGTCGGACGAAAATGGCGAGCCGGCAGCCGTTGCGGTGTCCGGCACGGGCAGCGGGATGGCAGCTGTCGCGGGATCCGACGCAGGCAGCGCCCCCGGGGAGGCCGTTGCACGCGTGCCGTTCGGCCCTCGCTCGTCGCGCCGCGTGGCGCTGTCACCCCGGCTGGGGTTTCGACTGCAGAATGGCCGTCACGAAAGCAGCAACGGGCCGGACCGGTCGTTTTCCAACCTGCTGCACCTCGAAGCACCGCCATTCTGGGCGCGGCTGTTCTTCTTCAACGACCAGAACGAGCCCTACCGCCTCGACGGCGCCGCCATTGCCGTAACCGGCGCGCCGCATGACGAGGTGACGCCGGTCGATCCGCGCGCCGAGGACGGCACGACCGCCTGGCACCGGCTGACGTTCCGTCACGGGCCGGCAGGCGAACCGCTGGACCCGATCGACGCCGGGGCCGACACGCTCGCCCTGCCGGCTTGCACCGATGCGGCCGATCCGGTGCGGGCGGTGTCGGATTGGGTCAGCCTGCCCGGCACCGCGCGGGTGGATGGCGGCCGCGGAGCCCTGGTGCTGGTGCGCAGCCACAGTGCCGGCCTGCAGCGCTACGCCAGCTTCGACGGCCGACCGGACGAGGCAACGGGCTGTCTGGCTGGCGGCTACTGGACCCATGGGAACGCCACCCAGCCGGATTGGAACGGCCCCTGGCACCGATTCGATCGGGTGTCGGCGTGCCACGGCCTGCAGTACATCACGGCGATGCCCGGCGCGACCGTGGTCGGGATCGGCGATGGCGTGATGCGGGGGATCGGGTCCTCCGGGCAGGTCAGCGGGTTCGGGATGCGAGCCTGCGCAGCGGTGTCCCGGCCGGACCTGCCGGTCAGCTGGTTCAATGAGGGCCATGACGAACACGCGTCCGACCGCTACGCCCGCGCCGGACGCTGGGCGATCGAGACGCTGCAGCCGCAGGTGACGCTGATCCAGACCTGGTCGGCCAACGATCCGCCGACCCAGGATTCCGCGGAGGCGGGCCTGGCCCGCGCCATCGCGCTGGCGGAGGCGACGCGGCGGTTCGGTGGCGTTCCGATCCTGGTGACCGCCGCCCCGGCGCTGGTGGCCGACGCGCGCGCCGATGCGGCCCGCCGTGCGGTGATCGAGCGCGTGCGCGGGTTCGCGGGCGCGAACACGCCGGTCCTCGACCTGGACGCGCTCTGGGGCGCCGGCGCCTCGCCCCGCGCGTATCGCCCGGACTGCGACAGCGGCGACCACCGCCACCCGAACAATCACGGCTGCATGGTGGCGGCAGCGGTCCTGGCCGACCTGCTCCGCGACCTTCTCGGCGCGGCGTGACACGCGCCGCCGCAGCTTCGGCCGGAGCCGGCGACCGCCAGGTGCCGGACACCCGCAAGTTCCGCGCCCACACCGGCTGGGCCCCGCTGCACAGCTTCGAGCAGACGACGGACGACCTGCTGGACGACTGGCGGGCGCGCATCCGGACCGGCACGCCGTTCCTGTCGCGCTGACCCCGCGGAGGCCGCCCGCCCCGCCCTCCGGCCAAAGACCCGGTTGCGCAAGGACCGGTGCATCACCTACGACACAACCGCGGCCACGGTGGCCGCCGGAGAGGCCTACGCGACCATGACCAGCCAGGTGCTTACCAGCGTCATCACCGCGACCCCCTTCCGGGTCAGCTTCTTCGGGGGTGGCACGGATTTTCCCGGCTATTTCAACCGGCGCGGCGGCCTGGTGCTGGCGACGTCGGTGCAGCAATACTCCTACGTCGCGCTGAACTCCCTGCCGCGCCTGCTGGAGAAGCGCTTCCGCATCTCCTACTCCCAGCTGGAGATGGTCAGCCGCATCGACGAAATCCGCCACGACATCTGCCGCGCCACGCTGGGCGAGTATGAGGCGCTGCTGGAGGACCACTTCGTCGACATCCATTCCTATGCCGACCTGCCGACCGGGACCGGCGTCGGCTCCTCCTCGGCCTTTGCCGTCGGGCTGGTGCAGGCGCTGCATGCGCTGTGCGGCGTCTACCTGCCGCCCAAGGACCTCGCCCGCAAAGCCATCCTGATCGAGCGCGAGAAGCTGGGCGATGTCGGCGGCTGGCAGGACCAGGTGGCCTCGGCATATGGCGGCTTCAACCTGGTGCGCTTCCGCGAGAACGACTTCGAGGTGTTCCCGTTGGGCATCGCAGGCGGGCTGCGCGAGACGATCGAGGCCAGCTGCTGGCTGTATTTCACCGCCATGCGGCGGTCGTCCAGCGCGGTGCAGCAGGTCTCGTTCTCCCCCGCCAACATGGTGGACAAGGCGAAGGTGCTGGACCAGACGCGGGAGCTGGCCGAGGAGGCGCTGGTGGTCCTGCGGGAGGCAACCGACCCGCTGGCGGCGATGCGACGCTGGGGCGCGCTGCTGCATGAGGCGTGGGCGCTGAAGCGCAGCCTGTCCAGTTCGGTCTCGCTGCCCGAGATCGACAAGCTGTATGAAAAGGCGCGACAGGCGGGCGCCTGGGGCGGCAAGATCATCGGCGCCGGCGGCGGCGGGTTCCTGCTGGTCATCGCGCCCCCGGACCGGCGGGCGGCGATTGATGCGGCGGTGGGGAATTTGCACAGTTTCCCCGTGCGGCTGGAGCAGAACGGCAGTCACATCGTGTATGTGAATGAGAAGGTGTGAGGGGTGCGATGCAGCCTAGCGTGCCAGCAGCTTATAGACCCCGAACGCATTGCGCATGAAGATGTTCGGCAGCTTACGGACCTGGCTGACATTGCGGAGGGCAATGAAGGAGATGCGCACGCTTCAGAAGGAGGAAGCTTCGGAGATAGCGCTATCTGATGCCAACCCGCTACATCTCGCAAAGGTAGCCTTGCAGTTGGGCGATCTGACGTCGGCCTTGGAGTATTGGAACTCCGCGCGGACACGATACCCAACTTACGTGAAGCAAGCGCCCGTTACTATCGAAGTCCTCCTCGGCCTCAAGCTGTTTGAAGAGGCTGAAGCGATGATGATGGAGGGACAAAAGCACGCGCCGCGGGAAGCACGCTACGCCGAGGGCTATGCCTTGGTCGCTGAGCATCGGGGAGATTTGGTAGAGGCCACCGACCGTTGGCGCCGCGTGCGCAGGAGATTTCCAAGGCGTTGGACGGCATATGTAAACGCAGGTCGCTGTCTGCGGGAACTCGGGCGTTTGGAGGATGCCGAAGTGTTAATCAATCAAGCCACCTCCAGGTTTCCGGCCAACATTCAAGCTTGGCTGGAATTTGCACGCATCGCTGAGGCCACACGTGACTGGAAACAGGCGCTGTCGCGGTGGCGACAGGTAAGCGAACGTTTTCATCATGTGTTTGGCGTCGTCGGTGAAGCACGCGCAATGATTGCCCTCGGCCAGCTTGATGACGCTGAGACTTATCTTCAGAGGATCAAAGGGACGTTCTGGTCCGAACCCGACGTTGGCGCACAACTGGCGCAAATAGCAGAACTTCGAGGAGATGTTTCGGAGGCAATCATAAGATGGGCTGACGTAAGGCGGCGCTTTCCGACGTTCGCTCCAGCCTACGATAATAGCGCACGGCTTCTGCGACTAACGGGAGACCAAGAGACACTTGGGATGGTTTTGATAGATGCGGCGCGGTATGTTCCTTCAGAGGCACTCTCTCAGATCGCCGTCACAAATGATTAAGCTGTCTCCAAGCGAAAGGACCGCCAATATGGGGCCTTTCGGCGCGAAACTCACGCATTGTATAAGCTGGTCACCGAGTGGGTGGCCTCAAATCGCACCGACCCCAGCGGGCACAGGCGTCCTGGCAGTTGGCTGCGCGGCGCCCTTCCGTGCTGTACGCGTCGGCATTCCCAATGCAGGGATGGTGCCTTACTCCATCGCTAAGATCGCCGCGTGCGCGTCGAGTACTTGGAACGATTACGTCAACCCGACAGGTGGCACTCCTTGGCGACACCTGACATATGCGGGGCAGGGAGCATTATCCGATGAGATCGTCTCCGATTTATCAGCCCCAACTGAGATCACAGCTTGGCCGGCGGCGGCGGGAGCGTTGCCTGGTAGCGGAAATGCACCCCGCTGGACCTGGACAGACTGGACTCCGGTGCAGAGTGGAACCCCGGATCCGGCCACGCGCATGCATGTTCTTATGCTCCGCTGGCGCAACTCCACGGCAGGGCAACTCTTCACTTATGCCAACGGTACGCTCGGACACGGCTGGACTGGGCTCATCGACGTCAATCATGGTTTCGACCATGCCATAGGTGGGTACAACAACGGGGCCGATTACGTTACAAACCCGATAAACGGCGAAATGCGTTGGGAGTTATGCCAGCGCAACAGCCCCATTAATGGGACCCCCCTTGCGATCGTGCAATTTCTAACCGAACGTGCAGGAGTTGTTGGAATGGTGGCTGGCGACAGCCACCACAGCGGTACCGGCACCACAAGTGGATTTAACAACTTCCTCGCCCAGTTCACGACCCGCCTTGGCCAGCGGTATTCTGGTGCAGTCCCGTTCGGGTTCGTCAACTGTGCGGTGGGGGGCATTGCATCCAAGGAGATGTTTGCACACCTCGACGCGTTGCTCCCGGCAATCCGCCCCACATTCGCCGTGCTGCCGGGCTGGACCTATAATGAGGTTTACGCGGGCGTTCATGCCAGCGCCGAAGCGAATGGCGAATTCTTTTTCTCGCTGCTTCAGGCTGCCCAAAAATGCCGGGCGCTTGGCGTGAAACCCATATTCTTGACGCCGTTCCCCCGTGATGCGGCAACAATGACTGCCGAAGTTCTGCATTCGTGGCGTGATCTGCGCTCCAGGATTCTGCAATTCCAGGCTGAAGGAGGACTTCTGGTCGATGGCGGTCGAGCGCTTGGGCAGCGAGACGGCGACGAGTTGACCGGAACATACCTCCCGGGTCTTTCCAGCGATGGAATACACCCCAATGATGCTGGCCATGCACGTGTGGCGGAAGAACTCGCCCGCCTTGCAGAAGTTGAGTATGGATTCGCTGAGACCCGCGGCGTCGGGGAGCCCATTGTGGTAACAGTTACCGAGCCTGCCGCTAGCAGCCGGTCACAAACGAGGTACAATCGGCACATGAAAACCTTGCTGTTCTGCACCTCATATGCGGCAACCGAGGCCAAGTGGGACGAGCGTTGGCAGCGATGGCTGAAGGCAGTCCTTAACTCGGGGATCAAGGCAGACAAGGTCCTCATCGTAGATGATGGCTCACCAGTCTTGCCAAGCTGGCCTGATGTAGCAATCGAAGCAGCCGAAGCTCCCGGCTCAGCCGGAACACAGGTAAGCATTCACCATTTTTCAGATCGGCGGGGACAGCGGGTCAACGGCGAACCGTTTCCGGGGTGGTATCGCTCGTTCTCTCATGCCGTCCTGTACGCAATCAGGGAAGGCTTCGATAAGATCATCCACATCGAAGCGGATGCGTTTCTAATTACCGATCGTGCGATCGATTTCTTCAATGCGTGCGATCGGGGATGGATCGGATTGTGGTGCGGTCGGCACCGCTGGCCCGAAAGTACGTTGCAAATAATTAACAGAGACCAGTTCGCATCCTGTGAGGCTTTTTTTTCACAGCCGTACTCAGCATACCTCGGGCAGCCTTACCGACCCATCGAAACACTGATCCCATACACTTCGATCAATAAGACTTTGATTGGGGATCGATACGGCGAGGAAGGCGACGCTATTCCGTTTGGCGCCGATTACGTGTCTCAGGTAAAATGGGACAAGGGGGCCGACTATTACTGGTGGCTTTCGGAAAAGGGGACGCGTAGGCCAATGGTGGCGTCTAAGGGCAGTCTAGGGAACATTATGGAAAAGTACAGCCGCGACCACGCGGCCGGGCTCGTCCACGCCGGTGTAGACTATCGCCAATTCCTAAAGTTCCTTGATCAAGAAATGATCCCGCGAACCTACCTGGAAATCGGAACCCATCAGGGAGATAGCATCGCGGCGATAACGTGTGATGCTATCTGTATCGATCCGAAATTCCTCGTGGACCGCAACGTCGCTGGGCAAAGAACACGAACTTTCTTTTTCCAGATGACGTCTGACGATTTTTTCGCGGAGCACGATCCGAGAGCATTTGTCGGTGACGTCGATCTCGGTTTCCTTGATGGATTGCATCACTTTGAGGCCCTTCTGAAGGATTTCATTAACTTCGAACGACATTCCCATCCTGGGTCCCTTGCCCTCCTGCATGACTGCCTGCCTCTGAACATAAGGATGGCCGGTCGAGTGCACGAGGCCGGACCAGAAAGTGAGGCTGCAGCGACCCGCCCCTTCTGGACAGGTGACGTCTGGCGAATTCTGCCGATTCTTCGCGAGTTCCGACCCGACCTAACCATCATTCTGCTCGATTGCCCGCCAACTGGTCTCGTCCTATGTGCCGGCCTCAACAACAGATCCACAGAGCTGATGTACAATTTCGACGGCATCGTGAAGCGATACGCCGAGCTTTCTCTAGATGAGAGCGGGCTGGCTCGGTTGTGGAATTCGTTTCCGATGCTGAGTAGCAGCAAGATCACGAGTGAACCGGGGCTGTTTTGCGAGCACTTCCGATTCCGGTCCTAGCTGCGAGACCATACAGGCGATCTTTGGTCACACACTATCTTGAGCAGTGACCAGAAGGGGGGAGATGCACTCGGACATAGCGCCGCAAGGCGTTGCAGGAAGGTCGGGTTGCCCGTGGCATCCTACAGTGTACACACTGCAGGATGCCGGTGGGTATTCTAATCCCAGGTTGTCGGAGCAAATTGTTTCGTTCGCGTGGGAAGCTCCCACTCATTCTCAATGGCAGAGAACTTCCACTTATCTACGTCGCTCAGCTGGCGCTCTCGCGGTTCCGAGATGGTGAACCAGGCGTCGATTTCCACGATATCTCCGTCAAAATGGTTTACTGGCTTGATACTTCTAAGTACGAGGCCAGATTCTTTAAGTAAACCAACAAGCTCTCCAAACAATTTCTGCCCCTGATAGATCTGGTAGAAATGTGCTTCGAGTTGTACCGCCAAGCAGGATCCCAACAGATCTCCAAAGCCCAATAGCACTTCAAACTCGAACCCCTGCGTGTCGATTTTGATGACATCAGGAGTCGGGACGCGACCGGACCGGAACAAGCTACCGTAAGACGTTATCTCGATATCAAGCGTCTGGATGACATCAAATGCAGGGCACACGGAATAGTCCTGGAGGAAAAGACGATTGGGTGTGAGGAGCGATGCACAGCCAAAGCTCTTAGTAAGGTTGAGCTTCCTCGTGCCGTCGCGGTTGCCGAGCGCACTCTCGACGACGATTAGATCAGCGAACTTATGCGGCTGCGATCGTAGCTCAGCAGCCTTAATCGGATTCGGCTCAAACATCACTGCTACAATACGATCCTCCACACCGGTCCAAGGCTGTTGCAGCCCACCCGCCGCACCGATGTCGACAACCACCAGTTTGTCCTGTAGCCATTCGCCATGCGGCAAAACAGGCCGCTCGGACGCTGCATCATTGCGTTCGTGTTCGGTACCAATGCCATTGTGGGCGCGGTGCAGGTACGCCTTCGCAGACGCTGTTGGGATAATAGCTATCTTTTCCCCGAACTTCTCGGGAATTACGGAAATTCGGCAATCTGCGTCCAGATGCAGATCGGCACTAAATTTAGCACGCCGCTCAATATCAGGTGAAAAATCGAATCCTTCGACAAGAACCGATCGTATGGATTCACCTGAGAAGGGAAACTCGCGGGCGAGAAATTCCCGGTCATCAAGCCTAGTCTGATAACCATGTCCCTTCGAAAGAGAGTTGTCCGACCACTCTATCGCCCGCCATTGTCTTAAACGCGAAACTGACAGGTCACGGTCCATCCGCTTCAGGTGGAAAAGGAAAAGATCGGGATCGATAGCTGGTGGATAATCGCAAGCATGAAAGCCCGGTTGCCACAGCAGGGGAATTCTGGAGATCAGAGGCTTACAATAACGCGGCGAGAACCGCACATAATGCCTCTGCGATAGAATTGGGGCTCTCAGGTCGATGCCAGCCTCTTCATCGGGAACATGCAGCAAGTCCAGTCCTACTGCGTTCACAAAGCGAGGGCATCGGTGCTGAATAAAATCGGATAACCCCGAGAATTTCTCTGGGTCAGGAATCAGGAATTCGTCTACGTCAGAAAACACCACTGCATCATAGGCACTCAACAAAGTTGCTTGAAATCTGCTTATGAATGATGCCCGGTGATCTTCGTCGAATTTATCAACCCGCGGAATGCGAACCTTTTGCACCATTCCAAGATCGTCGGTACTTCCATCATTAGATCCGTGGTCTAGCACAAACAGATTTTCTTCACCGACAGCGTGGCCGTAGTATCCGCACCATAATGGCAGGAATATGGGCTCGTTGTACACCATAGTGAACGCCGCAACTCTCATCCTCATCTCCTAATGGCCAAATGAGGTGTCGGGTGGCTTCGCGCACTGGCGTGCACGACCTCCACCCGAACGACGCTCGTATGTTGGCTGCCTCGCAGATCTACTGGCCGCCAAGAACTGCGACCGCGTCATTTATTAGCTTGGTATGGCTGAACGCAACAGGACCATCCTCGGGCAGATTCATAGGAACTCCGATTGTTCCGCACCCACCGCGATCGGAGTTCGGGCACCGCTTCACCCAACTTTCAAAAACCACGCGGTCCGGTCGACCGATGGCGTTGTGTACGGTTTGGACCCACGTCATAGTTCGATGGTAATATTCCTCATCCGAGCTGACAGGATCGTAGCCGCTCCAGATCATTATACCGAACGAAATTTTTTCGGGCTGCAGAAATCGCTGGAGATCCTGCAGGTCACCCACGACACGCTTACGCCCATTCGGGGTGACATCGATGGCATGCACGTCCGCATCAAGATGAAAGCCCGCGGGCTTGAATCCGTGCCGTTCGAGCGCTGCAATCCAGGCTTCGATTTGCTGCACGGTTAGCGTGGGATAAGCCTCGGTATCGATCACCTGCGGCACGATCCCACTGGAAAGAACGACTGGGTCGGCCATGACGGCATGTGCGTAGGCTGCCACTTTGGCTGCGGCCGCATCCAGCCCCTCCTTACATATCGGACGGTTCAACCCGAGGGCGCTGATGAGCGGCTCGTCCATTGCAAGAAACTGCACGGTCCCTCCCGCCGCATAGACCGCTTTCATCAGCCCGACCGTTACGGCAGGCGTTCGCAGCGCCGAGCAATCCCATTCCTTAAGTGCCGGCACCTCGATCGCAGTGTCCTTCCCCCACTCTTTGATTCGCCGAAATGCATCAACCGACACCAACCCTGAGAAAAGAGAGGTATGCGATCCCCCGGCGGGTTCGAGCTGTCCGGGGCCGAAACCCACGATATCGACAAGCGACCGTACATGGTTCCACTGATTTGGCTTAGTGAAGAGATCGCCAACATCCGGGCTATTGGCCGTGGGCACGAACCAGACCGAAAGCGGCGTCCGGCCTTCAGCCTGCGCACCGGGTGCTGTGAGCCCCAACCACCCAAGCAATCCTGCACAAACCGTCAGCAAGAACAGCTTTCTCAGAATCATGACCGTCCCCTACGTCCGCACCCCCAGCATCCCCCGCAACGCCGGCGCGTAAGGCTCCACCTCCAGCGCGTCCGTCACCGCCGCCGCCGCTTCCTCATGCCGCCCCTGCTGCACCAGCACCTGCGCCAGCAAGGCCATCGCCGTCGCGTTGGCCGGATCGAGCGCCACCGCCGCCCGATACTCCCCCTCCGCCTCCTCCATCCGTCCCGCTCGGCGCAGCACATTCGCCAGTTCCACGCGATACGCAGCGAACCCCGGGTCCGCCGCCACCGCCCGCGCCCCGGCCGCCAGCGCCTCCGCCAGCCTGCCCTGCCGAACCAGCACGGACCGCAACGCATTGTGCCCCTCAGCCGACCCGGGGCTGCGCGCCAGCCCTTCCGTCAGCCGGCCCTCCGCCGCCGCCAGGTCGGCGGACCGGGACAGCACAAGCCCCTCCTCCAGCGCCGCATTCCACTCATACCGCATGTAGCGCAGGACGAAGTCGCGGAACGTGAAATCGCCTTCGTTCAGCAGCCGGTAGCGCCGCGCCGGGCCGGCCCAGCGCAGGCCGAAATGCCGCGCGACGGCGGGATGCACCGGCAATTCCTCCCGCGGGAACGGCGATCGGGTGGTCGCCTGGGCCATCCGCGCGATCTCCGCGGGTTGCGCGCCGAGCCGGTGGAACAGCTGCGCCGCCAGCAGGCGGGCGATGCGGGCGTTGGGGTGATTGGGGGAGCGGAAGATCGGTTCGCGGCGGAAATGGTGCGCGATGGCGTCGGCGATCCGGTAGCCGGAGGCCGCGTCGCGGGCGCGCTGGCGGGTCAGCGTCGCCTCCAGCAGGCCGTCCAGGTCGACCTGGCGGGCGACGTCCAGGCTCAGAGTGCGGTCCAAGGCGTCCTCGGGCGTGACGCCGTCGGCGATCAGGGCGTTCAGATAGCGGTCGCCGGCCTCCCCGCCATAGGGGCCGGGCGGCAGGAACGGGTGGGGGGCGTTGCGCGGATGCGGCTGGCCGGCGAACGGCCACAGGAAGGCAGCGGAGACGCGGGGGATGGGCACCCTGGGGCAGGCGGCGTCGGTCGCCGGCAGGGGGGCGGTGTCGACCTGCTCGACCAGCAGGTCGGCCTGGCGGATTGCGGCCTGGGCGGGCTGTTCGGTTCGCTGATGGAACGGGATGTAGGTCAGGCGGTCGCCGGTGCGGATGGCGACGAAGCGCTGGAACAGGCCCGCCATGGCATGGACCTGGAAGTCGCCGATCAGGACGATCCGCCGCATGGTCAGCCGGCCCTGGGTGGCGGGGGGGCGGCCGGGGCGATGGGGCGACGGACCAGTGCCATGAGAGTCCCCACCACGACGTCCAGGCTGCAGGCGTGCCGTGCCATTATGCAGGATTGGGCCCCTGCCGCAATGCAATCTGGCACGTTTTGGCGGTCGCTAAGGGGCGTAGAATCAAGTTATGCTGCTAAGGGCTTGATGCGCGGCGGCAGTGCCGTGTCTCCCGCAGATTCAATGGTGTATGGGGCGGGTTCAATCTTAAATGGGAAGAAAAGGCGGTAACCTGGGGGTGTGCGGGCCGGTCTTGTGACACAAAACTTGCCCCTTTTTGTGTCAGGATCGTGCCAGGCGAGCGTGCTCGGCGGGGTGCGCGGGACGATGATGAAGGAGCCCATCGGCATGTGGCAATGGCCAAATGCGTGCCTGGAGCGGCCACGCCGTCCGCGGCTGGCCTGATGCCGGCGATGGGCGAAATCGTGCTGGACGGCCGCCGCCTGGAAACCGCCTGGTGGGGGGCCGGACCCGCCGCAGCGCCCACAATTGTGCTGTTGCATGAAGGGCTTGGCTGTATCGCCCTGTGGCGCGACCTGCCGGAACGCCTGGTCGAGGCCACCGGCTGCGGCGTGTTCGCCTGGTCGCGCTTCGGCTACGGCCGGTCCGATCCGATTCTACGGCCCCGGCCAATGACTTACCTCCAGGATGAGGCGCTGGACGTGATGCCGCGCGTGCTGGACGCGGCAGGTATCAGGCGGGCGGTGGTGATCGGGCACTCCGACGGCGGGTCGATCGCGGCCATCCATGGCGGGCGCACCCACGATCCTCGGCTGGCTGGCATGGTGTTGATTGCAGGGCATTTTTTCGTGGAGGAGGCGGTCCTTCCCCGCATCGCGCAGGCCAGGACGGAGTACGAGGAGGGCGACCTGCGCCGCCGCCTGGCACGCTACCACCGCGACGTCGATGCCGCGTTCTATGGGTGGAACGACGCCTGGCTCGATCCGCGGTTCCGCGCCCTGGACCTGGCCGGGGACCTGCGTGGCATCGCCGTGCCGGTCCTTGGCCTGCAAGGCCAGGACGATCCATACGGCACCGAGGCCCAGTTGGACGCGCTGGCCCGCCACGTGCGCGCGCCGGTCGAGACCCGGATGATCCAGGGCGCCCGCCACGCCCCGCATCTCGAAGCCGCCGACCAGACGCGCGCCGCCATCGCCGGGTTCGTCGCCGCCTGCCTCCGGTATGCCGACGCGCCGCCTCGCGACCGGGGCGGCGGCGCCCAATCCGGCCATCGCTCCAGTGCGCCCCAGGGCGGCAGCGCGCCGGCATGACGGCTGCGCGGCGCCAGTGTAGGGAGCAACGCACGGAGTTCGGAGCCTGACCATGCCCCTCGACATCGCCCATTTGCGTTCCTGGATCGGCCGCCGGGAGGTGCTGACGGACCGCGTGACCGACGTCCCGATTGCCGCCTTGTCGGCGACGCTCGACCGCGACGACCCACAGCCCCAGGTAGGTGATGCGCTGCCACCGCTTTGGCATTGGCTGTACTTCCTGCCGCTCGCCCGCCAGTCGGCGATCGGGCCGGACGGCCATCCGCGCCGCGGCGGCTTCCTGCCGCCGGTCGAATTGCCACGCCGCATGTGGGCGGGCGGCCGGTTCGCGTTCCACGCACCGCTGCGGGTCGGCGAGACGATCACCCGCACCTCGACCATCGCCGACGTGACGGTGAAGGAGGGTCGAACGGGCCCCCTCTGCTTCGTGCTGGTGCGCCATGAGGTCGCCGGCGCGGACCGCCTCGCGCTGACCGAGGAGCACGACATCGTCTATCGCGACATGCCTCCAGCCGACGAACCGCCACCGAGGCCGAAGCCCGCGCCGACCGATGCGGTCTGGCGGCGGGACATCGTGCCGGACCCGGTGCTGCTGTTCCGCTACTCGGCGCTGACCTTCAACGGCCACCGCATCCACTATGACCGCAGCTATGTGACACAGGAAGAAGGCTATCCCGGCTTGATCGTGCACGGCCCGCTGATCGCGACGTTGCTGGTCGACCTGCTTCGACGGAGCACAGACAAGCCACTGAAAAGCTTCAAATTCCGTGCCGTCAGCCCGCTCTTCGACATCGCGCCGTTCGCGGTCTGCGGGCAGCCCGGCGCGAGCGGTGCGGTCGCCTTGTGGGCCCGGAATGCCGATGGCAGCCTCGCGATGGAGGCCGAGGCGATCGTCGCATAGCGCCCTCCCCCGTCGTCGCGCTCGGGCGCCTACCCCGCCGCAGCATCCTCCTTGATCATCGCTGCCCCCTTCTCGCCGATCATGATGGTCGGCGCGTTGGTGTTGCCGGTGGTCAGTGTCGGCATCACCGAGGCGTCGACCACCCGCAGCCCGCCGATTCCATGCACCCGCAGCCGCTGATCCACCACCGCCGACGGCCCGTCGCCCATCCGGCACGTTCCGACCGGATGATAGATCGTGGTGCCGAAGCGCCGGCAGTAATCCAGCAGCGCGTCGTCGCTTTGCACGTCCGAACCGGGCGCCGTCTCGACCACGCTATGCCGGGCGATCGCGGGGGCGGCAAATATTTGCCGGGCAAACCGCATACCAGCGAGCAAAACCCGCCCGTCCGCCGGGTCCGACATGTAGTTCGGCGAGATGACCGCCTTCTCGAACGGATCGGCCGAACGCGCCATGATCGTGCCGCGGCTGTCGGGACGGACCGGGCAGATCGCCACGGTCATGCCACCCTCACGCTCCAGCGTGCCGAATTTGGCGGCGTCGTAGCTGGCGGGGGTGAACAGCAATTGCAGGTCCGGGCTCGCCTTTTCCAGCGTCGAGCGGCAGAACACCTGGGCGGTGGTCACGCCAAAGGTCAGCGCGCCGCGGCCTTGCAGGTAGAACCGCGCCACTTCGCCCGCCAACCGCAGCCCGTGCGCCAGGTTGTTGGTCGATATCGCGCTCTTCACCCGATGCTGGATGCGCGCGACGTAATGGTCCTGCAGGTTGGCGCCGACGCCGCGCAGGTCGTGCACCACCTTCACCCCGATCGACTGCAGGTGTTCGGCTGGTCCGACGCCGGAAACCTGCAGCAGATGGGGGGAGTTGATCGACCCGCCGCTCAGGATGACCTCCTTCGCCGCCCGCAGGGTCACGTCCTTGCCGCGTTGGCGGAACGTCACGCCGACGCAGCGGCGGCCCTCAAACAGCAGCTTCGCCGCCTGCGCCTCGGTTTCCACACGCAGGTTGGGGCGGCCCTTCGCCTCCCGCAGGAAGGTCTGCGCGGTCGAACCGCGCCATCTGCCGCGCCGGGTCATCTGGGAGTAGCCGACGCCCTCCTGCGTGCGGCCGTTCAGGTCCTTGCTGAACGGGAAGCCGGCCTGCTGCGCGGCCTCGATGAAGCGATGGGTGAGCGGCAGGATGGTGCGGTAGTCCTCGACCTTCAACGGGCCGCCCTGGCCGCGGAATGCGCTCTCGCCGCCCTGCACGTAGTGCTCCGACTTGCGGAAATACGGCAGCACGTCGTCGAAGCTCCAGCCGCGGCAGCCCATCTGCGCCCAGCCGTCGAAGTCGGCGGGGTTGCCGCGGACATACAGCATGCCGTTGATCGAGGACGACCCGCCCAGCGTCTTGCCGCGCGGCCAGTGGATCTGCCGCCCGCCGCTGCCCGCAGGCCCTTCCGCACTATAGTTCCAGTTCACCACCGGGTGGTGCAGCAGCTTGAGCATGCCGGCAGGAATGTGGATCCACATCAGCGAATCGGGCGGCCCAGCCTCCAGCAGCACGACCTTCGCGCCGGTCTCGCTGAGGCGGCTGGCCACCACGCAACCGGCCGATCCGGCGCCCACCACCACATAATCCGCCTCCATGTCGCCTCCCCGCAGTCTTCTGTTCCGCGCCACTCTTCCGCGCGGAGGCAGACAGTGCAATCACGGCGCCACCGGGAATCATCCCGCTTCGGCAGAGAAGGACTCCCCTCCAATGGCCAGCGAGACCGAGTATCCGCCGACACGGCGCATCGGCATCTTCGTGTTCGACGATTTCGAACCGCTCGATGTCTGGGGTTTCGTGCAGGCCTTCACCATCGCGCGGTTCCTGGGAGCGACCTATGCCGACGCCGGCGCATGCCCGTTCCAGGTGGGCCTGATCGGCGAGACGCTCGAAAAAATATGCAGTTTCAATGGTCCCAACGTGGTGCCGGACCTGACATGCGCCGAGGCGCTGGAGGATTCGCCCGACGTGCTGATGGTGCCGGGTGGCTTCGGCACCCACACGTTGCTCGACCCGGACGGCAATCCGGAGGTGCTGGAAGCGCGGCTGGACTGGCTGCGGGCGATGGACCAGCGAGTGGAGATCATGGCATCGGTCTGCACCGGGTCTGCCTTGCTGGCCCGCGCCGGCCTGCTCGACGACATGCCGGCGGCAACCAACCATGCGGCGTTCGACTGGGTGGCGACGCAAGGGCCGCTGGTGCTGTGGGACGACCGGTCGCGCTGGGTGGATGCCGGCAAATACGTCACATCGGCGGGCGTATCGGCGGGGACCGACATGGCATTCCACCTGGTGGCGCGGCTGGCCGGCCGAGCGGTGGCCGAACGGGCGGTGCTGGCGGCGGAATACAACTGGCAGCGGGATCCGCTGGGACGGTCGTGAGGCGGCGTGCGGAAAAACCGCCCGAACCTATCCCCGTGCTTGTCATGAATTTCATGCTGCAGTGCACAATCGCTTGAACGCTGCGCAATCGTATCTGGTAAGGGCGCGCGCGCGCACCATGTACAGCCGCCGAGCATATTTGATATATCTCAAAAGATCGGCGGACATTTGACAAGCATAGGTAGTCTAATACCAACGGCCGTTGGCACTGACCTTCCCAACCGTTATGGCCGGCCTCCGTGCCGGCCATCCGTGAGGCAGTCTGCCGCGACAGATGGCCGGCACAGGGGCCGGCCATGACGAAGGCAGGAGAGTCGGTGTCTTCGGCGGTTGGTATAATACTGGAAGCGGAACCGGCTGACGGGCAGGAGATCGCTGCTTTGCATCTCAGCGCGCGCCGCGCGACCATGACGCAGCCAAGCCACACGCTGACGGACGATGAGTTGAGGGGGTGGTTCGCCGCCAATGTCGGTGCCGTTCCCGGCGCCTGGTGGATCGCGCGGCAACGGGGACGGATCCTCGGCTACATGGCGCTGCGGGACGACGACCTGGGTCATC
The DNA here is from genome assembly GCA_031291795.1 of Acetobacteraceae bacterium. Lineage (GTDB taxonomy): Bacteria > Pseudomonadota > Alphaproteobacteria > Acetobacterales > Acetobacteraceae > Rhodopila. The sequence continues at coordinate 5,436 of JARLIJ010000302.1, read as the reverse complement.
TCTATGTCCTGCCAGGGTGGCAGGGTCATGGCATCGGGTCGGCGCTGCTCGCCAAGGCGAAGCAATTGAGCCCACGGCGCCTGTCCCTGTTCACGGCGCGACGGAATGCGAAAGCCAGGGCGTTCTATGAGCTGCGGGCGTTCCGGTCCGTGAGCTACCTCGATGGCGGCAACCCGGAGAGCGCGCCCGAGGTGCAATATGTGTGGGGTGGCGGCTGACGCTCGACGTCTTCGGCGGCGCTGATCCGGAAATCCCAATCCCGGAAACGCCAAAGGCACTCAGTGGCGGTCCCCGACCTGGACGGCAGGAGTTGTTTTCTACCACGGAGGAAGCAAGGCGAGGGTGAACGGCAACCAGAACTCCGCGCCCCTCCGAACCGCCCCGCCCGCCATCAGTGGATCCCAGCCATTTCCGGGATCGACCGGCTCGCCTCCCAGAACCGCGCGTCGCTGTCGCGGTGCGCCGCCACGGCATCCGGGTGCAGGTCCGCCGCCGGCCGAGGCTCCAGGTCGAAATGCCCGTGGGTGTCCCGCCCGCGCACCAGCGTCGCCGACATCCGCGTCGGCCCGACATGGCGCACCCGCGTCGGGATGTAGCTGATCCCGATCCCGATCCGGTCGTCATCCCCGGTATTCGGATCGGACGCATGGATCGCCATCGTGTGGTGCAGCGAGAACTCCCCCGGCGAGAGCACCATCGGCACCGCCCGAGACCCGTCGACCGAGGCGTTCACCGTCTGCCCGCGCGACAGCATCAGCGTCGAATCGCGCACATCCGCATGCGGGATCTGGCCTGCAAGATGCGACCCTGGCACCACCCGCACGCACCCCGTTCGCGTGTTGCTCGGGCTCAGCGCCACCCAGGCCGTGACATGCTCGAACGGCGCCAGGCCGAAATACGTGCCGTCCTGGTGCCACGGCACGCGGTTCGGCGAGCCCTTGGTCTTCCACCACATGGTCGTGTGGAACACCATGATATCCGGCCCGATCAGGTCCTCCACCGCATCCAGGATGGCGGGATCGCGGACCAGGTCGGCCGCCCAGGTGAACAGCAGATACGGCTTGACGCGATACGACACGGTCCCGGTGCGTGCCGCCGCCGGCTGGGCGGTTTCGCCGCAGGTGCGTTCGACGTCGGCGCGGTAGCGGGCGGCGGCCTCCGGCGAGAAGGCGCGGAACGGAAACAGGAAGCCCTCGTCATGGTAGCGTTTGGCCTGGTCCTCCGTCAGCGACTTCATCAGGGCCTCCTCGGTTCTATGGGTCCGCGGTTCGCACGACCGCCTGTGGCACATCGTAAGCCTGCAACGCCCGCCAGTGCCGGTCCAGGTCGCCGTTGAACAACCCGCGCGTCAGGCCGGACACGAGTTTCGGCACCGCCGTGGTCATCGCGTTGATCGAGGAGCCCGACGGGCCGAAGCTCATGGTCGCGGCGATGTTGAACATGTGGATGTCCGCCATCCAGTCGGTCAGCCCGGCCTCGCGCGGCAACAGGCTGTAATCCGGGGCGAGATAGGGGAAGCGCGCCAGCCGCTCGTTGCGTTCCTCGGGCGACGGCGTGTAGCGATCGGACCAGCGGGCAATGTTGTGAGCCAGGCGGGCCAGCTCCGGCCGGCGGGCGAAATCCATCTCGATGCCCGTCCCGCAGATCAGGAAGTCAGCGACATACGGGCCGCGCGGGGTCTGGACCTCGACCGCCTCGCCGACCATGCGGGCCGCGGTCCAGGGCGCACCGGCCTGCAGCCGGAATGCCGGATGCGCGGCGCAGCGGTCGTAGGTCGGCTGCGGGAAGCCTTCGCGCAGGCCCAGGACGTGGCTCATGAACCGCCAGCGCCACGCGTCGTCGAGCTCCGATAGATGGCGCAGGAATCCCGCAAAGGTCAGCCAGCGATACGGCTGCACGACCTGCGGTTCGGCGCGGCGGCAGAACAGCACGACCTCCTCGGCCCCCGCTTCGAGCGCCATGGCGGCGTTGTCGAACGCCGACGCGCCTGCCCCCAGCACCGCAACGCGGCGGTGACGGAGAGCGGTGAAGTCGATCGGGTCGGCGGTATGGGCGCGCAGATGCGGCGGCAGGGCAGTGACGAAATCCGGCATCCACCAATGGCCGGCGCCTTCCTGGCCGGTCGCCAGCACGACCTTGCGGGCTTGGCGCAGCGTCTCGCCGGCAGCGTCGCGCAGGGTCACGGCCAGCAGGCCACCGGGGGCCGGGGCGATGTCCACGACCTCGGTTTCGTTCCGGACCGGCACGCCGACCGTGTCGCGCACCCAGTCGAGGTAGGACGCCCAGTCCTCGCGCCCGATCAGGTCCAGCGCCTGCCAATGCGCCGCCCCGTACGTCGCCTCATGCCATGCCTGATATCCCAGGCTCGGGAGATCGAGGTCCGGGCCGGTGTAGTCCTTCGGCGACCGCAGCGTACGCATGCGGGCATAGGTCAGCCACGGCCCCTCCTGCCCCCGTGGCGCACGGTCTACCACCAGGATGTTCGACACCTGTGCCCGCAGCAGCCCCGAGGCGATCGCCAGGCCGGACTGGCCGCCGCCGACGACCAGCACATCCAGCGCGGGCTGCCCGTCCGGCCCGGGATGCGGCTCCAGCCACACCATCCGCGGATGGGCGATGCGCGCCAGGTCGTCGCGCGCCCGCGCGGTCAGGACGGCGAGGGCGTCATCCGGCAATGCGCGCCGCCTCCCCGGGGGCCGTCTCATGCGGTTCGAAATGCGGGATCGCGTCCAGCAGCGCCCGCGTGTAGGCCGCTTCCGGTGCCTCGAACACCGCGCGGCTGGGGCCGGCCTCGACGACCTTGCCCTGCTGCAGCACCACCATCTGGTCGCACAGCATGCGCACCACGTTCAGGTCGTGGCTGACGAACAACAGGGCGATGTCGTCCTCCCGCCGCAGCCGATCGAGCAGTTGCAGGATGACCGCCTGGATCGACACGTCGAGCGCCGCGGTCGGCTCGTCCAGCACCAGCAGCCGAGGCCGCGGGGCGACCGCGCGTGCGATCCCCACCCGCGCTTTCTGCCCGCCGGAGAGCTGGTGCGGGAAACGCGGCAGCAGGTCGACGGGCAGACCGGCACGCTCCGCGGCCTCCCGCACGCGGGCGTCCAGTGTGGCGCCGTCATGCAACCCCTCGAGCCGGCGCAGCGGGTGGGCGATGCTGTCGAACGCGGTGAAACGCGGATTGAGGCTGTCATTCGGGTCCTGGAAGACGATCTGCACGTCGCGCCGGCGCGGCGAGCGGTGGAACTCGCGCGACGGGACAGACGCGATGGACTCGCCCAGGAAGATGATGTCGCCGCGATCGGCATCGATCAGCCGGCAGATCATCCGCGACAGGGTGGTCTTGCCGGAGCCGGACTCGCCGACCAGGCCCAGGGCACCGCCCGGCTCCAGGCGGAACGAGACGTCGTCGACCGCGCGGGTGCTGCCGCCGAACGTCTTCACCACATGCTGCAATTCCAGCAGCGCTCCGGTTCCGGGCGGCCGGTGGACCGCGACCGGCACCGGCGGCGGGGCACCCTGCGCGAGGTCCGCCAGCGTCGACCGCCTGGTGGGGGAGGCCGCGATCAGCCGCTTTGTGTAGGGATGGCGCGCTGCCTGAAACAGCGCGTTGGTCTCGCCCTGTTCGACGATCAGGCCGCGCTCCATCACCGCGATCTCCCCGCAGTAGCGCGCGGCCAGGCCGAGGTCGTGGGTGATCAGGATCATCGCCATGCCACGATCGGCGGTGATGCCGGCCAGCAGATCCATCACGACCTTCTGGGTGGTCACATCCAGGCCGGTGGTGGGCTCGTCCGCGATCAGCAGGGCCGGCTCGCAGGCGATCGCCATCGCGATCATCACCCGCTGGCACATCCCGCCCGACAATTCGCTTGGGTAGGCGTGCAGCCGCTGTTCGGGGTCGCGGATCCGGACGGAGCGCAGCAGGGCCAGCGCCTGGGCACGGGCGGCGCGCTTCCCGATCGGGCGGTGGGCGCGCAGGACGTCGACGATCTGCTGCTCGACGGTGCGGATCGGGTTCAGGGCGGCGCGCGGGTTCTGGAAGATCATCGACATCGCCGCGCCGCGCAGGCTGCGCAGCTCGCCCGCCCCGGCACGGGTGATGTCGCGCCCGTGGAACAGCACGCGGCCGCCGGCAATCCTGCCGGCGCGGTCCAGCAATCGCATCACCGCCAGCGAGGTGACGGACTTGCCGGAGCCGCTTTCCCCCACGATTCCAAGCGTCTGGCCACGCTCCAGCGCGAAGCTGACGCCGTGCAGCGCATCCACGACCCCGTTGCGGGTGGAGAAGCTGACGCGCAAATCCTCGACCTGCAGCAGTGTGGCGGCCTGCGGTGTTGCGCCCTGAGGTATTGCGCCCTGGAGCGATGTCCCGGTCTGTGCCGGCGTCCCGCTCACGTCCGCATCCGCGGGTCGAGGATATCCCGCAGCCCGTCGCCCAGCAGGTTGAAGAACAGCACGGTCAGCATCAGCGCCAAGCCGGGGAACGCCACCAGCCACCATTTGCCAGTGGTGATGAAGTGGGCGCCCTCGGCCACCATGATCCCCCATTCCGGAGTCGGCGCCTGCACGCCCAGGCCGATGAACGACAGGCCCGCCGCGTTCAGGATCGCCCAGCCGAGGTTGAGCGAGATCTGCACCGCCATCGCCGGCAGCACGTTGGGCAGCAGGAAGCGCAGCACGACCGCGAGATGGCCCTCGCCGCAGGCCCGCGCGGCCTCGACCCAGCCGGCGTTGCGGCGGACGTTGACCTCGGCGCGGGCGAAGCGGGTGTAGAAGGGCAGGTTGATGATGGCGGTGGCGATGATGATGTTCTCCATCCGGTTGCCCAGGGCGGCGACCAGGGCCATCGCCAGGACGAACAGGGGGAAGGCCATCAGCACGTCGACGATGCGGCCGACCCAGCGGTCCAGCCGGCCGCCGCGATAGCCGCAGAACCCGCCGACCACCGCACCGACGACGAAGGACAGGCCGACCGCGGTGACCGCGATGAACAGGTCGAGCCGGGTGGCCATCACGATGCGGCTCAGGATGTCGCGGCCGAGCTGGTCGGTGCCGGCCCAGTGGGCGGCGGTTGGCGGTTGCAGGGCCTGCGGCACGTCGGAGGCAATCGGGTCGTAGGGCGCGATCCAGGGGGCAAGCAGCGCGGCCAGCACCACCAGCGCAAGCCCCGCCGCGGCCAGGGCGGTGACCGGGTTGCCGCGCAGCACGAAGCTGATATGGCGCAGAGTGCCGCCGCGCTGGGTGGCAGTCGAGCTCATGCGGGACTCCAGACGGACGGCGAGAAAGGATCTCCCTCTCCCCTTGAGGGCTTGGGCCGCGGCGTTCATTCGACCGACACCCGCGGGTCGGCGATGCCGTACAGCACGTCGATCACCACGTTCACGAGGACAAAAATCATCGCCATCAGCAGCACGAAGGCCTGCACCGGCGCGT
>JARLIJ010000301.1 GCA_031291795.1 Acetobacteraceae bacterium | reverse complement strand
GCAACCACCAGGAGCACCACGGCCAGCACGGGGCTCGCCATGCGGGGCGCACGCATGTTGCCGGGCAGCCGCTTCTTGCCGGTGATCATCGGACGGACGAGATTCTGGCCCTTCAGCACCGCGTAGGCCAGCACCGCCACCACGTGCGCCGCGACCGCGATCTCGATCGCCGTGAAGAGCACGCTGTGGAGATGGCTCGCCCAGTCGCTCCAGGCCTTGCCGACGAAGCTGGCATACGGCCCCTCGGTGTCGACGTCGTCGTTGCTGGCCATGCCGGTCGCGACCTGCGCCAGGAGCAGACCGAGCAGGACGAGGACCATCCAGCCGCCGGCGGCGTTGTGGCCGATCTCCTGGTCCGCCTCGCGCTTCGTCATGTGGGCCAGGTGGCGCAACGCGGCGACCGGACTTTTCAGGAAACGGGCGAAGCGCGCGGTGTCGGACCCCACGAAGCCCCAGACCAGCCGGAACAGCAGCAGCGTGAGGATCGCGTAGCCGCTGAGCTTGTGCCAATCCATGTAGCCCCAGTGCGCAGTGCCCCAGCTGGTGCCGATCAGCAGCACGATCGCCCAGTGGAACAGGCGCACCGGCGCGTCCCATACGCGCATCGGCAGATAGAGTTGGCGCATTCGCTCTCGTCTCCCTCGATCCAGTCGCTTGACGCCATAGGAGCGTCAGGCCATCCCCACCAGCATGCCCATACAGAACGGTTTCGAAAGTGGGGAATTTCACGCCTTGTGGCATGAATTTCACGGTCCGCTGGCCGCGTTTGCGGTGTCCCTGGTCCTCGCGCTGGTGGCGCGGCTGCGGCGGTCCACCTTGGCCGGGTCGCTCGCATGCGGGCTGGCGGTGGCGGCTGGCTGGTATGTCATGCGCAGCGCGCCGCTGAGGCTGGCGCCACTGGTGCCGATGGAGCGGCTGCTGCCGCTGTCGGTCGCGACCTTGCTGGTTGCCCTGGCCGCCGAACGCTTTGCGGCGCGGCGCGGGGTGTGGCCGCCACTGGTGGTGACGGCGCTGGGCTGCGGCTGGTGGATGGCGGGCGGGCCACTTACCCAGGCCGGACTGCTCGCGGTCTGGCCGGTGATCCTGGTGGTGGCGGTGGCCGTGGTCGCGGTGACCCGGCTGAGCGGCATCGCCGCCGGTGCCACCAGTCCGCTGCCCCTGGCGTTGGCCGCGTTCACCCTGGCGATGGCGCTGCACGTGGTGGGTGCGCCGTGGATATGGATTCTGATGGCGCTGACGCCGGGTGCTGCCGTCCTGCCGCTGCTGCTGGTGCCGCGGCTGGCAGGGCTGGCGCTGTTACCGCTGGCGGCGGATCTCGCCGCGACCAAGGCCGCCGTGTCGCTATCGATCGGCCGGCTGGCGCATGGCGGGCTGGGTGCGGTCGACGCCGCCGCGCTGTCGCCTTTGCTGGCGCTGTGGCTGATGCCTCATGCGGTGACGCGGCTGCGGCGCTTCGGACGGCTGGGGCCGCTACTCGCCGCGGTGGTCTGCGGAGCGATCGCGGTCGGTGCGACGTGGGGCGTGCTGTGGCTGCGGCGGTGATGGCGTCCCCGGCGCTGGCCACGGCGGGGGGAGGGTCAAGCCGAGGCCACGATCAGGCAGCTTGGACCTCCAGGCCCAGAGCGAATCGCTCGATATCGGCTTCCATATCAGCCTGAAGCCATGCCACCCCATCCGCATTGGATTTCGCGATCGACTTCAGCCGGGCGATGATCGGGTCGAGGCGTGTGTGTTCCTCAAGCTCGAGGCCTGGCCCGAGGGCAATGACAGCGCAGCTCACGCGGAGCAACGGGAACCGGCGGGGTTCGCCGTAGCGGTCACGGGTTTCATACCAACCGTTCTGGCGATCGCGGTCCTTGTGCAGGCCCTTGACCGCTTCGGCGAAATCGCGAAGGACGCAGACGACCAGGGAGCAAATCTCATCTGACGAGACGGCATGCAGAACGGCGACGAAGTCATCGCCGCCAACATGGCCGATGCAGTTATGCTCGCCATCCGGCAGGATCCGTCTCAGCGCCTCGGCGAACAAAGCGATGGCGCGGTCGCCGTTGCGAAACCCATTTTCATCGTTGAACGGCTTGAAGTTGTCGAAATCGAAATAGCAGACGTGGCGATATTCGCCGCCGCCAAGCGCGGCACGCTCCAGCGCGGCCTGCAGCCGCAAATTACCGGGGAGGCCGGTCAGCGGATTTTGCGCCGAGGCATCTGCCAGCCGCCGCTGTACTGTTTCGGTCAGCAACGTGCCCGGCGGAAGCATGCCGATATAGCGTCCACCTTCGGTCAGGATCAGGCACAATGCCTGAGGATGCATTGCGAATGCTTCCAGCCCCTCATCCAGGTCGGAATCGATCTCGGCACGCGGGCAGGGATCCACGAAGTTCCTTGTCTTCCGCCGAGTCGCCTGGTTGCGGAGGAGGTCGCGGCCGTAGGGTTGGTACACGACCTCCCGCAGCCTCCGTTCGGGCACGACGCCGATTGGTACGCCATTTCCCTCGACCACGGGACACAGCGTCTGGTCGGGTTCGCGCATCAACCGTTCGATCACCTGCTCGATCGAGGCATCGGCGTCCACCGGCTCAATCGGCAGCATCCGGTCAGCCATTGCCCGAAGTGTCCGGTCCGAGGCCCGCCGCGTTCGCCGCGTGCCGGACATCGAGGCGATCACGTCCCGCCCCCTCGCCGCGGACAGATCCTTCGCCAATACGGGCCAGCCGATGAACCACCCCTGCGCCAGGTCGCAGCCAAGATCGCGACAGACCATGAGCGTCTCGGCGTTTTCGACGCCCTCGGCGATGACGCTCACACCGAGCGTACGGGCAAAATTGGCGATTTTTTTGACGAACAGCCGACGGCGTCCTGATTCCGGCAATGATGTGATGTAGAATTTGTCGATCTTGATGTAATCCACCTGCTGATCGAAAAGCAGCTTCATTTCGGAGTGCCCCTGACCGAAATCGTCGGCTGCAAAGCGCACTCCGGCCTCGCGTATTTCTATCATTTTCCGCACTGTGGCGGCATCGAATACAATGGGATGCCGCTCCGACAACTCCCAGCAAACTCGCCCGGCCGGCAGTCCGCGGGAAGCGATATCGGCGAGCGTCGCATGCATGATGCGGGTGCCGGCGCGTTCGATCGCACGTGAATCGATGTTGATGAACAATTGCGCCGTGGGCGCGTCGCCGACCGCCATCGCGGTTGCAAACGCGCTCACCGCGCTATGGTGCAACCAGAACTCGATTGCTTCGATTGCCCCCCGGGCCGCGAAGGCATCGAGCAGGGACAGCGGGTCCGAATGACCGAGTGCCGTGTGCCCGCGCATCAGCGCCTCGTATGCATGTGTCTCGCCGGTGCGCAGGTCGACGATTGGTTGCAGGACACTGTGCAGATGTTGTTTCACGGCCTGGGAAAGAAACCCGAAGCCTGCTTCATTTGGCATGGGCATGAGCAGCGCTATTCCAGTCAGTCGTTACAAATCCATATAGTCACTAACAGAGGAACAGAGCCCTGGCCATGCTGAATGAAAATATCATGAATTCAGGTCACGCGAATTGTGGTTTGCCTGCAACGTCGCGGTGACTGGACCCAGCGATAGTACAGCTGTCATCCTGATTACGGCAGGATTTCAAATCGGCTCCTACAGCGCAAGCAGGCACGCAGGCCGCCCGGATTCGAGGCAATTCCGCCGCGACTCGAGCCAGCGATCGAGGCATCGGACGTACCTGTGTCGGTCGGTCGCGGGACGTGCCGTCGCACAGGCGATGCGACGAAGAACTCACCCTGGAAATTGTCACCGGCAGCGTTGCAGTGTCGATACAGGGGGAATAAACGTCTTGCAATTGTCACGGCAGGGGCTTTGCTCCGGGGACGAGGCGGCCGCTTTTCCGGTGTCCGGCGAGGCGCTTGCTCGAACGACCACGGATCTGGCCGTCCCATCGCCTTGAAATGGAAGTCGGCGACCCAGACCAAGTTCATCCCGGACGTCTCCGCGGTCACGGCCATCAGGGCAGCGGCGTGGCTGCGCTCGATCGGGCAGGGATCCACGAAGGCGCGGACGTTGCGGTCGGCGCGGCCGACTCCGGGCGATCCCCCCCGTCCTGGAGCAGGGCGGGGGAAATCGCCGGCGTCAAACCCCGGGGGTTACCAGTAGACGGTCGTGCCGAGTTCCAGGGCCTGGGACTGCACGGTGTTGTAGGCCGACCCCGGGCTGCTGGTGACGAAGTTGAATCCGCTCTGCTTGCGGTCCTGGTAGAGGTACTCCGCCCAACCCACGAGGCCTGGCGCTATCACGTAGCTGGCGCCTGCATCGATGGCATATTCGTGCCGCTGGGTCTTGCCGACCATTGCCGGCGAGCCCTGGCTGTCGATGCTCTCGCCGACCGCGCCGACGACCAGAGGACCGGACTTGTAGGTTGCGCCGACCAGCCAGCCTTCCTCATCCGACCCGCCGGAGGGACGCAGCGCACCGGCCCCGTTCACCGCGCCGCCGACCCAGTTGCCGCCGACCGTGAAGCCGGAATAGGTCACGGCGACGCCGGCATTGCCGAAGCTCAGGCTGTCGAACCGGCCGGTTCCGCCGCCATTGGTTGGCGTGGTCACCACCGGGCCGGTATAGTTGGCGTGGCCGCTGAATTCATACACGCCGTAGGCCAGCAGCCCGACCGGGCCGAAGGTGTGCTGGTAGCGCGCACCGACGGCGGTCTGGTTCAGAATCCGCGAGCCATCCGCTGCGATCGTGGACGAACTCAGGCTCGAGCACCCTGAATCGCCGAAATTGCAGCCTGTGACCGTCCCGTAGCTCGTGGGGGATCCGTTGGCGTAGCCGTTGGCGGTGTTGGGCGCCCACTGCACGCCGAAATCGACGCCGTAGAACTGCGGCGACAGGTACACCAGCTTGGAGTTTCCGTATTCGTTGCCCTGCAGGCTCATGAAGGAGAACGGAACGGTGGTGGAGGCCGGCAATGCGGCCTGCAGATCGCCGCCGCCCAGGTTGGAGGACGGCAGGAACTGGAACGTGGTGATACCGTTGTCGTACAGGCCGATCAGGCCGTCGCCCTGGCCGAAGCGTAGGATGCCGACGTTGTCCGCGGCGATGTAACCGAAAGCACGGCGGACGTACAGCGTCTGCGAGGAGGAATAACCGCTGGAGCCGGTGCTGCTGCTGCTGCTGCTCTGACCGGTGAAGTTTTCGCGAATTTCGATCGCACCGCCGTAGCGCAGGCCATTCGCCGCCATCGCGTCCACGCCGGTATAGATGCGGGCGTAGTTCGTGATGTTGGTCGGCTGCAGCTTGAAGTTGCCGGCGGGGGACAGCGTGATCCCGCCGGCCCCGGTGACGGCGGGAAAGCTGCCGTTGTCGATGCTCGACCAGCCGGCGTTCAACTCGGTCGTCACGCGGCCGTTGATGTGGATAACCATCGAACCGGGCGTGGGATTGGCGACGGCGCCCGGCACGAAGGCCGTGGCAGTGTTATTGTTGTTGTTGGCACCCGCAGGCGGGGATGCCGAGGGCGTGGTCAGGATCGCTCCTTGAGTGGGGCTCACCGGCAAGCTGGCCGGCTGTGCATAGGCAGTCTGCTGCCATGCGGCGGCGCCGATCACGGCGGCACCAGCCAACAACATTTTGCGCATCTGGATTTCCCGTTACAGTGTATTTTTCGCAATGCGCAGTCCATCTTGACAGTTTGTCAATCAAACTCGCGCCCGCGTGAGTCCCGGTAGTCCGACATCGAAAATCCGTCAAGTGTGGTTACGAGACATTCACTCTGTGTGATTCATCATTAATGAAATTACTGTAACTCTTATTTTGTGTTTACTTATGCTGGACGGAGTTGGCATGATTTTTTTGTCATGGATCGATCAGGTGCCCGTCACGAACGAACGGCGCCGCCGGCCATCGATAGCGCGATCGCGAGGACGGGAGCGCGCCTGCCTGCCGTTCTGCCGGGCCATCCAAGCGGGCACGCGCAAGCGTGTTCCCGATCGTGCCGCAGACCTGCGGACCGCCGCCCCGGCCGATCAGCCGGGACGCGTCCGGCCGGGGCACGCTGCCGTTGAAGCCGCGGACCTTCCTCGCCCTCGCCGCGCCACGGCCGCGCCTGGCCGCGCAGGCGCAACCGGTGTCGGAGGCCGCGGCTACTCCGCCGCCTGTGCCGCCGGCTCGTCGCCCAGCCGCACGCCGCGGACCACGTAGTCGGCCGCGACCTTGATCGCCTCGATCATGCTGACGGCGCTCGCCTTGCCGGTGCCGGCGATGTCGAACGCGGTGCCGTGGTCGACGCTGGTGCGCAGCACGGGCAGGCCGAGGGTCACGCTGACGGTCTTCTCGAAATCCATCATCTTCGCGGCGATATGTCCCTGATCGTGGTACAGCGACAACACCGCGTCATAGCGGCCGATCCGCGCCATGTGGAACACGCTGTCGGCCGGCACCGGGCCGCTGACCTGGAAGCCCTTGGCGCGGGCATCGACGATGGCGGGCTTGATCGCCTCGATCTCCTCGCGGCCGAACAGCCCGTCCTCCCCGCCATGCGGGTTCAGCGCGGCAACCGCGAGGTGCGGGCGGTCCAGGCCCAACTGTCCGAGCGCCTTGATGCAGTTGTCGATACCGCGGGCGACACGCTCCTGGGTGATGAGTTCGCAGGCCTTGGCCAGCGAGACGTGGCGGGTCAGGAAGAAGATCTTCAACCCGCTGATGGTGAACATCGTCATCTCTTCGCGGGCGCCGGTGTGTTCGGCGAACATCTCGGTATGGCCGATGAACGGGATCTTCGCGGCCTTGAGCGATTCCTTGTTGATCGGGGTGGTAGCGACGCCGTCGATGCGGTGGGCCATTGCCAACTCGATCGAGGTGCGGATCGCGGCATAGGCCGCCTGCCCGCCCAGCGCCTGGATCTTGCCGATCTGCAGGATGGCGGGATCGGCGGTTTCCTGGTGCAGCACGTCGATCGTGCCGTCACGGTCGGAAATGTCCTCGGGTCCCGCGATGCGGTTCAGCGTGGCGGTCAGGCCGCACACGGCCAGGGCACGCTCCAGCACCCGGGCGTCGCCGATGATGAAGCAGCGGGAAAGGCTGCGCACCTCCGGCGAGAGCAGGGCACGCACCGCGATCTCCGGTCCGATGCCGGCGGGATCGCCCATTGTGACGGCCAGGAGCGGTCGCTGGATCATTTTTGTGCCTCCTTGGAGAGGGGGGAGTGTGCGCTTTCGGGGGCGGACGAGCCAGCGTGATGTGGCGACGGGAGGTACGCCTCAATACCCGGCTGCGCGGTCCACCACCTCCTTCAGTTGCTGGCCGTCGAGGAACCGGCCGAGGTTCTCCACGAACAGGCTGGCCACGACCTTGTCGCGTTCGGGATGGCCTCCGCCCAGATGGGGCAGCACGGTGATGCCTGGGGTGGTCCAGAATGGATGCTCGACCGGCAGCGGCTCCTGGCGGAATACATCCAGCACCGCGCCGGCGATACGTCTTGCCTGCACAGCGGCAATCAGGTCGGCATCGGCGATCAGGTGGCCCCGGCCGAAATTCAACAGCCATGCGCTGGGCTTCATCTTCGCCAGCCGTTCGGCGTCGATGAAATCCTCGGTCTCGGGCGTGGCGGGCAGCAGCAGCACCACGAAATCCGACTGTGCCAGGACCTCATCGGTGCGGTCGGGCGGGAAGACCTCGGCCACGCCGGCCAGCCTGGCGACGCCTCGCTTGGTGCCGATCACCCGCATGCGTAGCGCCGTGGCAAGCCGGGCCAGGTCCTGGCCAATCGCGCCCAGCCCGAGGATGCCGAGCGTCTTGCCGTTCAGCGGCGTGGCGACGCGGCGGGTCCATTTGGAGGTTTTCTGGTCCTCCACGATCGCGGCATACGGCTTGGTGATGTGGAACAGCGCGCCGAGGATGTTCTCGGGCATCGACTCCCGGTGGGTGCCGCGCGCGCAGGTGAGCGTGAGGCCGGATGGCAGGTCCGGCAAGGCGAGCCAGGTCTCGACCCCGGCGGTCAGCGTCTGCGCCCAGCGGAGCCGCTTCATCTCGGGCAGCAGGCCGGCGGGAGCACCCCAGGCGAGCAGCACCTCGGTCTCGGCGCGCTGGGCGGCCGAGGGGGTGTCCTTGCGCGGCAGGACCTCGACCGCGACGCGATCGGACAGGCCGGCGGCCGTGATGGCGGCGGCATAGGCCGTCGGCGTGTCGGTCCACAGGAGGACACGGGTGCGGTTGGTCATGCTGGGCTCCTCAGCGCTTTCCGGCAGCCTAGCGGGACCGTGATAGCGGGCAACACCCTGGCTAGCATGGCAGGGATCGCCCGCTACCGGTTGGCGGCCGGCGTTGGCGCCGGCCGTGTCCGTCAGGCGGACAGTGCCGCCGGCTCCGTCCGCTCGCGCTTCACCATCAGCTTGTTCAGCGCATGGACATAGGCCCGCGCCGACGCGACGATCGTGTCGGTGTCCGACCCCTGGCCGTCGACCATCTTGCCGTTCTCCTCCAGCCGGACCGTGGTCCTGGCTTGCGCGTCGGTCCCCTCGGTGACCGCGCCGACCGAGAACAGCACGAGATTCGCGGTATGCGGGAAGATCGCCTGGATCGCCTTGAACGTCGCGTCGATCGGCCCGTCGCCGGCCGAACCGCCGGTCTGCACGACGCCGTCCACCTCCAGCTCCAGTTCCGCCCGCGCGGGCCCCTTCGAGCCGGCATGCAGGTCCAGCGAGATGAACCGGATGCGGGCATGGTCGCGCACCACCTCGTCGTCGACCAGCGCCACGATGTCCTCGTCGAACACCACCTTCTTACGGTCGGCCAGGTCCTTGAACCGGCGGAACGCGTCGTTCAGTTGGTTGTCGCCGATCTTGTAGCCAAGCGTGGACAGTTTGTCGCGGAACGCGGCGCGACCGGAATGCTTGCCCATCACCAGGCTGGATTTCTGCCAGCCGACGCTTTCGGGCAGCATGATCTCATACGTGCCGGCGTGCTTCAGGACGCCGTCCTGGTGGATGCCCGCTTCGTGCGCGAAGGCGTTGCGCCCGACGATCGCCTTGTTCGGCTGCACGTCGAAGCCCGTGATGGTCGACAGCAGCTTGGACACCCGCAGGATGTTCGGGGTCTCGATGTTGTTCTTGTACGGCACGGCATCGTGGCGGGTGCGGATGGCCATCACGACCTCTTCCAGCGCGGCGTTGCCGGCGCGCTCGCCGATGCCGTTGATAGTGGCTTCCACCTGGCGGGCGCCGGCGCGGATCGCGGCCAGCGTGTTGGCGACGGCCAGGCCCAGGTCGTTGTGGTTGTGGGTGGACAGGATGATCTGGTCGG
>JARLIJ010000300.1 GCA_031291795.1 Acetobacteraceae bacterium | reverse complement strand
GCCGCCCTGCTGGCCCGCGCGCGCACCGGGCAGGGCCAGCATGTCCGGCTGTCGATGCTGGATGCCGTGGTGGCGTTCCTCTGGGCGTCCGACATGGGCAGCCAGACCTTCGTCGGCGACGAATTCCCGCAGCAGGACGCCGCCAGCTTCATCGACCTGATCTATGAGACGGCGACGGACTACATCAGCGTCGCCGTGCAGACCAACAAGGAATGGACGGCCCTCACCCGCGCGCTGGACCGGCCGGACTGGCTCGAGGACCCGCGCTTCAAGACCCCGGCGTTGCGCCAGCAGAACATCGACACGCGGCTGACGATGACCCAGGACGTGCTGCGAACCCGCCCTGCCGCGGAATGGCTGGCCCGCCTGACCGAGGCCGGCGTGCCCTGCGCCCCGGTGCTGACCCGCGGCGCGATGATCGACAACGCGCAGGTGCAGGCCAACGGCATCGTCGTGCAGTCGGACCATCCGGTGGCCGGCACGCTGCGCCAGGCTCGCCCTGCCGCCCGCTTCTCCGCCACCCCGGCCTCGATCCGCAACGGCGGTCCGGCGCTCGGGCAGCATACCGACGAGATCCTGGCCGATCTCGGCTACGCCCCCGAGCAGATTGCGGCGCTGCAGGCGAAGGAACTGACGGCATGATCGATTTCTATTACTGGCCGACGCCGAATGGCTGGAAGGTTTCGATCATGTTCGAGGAGACCGGACTGCCGTTCACGCTGAAGCCGGTCAACATCGGCGCCGGCGACCAGTTCAAGCCGGAGTTCCTGAAGATCAGCCCGAACGCCCGCATGCCGGCGATCGTCGACCACGACACGCCGGACGGCCCGATGCCGGTGTTCGAGTCCGGCGCGATCCTGCTGCACCTTGCCGAGAAGGCCGGCCGCTTCATGCCCACCAGCGCGCGCGGGCGGAAGGAATGCCTGGAGTGGCTGTTCTGGCAGGTCGGCAATCTCGGGCCGATGGCCGGCCAGCTCAGTCATTTCGTGAACTACGCCCGGACCGTTCAGGCGGGCGATCATGACTACGCCCACAAGCGTTATGCCGGCGAATACAACCGTTGCCTGGGCGTGCTGGAAGCACGTTTGGACGGACGGGACTACATCCTCGACGACTACTCCATTGCCGACATGATCTGCTGGCCCTGGGTTTTCATCTCCAAGCCGCTCGGCCAGTCGCTGGACGCGTTCCCCAACGTCTCCCGCTGGCGCAATGCGATCAAGGCGCGCCCGGCGGTGCAGCGCGGGGTGGACCTTGGGAAGGAATTGCGCCGGCAGGGCGAGCACACCGAGGAGTCGCGGAAAATCCTGTTCGGGCAGACCGCGCAGTCATTGAGGGGGACCGCCGCATGAGCACAACCAGCAACACTTCTCCCCCTCCCCTTGAGGGAGGGGGAAGGGGGGAGGGGTCCCACCAGCACGAACCGCGCGAATTGGCCCCCTCACCCCGACCCTCTCCCTCCAGGAGAGAGAGAGCAGTCGGTTCCTCGCGGGACCATGCGACGCTGTCCGCCGTCGAAGGCCCATCCGCCTGGAAGGGATCGGAAATCGACTACCGCCAGGAAGGCCTGCACACGCTCTCCACCGCGGAAATCGAGGAAATCGACGCCGCCCTGCACGCCGTCGGCACCCCCGACATCCCCGGCATCACGCGTGAGACCTTCAAGCTGCCCACATTAGGCACCTCCCTCCGCCGCATGGGGGAGGACCTGCGCACCGGCCGCGGCTTCCTGCTCCTGCGCGGCCTGAAGCGGGAGCGCTACACCACCGACGAGATGGCGCGCATCTATGTCGGCCTCGGCGCCCATATCGGGACGCTTCTGCCGCAATCCTGGCATGGCGAACTCCTGGGCAACGTCATCGACGTGAGCGACGTGGAGGCCGCCGCCCGCGGCTACCAGTCCGGCGGCAGCCAGCGCTTCCACACCGATACCTGCGACATCGTCTCCCTGATGTGCGTGCAGTCCGCGAAGTCGGGCGGGCTGAGCCGCATCGCCAGCGTCGGTGCCCTGCACAACCGGCTGCTGGAGACACGGCCCGACCTGCTCGCCCAGCTCTACGGCGACTACGTCTGCCGCCGCATGGAATTGGACGCGGAGCTTGGGTCCGGCCGGTTGCTGAAGACACTGGCGTTCTTCTCCCAGGCCACCGGCCAGCTCTCCTGCAACATCTCCGGCAGCTACCCCCGCCGCGCGGTCGATGCCGGCGATGCGGTCATGACCGACCTGCAGGTGGAGGCGCTGGACGAACTGGAACGCCTGGCCGCCTCGCCCGAGTTCTACCTCGACATGAGCATCGGGGAGGGCGACATCCAGTTCCTCAACAACCGCACGCTGCTGCATGGCCGCACCGGTTACGAAGACTGGCCCGAGATCGCGCGCCGCCGCCATCTGCTGCGGCTATGGATCGAGGTGCCGTCCTGGCCGGCATTGCCCGCCAACCAGGGCATGCACGGGCCGGACGACCACGCCGGATGGCTGCGCCAGCGCACGCCGTTCATGGAAGTGCCGTCGTGCTACGTGGCGACGATGACGGCGCGCAAGGCGGCTCTGGCAGCCTGAGAAGGCGCCGTCGCGCATCGGCGGCGTTCGACAACGACGTGCTATGTGGACAGGTGTACGGAGAAGAATATTCCTTCTTCTCCGCCCCATCTTGCCATCTGAAGAAAATCCGCCTCTGTTGCACGCAAGGCTCGCCCGGCCACAGGTCCGCGGACCGACCACACCGGCAAAGAAGGAACGCACATCATGACAACGGAGCACAAGCCGCTCGTGTTCGACCGTCCGCTGCGCGGGCGGATCTACGACAGCATCGCCGAGACCATCGGCAACACCCCGCTGGTCCGCATCCCGAAGATCCTCGCCGAAGAAGGGATCACCGCCGACGTCGTCCTGAAGTTGGAATTCTTCAACCCGCTGGCGAGCGTGAAGGACAGGATCGGCGTCAACCTGATCCTGGCGCTGGAGGAATCCGGTTCGCTGCAGCCGGGCGGCACGATCATCGAGCCGACCTCGGGCAACACCGGCATCGGGCTCGCCTTCGTGGCGGCGGCACGCGGTTACCGGCTGATCCTGACCATGCCGGAATCGGTGTCGATCGAGCGGCGCAAGATGCTGGCCTATCTCGGGGCAGAGCTGGAGCTGACGCCGCGCGAGAAGGGCATGAGCGGCGCCGTGGCCCGCGCCAAGGAGCTACTGGACGACACGCCCGGCGCAGTGACCGCCAACCAGTTCGGCAACCCGGCCAATCCCGAGATCCATGCGAAGACGACCGCCGAGGAGATCTGGTACGACACCGCCGGAGAGGTCGATGCGATCATCTCGGGCGTCGGCACCGGCGGCACGCTGACCGGCCTGGCGCACGCGCTGAAGCCGCGTCGCCCGGGGCTGAAGCTGATCGCGGTGGAGCCGGCCGCCAGCCCGGTGCTGTCCGGCGGCAAGCCCGGGCCGCACCCGATCCAGGGCATCGGCGCCGGCTTCGTCCCGGAGGTGCTGGACACCAAGGCGATCGACGAGATCATTCAGGTAGGCAACGAGGAAACGCTGGCCACCGCCCGGCGCCTGTCGAAGACCGAGGGCATCCCCGCCGGCATTTCCTCCGGCGCGGCCCTGGCGGCGGCGTTGAAGGTTGCGAAGCGGCCGGAATATGCCGGCAAGCGGATCGTCGTGATCATCCCGTCCTTTGCCGAACGCTACATCACCACGCCCCTGTTCGAAGGGCTGTAGGCCAGATCTGCCACCGCTGCTGTCGGCGCCGGCAGCAGCGGTGGCGAGGATCAGCCCGGCCGCGCCACCATCGGCTCGCCGGCATGCGCCGCGTCGGCCAGCGACAACATGTCGACGCCGCAACTCGCGGCGGCCCTGGCGGCGTCGGATGAGCGGAGGTTCCGCACCAGCATCATCCCGCCATGGGCGTGGACGGCCGCGACCAGCTTGCGCAGCGCAGCGAGGTGGTTGCTGTGGTTGGCGACAATGTCGTCGTTCTCCACCACCAGGATCGCGTTCCGCAGCACGGCCCAATCGAGCTGCGGCAAGGTGAGGTCGACGGCCGTGAGCGCCAGCGCGCGATACATCGAGCGCAGCCGCAACGCGCATTCCAGCGCGCGGCTCTGCGGCGTACCGGGCGGGATGCGCGCTAGCACCGGCACGAGGCGCTGCCGCAGCCGCTCGTCCAGCTCGTGCGAGGCAGCGACGAACCGTTCGGTCCGCCTGCGGTCGAGGAACATCTCGAATTCGATGCCCAGCAGGATCGGCTCCGGTCGCCCGGCAGCGAGCCCCTGGGCTGCCTGCTCTCCGGCCAGATGCAGCAGCATCCGGTCGAAGTCGAACGCCGCGGTTTCCTGCGACGGCAGGGCGGCGAGGGCGGCCTGGATGCGCCGCTCCAGCTTCCACGGCATCCGCGCGAAACGTGCCACGACACTGCGCAGGTTGCTGCCGCGGATCTCCTCCAGCTCGCATTCCGCCGAACCCACGATCTTGACCAGGTCCTCGCGCGCCTGCGCCTCGATGGCGGCGATGCGCTCCTTGAGCCGCCGGTTGAGGCGTGCCGTCAGGCCGGCCTCGGTTTCGCCGGGCGTATCGGCCTCCGCGACGGCCGCGGTGACGGCGGTGACCTCGGCCGCCTCGCTGCTCTGGCCGTCGCCAATCAGCCGGGTGCGGATTTCCCGGGCAAGCATGGCGGCACGAAACGCCGCATCCTCTTCGGTCGTCTCGGCGAAGCAGACGACGAACGCCCCGTCCTCGGTGCGGGTGAACGTATCGGCGGGGCCGCAACGCTGGCGTAGCACATGTTCTGCGGTCGCCATCGCGCGTGCCGCCACGGCGGGCCATTTCGCGCCCAGCGCCTCCCTCACCTCCTCGATCCCGACGAGGGCAATCCGGCCGGCCACGCGGATCCGCATCGCCGCATCGCGGGAGAGTGGCTCGATCGTCAGGATACGGAAGCGTTTCAGGTCCTCGCGCTGTACCATCGCAGCGCTGATCCGCACCGGCAGTTCGGATCCCTCTGCACGCAGCAGGCTGGCCTCGATGGTGTAATCCTTGCCGTCGACAAGTTGTCCGGCACGGGCAGCGGCGACGCGTGCCTGGGCGCCTGGCGGCACGAGGTCCAACGCGGACCGCCCGGCAAGGGTGTTCGCCGCGTATCCGAGCAGGCGATGCGTGGCCGGGTTGGCCATCAGGATTATGCCACGCTCATCGACGATCACGACGGCGGCCTGGACGAACAAGAACACCTTTGCCAGCAGACCCTGCGTGGCATCCTGCTGTTCCCGGGCATGCACAGCCTCGGAAACGTCGCGTCCCATCAGGACGGAGCAGGCTCGCTCGCGATCGGCAACCGGCATCAAATGCATGCTGAGCCAGATCAGCTTGCCTTTGCTGTCGCGACAAAGCAGCTCGAACGCCAGCGCCTTGCGCGCTTGAAGAGCGGCTGCAACGTCCGAAAGCGCGTCCTTGTTGCCCTCCGACGGGACGAGCTGACCCAATGTCCGGCCGAGGATTTGGGGACGGGCCTGACCGGTCATCCGGCAAAATGCATCGTTGACGGCAACGGCGGTCGGCTCGCCGAGGTTGCGGGATTCCAGGACGACGATCAGATGCCCGGACCGATCGAGTGCGTCGGACAGCACGTGTTGCAGATTGATCGCGGCGAGCTGCCCATGTTGCATTCGGCGTGGTCTCCCATCGCAGAATACAGGGGGCGTGCCTAACCGAACGTTAATCCGGCACGGGCGGCGGCTTTCATGGTACGCGGGCTGCACCAGCGCCCTTCGCAACGCGAAGGCGGCTCAGCCCCGATCAATCCCGGCGCGTCCTGCCTCAGTCCCCGGGGGCCCGCATGACCGCGCCGCCGCCGCCGGAAGAACGGCCCACCGGCATGCCGCAGTCACGCCGCGACACCTCGGCGAGCAGCGACCACACCCGTGCCGGTTCCATGGATACATCCGGGTCGTTCAACAGGCGGTCGAGTTCGTCGAGCTTCCGGGCGTACTCGTCATCGGTCATGCTACTCCCTCCGGCTTCATCAGACAGACCCGCATCCTGCGCACGAACGTGGCGGGGATGGGGCGGGACTGTGGAAGTAGGACGGTTAACCACCGGTTACCGCCTGCCGGACAATCACATGGAAGACAACACGGCCGATGCGAGGCCGGGAGAGCGTGCCGCCGGATGGCCGGGATTGCGGAAACGCAATTCCCCGTCAGGCGCGGAATCCGGCCCTTTCAGGCCGAACAGCTCCAACCGGGAGGCGAAGGTCACCGCGACCACCGGCCGGGCTTCCGGGTTGGTCAGGAACTGGCGCGCCTCGCCTTCCAGCTCCAGCCGTTCGCGCAGGCCGCGCCACTCGCTGCGGTTGGTGTCCTCCACGAACATCGCCAGGATGCCCGGCCTGGTGCCGGAGAGACGCGTAGGGGCGATCGCCGCCATGCGTTTGCGGAATGCGACGGCGATCGCGTTCTCCTGGCCGGCCCGCGCCGCCATCACGAACACGCCGCCGCCGGCGGTGGTGACCGACAAATGCGCCTCGGGGCCGAACTGCTGGCGCAGCGAGGTCAGCAGGCCCAGCGCATCCGCCTGCGCCGCGGTCAGCAGCAAGGGGTCGAGCCGCAGCACCATCGCCTCGTCGTGGTCCTGGCGCGTGCTCGACGCCAGCAGGGTGCGGATGCGGCCATGCAGCTCCGCCAGCGAATCGCCGGTCGGATCGCCGTCCGTCGGCACGTCGCTCAGCCCGCCGTGCAGCCCCTGCGCCAGGGTCATCTTCAGCAGATAGCGGCCGGGATGGTCGCCGAGCCAGGTCTGCAGGTCGGGATCGACCCGGTCGGCGAGGCGGTACCAGGCGCCGCGATGCACGCCGCGGCCCTGGTCGGCGGAGACGACCTCGCAGGCGATCTCGGCCTCGATGTGGTCGCCGTGCAGCAGCAGGTCGAACGGTGCGCCATCCTCCAGCCCGGCGAAGCGCAGAGTGAATCCGCGGGCGCGATGCAGGGCGGCGGTGCGCAGCAGGTGGAACAGCGGGATCAGTGTCTGCTCGCCGGCCAGGCCGGCCCGCACGACCTCACGCAGCCGCTGCTTGCCCGCGGCGCTGAGCGTGCCGGCCAAGGTCACGGTCTGCGCCGCCAGGTCCGCCAGTTCGCGTTCGGCCGGTGCCGGGGCGCGGGTGCCGGCACTGCGCAGCCGCTCGATCGCGAGTTCCGCGGCATGGCGCTCACGGATCGCCTGCCCGGCGCGCGGTCCAGCCGCGGCCAGGTCGCGGATCTCGGCCAGCCGCGTTCGCCATGCGCGCACGCCGGCGAGGGCCACGAAGGCTTCCAGGCTACGGGGGATGGAGACAGCGGATGGGGACATGGTGAGGAGCATCACGAAAGCGGGACGCGCATTCAGGGTGATTTATTCCCGACCGTCAAGGTAGGTTATTGTCGGAATTGCTGCACTGCAGTGAAACCTCCGGGCATGCCAGCCCCGCGTACCCCCGGGGCTTTCGCTCGACGCAGGATAACGCCGGGGCTTTCGCCGTGTCGTTCTTGCGTACGCGGCCGCCCGCCGCTATACCCCCGCCCCTGTCTGCGAGTCCGGGCCTGGAATGGGCATGCCCGGCCGCGACTGCTTGCCGTTGTTCGGGAACCAACGT
>JARLIJ010000299.1 GCA_031291795.1 Acetobacteraceae bacterium | reverse complement strand
GACCGTCGACCGCTGGACGCTCGGCGCCATCGGCATGCTGATCGGCTTCGGCTACGTCATGATGCTGGCCGCCAGCCCGGCCGTCGCCGAACGCATCGGCCAGTCGCGCGACCTGTTCATCTTCAAGCAGGTGTTCTTCCTCGCTGTCGCGAGCGCCATCGTGGTCGGCGTGTCGCTGCTGTCGCCGCGCGATATCCGCCGCCTCGCGATCGCCGGCTGCATCGTGGCGCTGATCTTGACCGCCGCCACCATGGTTGTCGGCGTGGAGATCAAGGGCGCCCGCCGCTGGATTTCGCTGCCCGGCATGTCGATCCAGCCCAGTGAATTCCTGAAGCCGTGTTTCGCGGTGACGGCGGCCTGGCTGATCGCCGAGGGCCGTCGCTCGCGGCGTTTCCCTGGCATGCTGATCGCCTGCGGCGTGTTCGCAGTGATCCTGATGCTGCTGAAGTCGCAGCCGGATATCGGGATGCTGGCCGTGGTGACGGCGGTGTTCCTGGCGCAGCTCTACGTCGCCGGAATGAACCTGTTCCTGGTGGCCGTGGCGCTGGGCATGATCGGTGGCGGGTCGGTCATGGCGTATTTCCTGTTCCCGCACGTGCAGAGCCGCGTGGAGCGGTTCCTGCACCCGGAATCCGGCGACTCGTACCAGATCACCACCGCTCTGGAGGCCTTCGGCAACGGCGGCCTGCTGGGCCGCGGGCCGGGCGAGGGGCGGGTGAAGGACGTGCTGCCGGACGCGCATGCCGACTTCGTCTTCGCCGTCGCCGGGGAAGAATTCGGCATGCTGATCTGCCTGGTGATCCTGGCGGTGTTCGCCTTCATCGTGCTGCGCGGGCTGCTGCGGCTGCTGAAGGAGCAGGACCTGTTCATCGTGCTGTCCTGTACCGGCCTGGTAACCGGGTTCGGCCTGCAGGCCTTCGTCAACATGGCCTCCACCCTGAAGCTCATTCCGACCAAGGGCATGACATTGCCGTTCATCTCCTATGGCGGCTCCTCGGTCATGGCGGTGGCGTTGGGCATGGGCATGCTGCTGGCGCTGACCCGCCGCCGCCATCGCGGAGATGAGGCATGAGGGGGCCGGCAGTGAAGCCGATCGTCATTGCTGCCGGTGGCACCGGCGGCCATTTCTTTCCGGCCGAGGCATTGGCGGCCGAACTGGTCGCTCGCGGCCGGCGGGTCGTCCTGATGACCGATGCGCGCTCGGGCGGCCTGAACAGCGCGATGTTCGAGGGACGCGACCAGTTCGTCATCCGCGGTGCCGGCATCGCGGGCCGCGGCGCGCTGCGCGGGATCAAGGCCATGGCCGCGCTGTCGGCCGGGATCGTGCAGGCGCGGGGCATCCTCAGCCGGCTCGACGCGGCGGCGGTGGTCGGTTTCGGCGGCTATCCCTGCGTCGCCCCGGTGCTCGGGTCCCGCCTGCTGCGCCGCCGCCCGGCGGTGATCCTGCATGAGCAGAACGCCGTGCTGGGACGTGCCAACCGCTTCCTCGCGCAGCGTGCCGACCGGCTGGCGCTGAGCTTTGCCGCCACCGAACGCGTGCCGAACCTGACGATCACCACGGTGACGGGCAATCCGGTGCGCCCGCCGGTCGCCGCCCTGGCGCAGTCCGGCTATGTCGCACCCAATGACCGCATCCGGCTGCTGGTCCTGGGCGGCTCGCTGGGGGCGCGGGTGTTTTCCGACGTCGTGCCGGCCGCCTTGCAGGCCTTGCCGGCAGCGCTGCGGGAGCGTCTCTCGGTGGTTCAGCAATGCCGTGGCGAGGATCTGGAGCGGGTGCGGGCCGCCTACGCCGAGGCCGGCATTGCCGCCGAACTCTCGGCGTTTTTCCCGGACGTGGCGGCGCGTCTGCTGGCAGCGCACCTGGTGATCGCGCGCGCCGGAGCCTCGACCGTCGCCGAACTGGCGGTGGCCGGACGCCCGGCGATCCTGGTGCCGCTGCCCGGCGCGATCGACGACCACCAGTCGGCCAACGCCCGCGCGCTGGCGGCGGCCGGCGGCGCATGGGTGATGCCGCAGCCGGTGTTCACGCCCGAAGCGCTCGCCGAACGCCTGCCGTTGCTGCTGGACGATCCCGCGACACTGACCCAGGCGGCGGTGGGCGCGCGCAGCCAGGCGCGTGCCGATGCCGCCGCCCGCCTTGCCGATATCGTGGAAGTTCTCATGCGCCAGGAGGCCAGGCCATGAGGGCACTGCCGCTCTCGATCGGTACCATCCATTTCGTGGGCATCGGCGGCATCGGCATGTCCGGGATCGCCGAGGTGCTGCACAACCTCGGCTACGTCGTGCAGGGCAGCGACATCGCCGAATCCGCCAACGTGCAGCGGCTGCGGGCGGCCGGTATCCCGGTCACCATCGGCCATGACGCGGCCAATCTCGGCCGCGCGCAGGTCATCGTGACCTCGACCGCGGTCAAGCGCGACAACCCCGAGGTCGTGGCGGCGCGCAGCCGGTTCATCCCGGTGGTGCGGCGGGCCGAGATGCTGGCCGAACTGATGCGCCTGAAATGGGCGATCGCGGTCGGCGGGACGCATGGCAAGACCACCACCACCAGCTTGGTTGCGGCGGTGCTGGAGGGCGCGAAGCTCGATCCGACGGTGATCAACGGCGGCATCATCAACGCCTACGGCACCAACACGCGGCTGGGCGACGGCGAGTGGATGGTGGTCGAGGCGGACGAGTCCGACGGCTCCTTCCTGCGGCTGCCGGCGGTGATCGCCGTGGTCACCAACATGGATCCCGAACACCTCGACCATTGGGGCACGCCCGAGGCGATGGTGGCCGGCTACGACCAGTTCGTCGCCAACGTCCCGTTCTACGGGTTTGCCGTGCTGTGCATCGACCATCCGGCCGTGCAGCAGATGATCCCGCGGCTGTCCGACCATCGCATCATCACCTACGG
>JARLIJ010000053.1 GCA_031291795.1 Acetobacteraceae bacterium | reverse complement strand
GGATGTCGTCGCTTTCATGTACCTGGGTGAAGTCATAGAGGTGGGAAAAACCGAGCAGATGTTTGTTAAGCCAAAGGATAAGCGGACCATGGACTATGTGACCGGACGCTTTGGTTAAGGTAAGGCGAAGTCAGGCCTGTTCTTGGTGCTGCTATCGGGCCCATGCACCGACGACAGCGCCGATTCCGGCAGTGACCGCCATCGCCAGCGCGCCCCAGAACGTGACCCGGATCGCGGCTTTGAGCATGTTCGAGCCTCCGGTTCTGGCGCCGACGGCTGCCCAGCAGCGCGAGGAACAGCAGGGACGCGATCGAGACGCGTTCCGGTCACGAAGTCGGCCGGGGTTGCAGGCGCCATCACCAGTGGCAGGGCTGCACCGACCGCGAAGGAAGCGGCCGAAGCCAGAGCCGCCTGCACCGGTCTCGCGGCGGTTGCCTGCGATATGCCCAGTTCGTCACGGGCGCGCGTGCCGCGCAGCGAATGTGGGCGGGAGCTCAAAGCCCGATCAGGCATGGGAGACTCCTTCCGCCGCCGCGGTCCAGCGCGACCGCCGCGACGTCCTGGATCACCGCCTCCCGGGCCGGTTGCTGTGCCGGCCCGGGAAGCCCGGCGATGCGTCAGCCTTTCTGGAACGCCGTGCGGCCCTCCTGGTCCAGAGCCGAGAATTCCCCATCCGAGAGCGTGATGTTCACGGCTGCCACGTTCTGTTCCAGGTGCGAGACCTGCGAAGTGCCTGGAATGGGCAGCAGGACGGGGCTGCGCTTCAGCACCCACGCCAGCGCGATCTGGCTGGGCACTGCGTGGTGGGCCTTCGCGATGCTGTCCAGCAGCGAACCCGGCTTTGCCAGGTCGCCGGCGGCGAGCGGGAACCACGGGAGGAACCCGATGCCTTCCTTCTCGCAGTAATTCAGCACCGCCTCGCTGGTGCGGTCGATCAGGTTGTAGCGGTTCTGTACCGTCGCCACCGGAAAAACCTTGCGCGCGGCTTCGATCTCCGCGATCGACACTTCGCTCAGGCCGGCGTGGCGGATGATGCCATCGTCCAGCAGCGACTTGATGGCCGCGAACTGCTCGTCGCGCGGCACCTTCGGGTCGATCCGGTGCAACTGCCACAGGCCGATCTGTTCCACGCCGAGGAAGCGCAGGCTCATCAGGGCTTGCTGGCGCAGGTATTCCGGCCGGCCGACCGGATGCCACAGTCCAGGGCCGGTGCGTGTCAGGCCGCCTTTGGTCGCGACGAGGATGCCGTCATAGGGATGCAGCGCCTCGCGGATGAGGTGTTCGGACACATCCGGGCCGTAGGAGTCGGCCGTATCGATCAGATTGACGCCCAACGCGGGCAGCCGCTTCAACGTGCGCAGGCATTCGGCGCGATCGGCGGGTTCGCCCCAGATGCCCTGGCCGGTGATCCGCATTGCACCGAAGCCAAGCCGATTGACGACGAGGTCGCCGCCAATCTTGAACGTACCGGACTTGCCGGCATTCAGGTCATTCACGGTCGATTTCTCTTTCACCGTTGTGTCATGTGGTGGCGGGTCTCCACCAACACTGAGATCGGGCGCAATGGCGTCAGGTCAAGCTGCATCGAACCCTAGCACGCCCCGTGACGGCACGTCGCCGTGCTCCAGTCGGTCAAAGACCGTGTTGATTGCCGACAGCGGCTGCATTTCGATATTGGCCTTGACCTTGCCTTAGGCGGCGAAGGCGCGTGCCTCAGCCATATCCTCGCGCGTGCCGACGAAGGAGCTACGGATGGTGATGCAGTCGGCGACCACGTCGAAGAGCGGCAACGGGAATTCACCGGGCGGCCGGCCGCTTTGAGGTGCTTCTTGCAGCGGGGAGGCGGCGCCTCGGGCACGTGGTTCGCCAGCCCTCCCTTACCTGGCGGATTGCTCCTTGTCCGCCTGCTCGGCGTCGGCTGGATATAGCGTGGTCCCGAGTTGGTGCACGCACTCGGTAATATAAGTAAGGGCCCCCCTGATTCTTGGTGTTTTGCGACTGTCCCGATGGACCACCAGCCAGGTCTGCGCCGTTGGAACAGGCGGGGGAATCGGCAACCGGGTCAGGCCACTTTCCCGATCCGCCCGAAAGCGCGCCAGACACGCCAGGCCGCCCCCTTGAATGACAGCCGACCAACCTGAGATAGGAGCCGGGAAAACGCTCGCTGGGCCTGGAAACAAGCCCATTGGAGGTAAGCTCCGCTGGCCAGCGATCAGCAGTGCCTCGCCGAGGCGGCGTTGTGGCGTGACATTGCTCCGACTCTCCGACTTGCTGCACGCGCCTCATTCGTAGCCCGCTGGCCTCGCGCCCACTCGCTCAGAAAGCTTGCGCGCGCTTCGAGCGTCCTCCCAGGTCAGGCTTTGAACAAAGGATCAGCCACGCTCCGAACAACTGGATGGGCAGGCCCGCCACGAACATCACCAGCCCCGCCCATTTCTGATCGGCGAGCGGCGGGATATTCCAGCGGCAGATCACGTCGAGGTAGGGCGTGTAGAGGACCACCGGCGACAGCATCCAGATCACTGCGACCACAGTCATCGGCATCGCTCCGACCCAGGCCAGCGCGCCTGCCAGCCATCCGCGGCGAATACACCGCGTCGCCGGCATGAACTGCGCCCAGAACAGCAGGCCGGACACCAGCTCCAGCACGCCGAGCGGCGCGGCATACAGCGCATTTGCGAGACTGGGATCGAAGACACCAGGTAGCCCGATGGCGATGCTGAGGCCGACGAACAGCGTCATCCCGGCCCACTGATCAAGCAGGACGCCCCATAACCGGTTTTCACTGCCCCCGCAGATCCCGGGCGGCAGCGCCAGCAGGAGCAGCGGTGGTGCGAGTTGGTTCAGCGCCATCAGCGCGGCCGTGTAGCTCGCCATGGAGGCAAGCGGATCGCGCAGCCCCAGGACGGCGAGGCTCACGACCAGCGCAGCCGCGACAGTGGCCGGCAGCTGCCTCCAGCCGAACCAGGTCCGGTGCCGGACGGCCGCTGCGTCAGTCCTCATCGAGGATATGCTTCAGGTCGCGTGCAACGGCGGCCGCATCGCCGAGTTGCGAGAAGCCGTAGCGCAGACGCTGCCTGCCATCGGGACCGATCGCGGTCACGAGCGAGGTGTGGTCGATATACGCGCCGCCCTCGGCGGGGCGCCACGTCACGCCCCAGCGCTGCGCCGCCGCGGCGATGGCCGCCGGCGACCCGGTCAGCCCGACCGGCACCGGATCGAAGTTCGACAGGAAGTCGTGCAAGGCGGGCGGCGTGTCGCGCCGCGGATCGAGTGTCACGAAGACCGCCTCGACGCGGCTTCGGTCGGCACCGAGTTGCTGCGCGACGGCACCCAGCAGGTCGAGCGTTGCCGGGCAAACATCGGGGCACCGCGTGTAGCCGAAATAGACCAGCACGATCCGGCCGCGATGGGCGGCGAGGTCGAACGTGCCGCCGCGATCGTCCGGCAGCACCAGCGGCGGCGCGATGCCGGCTGCAACCCGGGTGCCGGCATAGGCGAAGCGGTCCCCGGACCGTGCGTAGCCCCACAGCCCCAGCGCCAGGACGATTAGCGTGAACAGGGCGCGCGCAGCGGATCGTCGCATGGTGCGGCATGCCTCCCCGGTCACCAGACCTTCCAGCCCTGCGCCGCCGTCATGTGGGTGATGAACGGCCAGAAGATCGGGATATAGGCCGCGAGCGTCACGCATGCCGTGAACAGCGTCAGCACCCCGAGATGGTCGAGCAGTTTTGCCAGCGGCGACAGATGCGGATCTGCGACGACACCGGCGGGTTCCGTGTCGTCGATCGCATAACTCTCCTTGCCGCCGAACGCCTGGGCGAACGGGATCGCGACCGGCGTCGCCAGGCGGCGGCCGAACAGGCTGCCGGCAAACACGATGTAGAAGGCGATCGTTGCAAGCCACAGGATGACGCCGCCTGCTGCCACCAGCAGCAGCGGCAGATGGGCCGCGCCATAGACGCGCTCATAGACGCTGTGCGGCAGGTAGGAGACCCAGGCGCGCCGCGGCACGCCATGCAGGCCGCTCCAATGCATCCCCAGCGCGAACACCGACATGCCGACGAACCAGAGCCACACCGAGGCGAGCGCCAGGCGGGGGCTGAACGGTGCGCGTCCGGTCAGGTGGGGCAGCATCCAGAATGCCACGCCCATGAAGGTCATCGCGGTGGCGGTGCCGACGGTGATGTGGAAATGGCCGGGGATCCAGGTCGTGTTGTGGACGAGATTATCGAGCTGCCAACTGCCATTCACGATGCCGCCGGCGCCGCCGAAGATGAAGGTCAGCATTGCCAGCACCTGGGCTGCGACGCTGGCATTGCGCCAGGGCAGTGCGGTGAACCAGCCGATCCAGCCGCGGCCGCCGCGCAGCCTGCCGGCATATTCCAGGCTGAGCCCCAAGGTGAACGCGGTGATCAGGCTGGGCAGCGCGACCGACAGGGTAAGTGCAGCCAGGATGCCCTTCCAGATCGGCGAGATCCCCGGATCGTCGTACTGGTGGTGGCTGCCGACCGGCAGGGAGAACACCAGCAGCAGCGCGAAGGTCAGCCGGGCCATCGGGTCCGACACCAGCTTGCCGCCTGCCTGCTTCGGCAGCAGGGCGTACCACGAAACATAAGCCGGCATCAGCCAGAAATAGACAATGGGATGGCCGGTCCACCAGAACAGCGTGCGGCCGATCATCGGGTCCACCGTGTCGGTCAGCCCCAACGCCCATGGGTCGAGCTGCACGACAAGCTCGATACCGGCGCCGATCGCGGCCAGCAGCCACATCAGCATCGTGGCCGCGCTCATGTAGGTCACCAGCGGCGTCAGCGCACCCGGCCGCAGCGCCTTCCACCGTGCCCGCAGGTCGAGCACGATCGGCAGCGGCAGCAGGCTGCCGACCACCACCAGCGTCAGGCCGAGATAGAAGAACGCGCTGCCCTTCAGCGGCGGATAGAAGGTCCACAGCACGCTCGATGAATTGTCGAACATGGCATAGAGCAGCATCAGCGTGCCGACGGCCATCGTGCCGAGGCACAGCCGCCACAGGGCCATGTTCGGTGACAGCCCAAGTTCGCGTGCCGGCAGGTAGACCAGCAGGCCGCAGGTGATGAAGAACGTGAAGATGTAGCCGTTCAGGACACCGTGGACGGTCAGCCCCTGGTAATAGGTCTGCAGCACCGGATGCAGATACGGATAGGCATCGATGCCGCCGTAGTTGAGCGCCTGCAGCGGACCGATCGCGGCGCCGATCAGCAGCGCGGAGAAGCCCCACACCAGGAACGCCAGCATGGTCCGCCGTTCGGCGGCGTCTGCATGCACCGCGGGCAACGCGATGCCGCGCCCGACGACCGCGCTCATGCCGGCCTCGCCGGATCGACGATGATGCGCCCGATCATGGCCTGGTGCTCGATGCCGCAGAATTCGTTGCAGATGATATAATACGTGCCGGGATGTGCGAACGTGTAGGTGACCGATCCGACGATGCCCGGCACCGCGGTGACATTGATGGTGGTGCCTTGCACTTCGAACCCGTGCAGCACGTCCGAACTGGTGACGTAGAAGGTGATCGCGGCGCCCTGCGGCACATGCAGCGGGCTGGGCGTCCACGTCCACAGATGCGCCAGCATGTGCACCGCGTAGGCGTTCGGCCCGGTGCGGACCAGTGCCGCATCGGCAAACGGCGGCGTTGTCGCAACGGACGCGGGGTCGGCGCGGTAGCCGTCGGTCTGCACCACTACGCCGTAGTCGAGCACCACGAAGAACAGGGTGCCGGCCATCAACAGGCTGAGCAGCACGATTGCGATGAACACCCAGACCCGTTCATGGCGTTCGGCGGCCTGGTGGAAGGCTTCCTCGAAACCGGGCGGTGCGGCGCTGTCGCTCATTGTGCGGTCCTAGCTGCGGGCATGGAAGATGACCGCGACCAGGGTCCACATGGTCAGGGTCGCGAACAGCAGGAAGCCGGCCACGACCCAGGTTCCGACCGGGCGCACGGACGGTCCGGGGGCGGGCGCATCGCCGGCGTCGTCGATGGGATCGGCCATGTTCAGTCCGCCTGCTGCACGGGCGCGGCGGTGGCGGCAACCGGCACCGTTCCGTCCGGCGGTGTGGCGGTCGGATCGCCGAGCACGGCGCCGTTGACGGTCTGCCCGTACATCGAGAACGGTGTGTTGTGAAACTTCTTGCGGGTCTGCTCGACATCGCCGGTGAAGCGGGGATCCTGCGGGCGCACCTGGCTGTCCATGTAGGTGGCAACGTCCCAGGCCTGCTGTACGCTCAGTGTGCCGCCCAGGCCCAGCGGCATGTTGGCGCGGATGAATTCCGCCGCGCTTTTGATCGAGGTCATCCCGGCGCCCCAGTTGAAGGATTGCGGCCCCCACAGCGGCGGGAACACCACTTTTCCGCCGGAGGATTGCCCTTGCCCCTGCGGCCCATGACAGGAGGCGCAGCTTTGCACGTAGACCTGTGCGCCGCGTGCGTAGTCGGCCGGCAGCTGCGGCTTCGGCAGTGTTGGGAAGCTGCGCCCGGGCGCGTCCTCGCCGGTCGGTAGGCCTTTGGCGAGGAAGTACGAATAGGTTTCAAGTGCAACCAGAACGGTGTCGCCGAGCGGCGGCGGCTTGCCGTTCATGCTGTAGCGGAAGCAGCCTTGCAGGCGTTCCTCGAACGAGTTCACGTGGCCGTTCTTGCTGCGATAGGCGGGATAGGCTGTGTAGGCGGCCCACATCGGGGCCGCGCCGGCCTGCCGCCCGGCTTGCAGATGGCAGTTGCTGCAGCGCAGCTGGTTGCCGACGAATTGCGGCGCATAGGTCGCCGGCTCGCGGAAGATCCGCTCGCCGAGGCGCACCATGTCGCCGAACTTGCCTTGTGGGATGGCGCTGTCCGGCGGAGGCTGGAACGTCACGGGCCTGCCAGCTGGTTCGGCCGCGAGGGCGAATGCGGGCAGGCGTCCCACCAGCCAGCCGGAGGCTCCCACCACGCAGGCCAGCAGGCCCGCCACGGCATATGAGGTGCGGATTTTCATGGCGTGCCGGATTCCTTCTCCCCAAGCGAAGCGACGAACGCCGCCACGTCCTCGATGTCGGATGGCGTGAGGCGACCTGCCACGGACCGCATGAATGCATCCTGGGCATCGCGTGGCCTGTTCGCGTGCCACGCCCGCAACTGTTCGGCGACATAGGCCGCCGACTGGCCGGCAAGCCGCGGCGAGAACGCACCAACGCCGAGGCCGGTCTGGCCGTGGCATTGCGCGCAGGCCAGCAGCCCGGTGCGATAGTCGCCGTCCAGGAACAGCGTGCGTCCGTGGTTGCGCTGCCGCGCGGGAACCGGCAGCGGATCGGCCTGCGGCGGCACCGGCAGGCGCGCAATGTAATCCGTCACAGCCTGCCGCTGGGCCGGCGTGAGCATTGCGGCATAGGGCGACATGGCGGCATTGCGGCGCGCGCCCGTCGCAAAGGCCTCGAGTTGCGCCGCGATGTACGGTCCGGTCAGCCCGGCGAGCCGCGGGATGCCAACCTCCGGCTGACCGGCGCCGTCCTGCATGTGGCAGGCGGCACAACCCGGCCGTTCGGGCGACACGCCATGCGCCACGATCGCTTCGCCGGTTCGGACGGTGGCGTCGTCCGCCCTCGCCAGGGTCAGCGACCCCACGGCCGGCGATCCCAGGGCGGCGACCAGACCGGCCACGGCGAGGGCGGCCCACCGGCGCGTCGGTTTCATGGCGTGCCGGTCCGGTTGCGCATCGTCGCCCTGCTTCTGTTATCCGCCGGCATATGGCTTGAAGCCGTACCGCTCGAAGATCTGTAGGGCATCGGGCGAACGGATGAAATCCAGCCAGGCCTTTGCCGCTACCGGATGCGGCGCGCCCTTCACTTCGGCGCCGGCATAGATCGCCGTCGCATTGTCGCCATCGGGGATGGCGACGTGCTCGATCGGATGCCCTGCCTGTTCCTGGAACATTGCCTCGGATTGCCAGGTGATGCCTGCATCGACCACGCCCTGCATCAGGAACAACGGCGTCTGCCGATGATGGATATGGGTGAGGATGGTGCTGCCGTCCTTCACCTTGCTGTCGTAGACGGCGCGGGCCAGCGGTTCGCCGCCCGCCTTGGTCAGGGCCATCCGGATCTGGCGCACGATGCCCTCGAATTCGGGGTTCGGCATTGCCAGGCGAAGGTCCGGCCGGCCCAGGTCGGCCAGGCCGGTGATATGGGCCGGGTTGCCCTTCGGCACCATGATGGCGAGCGTATTGGTGACGTATGGCACGGCAGGGCCGGTCAGCAGGTTCTGCCCGATGAGGTCCTTCACCTTCGCCAGGCCGGCGAAGTAGGCGTCGGGCCTGGCGGTCCAGGTCATGTTGCCGACCGTGATGGTGCCGCCCGCCTGCATCTGCTTGACCAGCAGGCCGGGTGGGATCGTCTCCCAGTAGACCCGCCCCTTATACTGCGGGTGGGCCACCTCGAACGCCTGCACCAGCGGCGCCATCGCGAAGAAGTAGTTGCCGCCGACATAAAGCACCAGCCGGGGATGGCTCAGGTCGCCGTGGAAGTCGGCCAGCACGTCGACCTCCGGCACCGTGAAGTCGAAACCCCGGTCGATGGCGTCGTTGTTGGCGCCGTGCTGCCAGGGCGGGAAGACGTCCTCCTGATAATGCGGCGCCTGTGCCTTGCCGTTCCAACCGGTGTCTTGTGCCAGCGTGGGGGCCGCCAGCAGCGCGCAGGCGGCGCCCAGCATGATGCTCCGAAGCAACGATCGCATTGCCGACCTCCTCACTTCGCGTAATGGAAGCCGGCCTGCTGCAGCTCGGGCAGCGTGCCGACGGCGCCGGGGATGAGCACGACCCCTGGGAGCAGGTGGTTGGTCAGTTCGGCAGCCAGCGCCTCATGCGACAGCGTGTCCGGGTTCACGCCCGCCTTGAGCAGCGCCTCGGCCTGCTCCCAGATCGCGTTGTGGCACGACATGAACACCACGCCGCGCCGCATCAGCGCCGGGATCGCGTTGTCCGCCGGGGAAAATGCGCCGGCCGGATCCTCGACGTTTTTCGGGTCGGCAGCCCCTGCCTTGGGTTCCTCGATCAGCGTGTTGGTCTTGAACCTGTCGCCGGCCAGGCGGGTGAGCTGGTACTTGTCCCACATCGCCTGGTCGTACAGTGCCAGCTGCGCCGAACCGTGGGTGGCCGAGACGGCGAGGAAGTCCGGATGCCGAAACGACCAGATCTGGGCGTTCAGCGCATTGCGCATCAGGTTGAGCCAGGGACCGGCGATGTCGGTATTGTCCCAGACCTGCTTCGGCACAGGCCTGTAGGCCAGCACCTCCGAAAGCGCTGCGTGATCCCATTGGTCGGGACTGGTGAGGATCATCGGCGTGGTCTTGAAGTCGCGGCGCCGGGGGGCCTTGGCAAGGCGCGCCATCAGCGCGTTGAGTTGCTCAGCGCCAGGCGGCGTCAGAGTCGATGCGACGGCGGCCTCGGCCACGGAGCCAGCGCCGGCGAGGGTGATTGCCTGGG
Organism: Acetobacteraceae bacterium; assembly: GCA_031291795.1. GTDB lineage: Bacteria > Pseudomonadota > Alphaproteobacteria > Acetobacterales > Acetobacteraceae > Rhodopila. The sequence continues at coordinate 29,848 of JARLIJ010000053.1, read as the reverse complement.
CGGCCAACGCCACGCCGAACGCCTGCAATGTTGTTCGCCTTCCGGTCTGGATCGTCATGCTGATTGCCCTCATGAAGTTGCCCAGTATCTAGCGAGGCAGCCGATCGACGACCAACCGGCCTGCCTGATTGCATCAATCGATTGTCACGATCGCTCGCAGGAAGTCCGGTTACGCCGCCGGGTTCCTGGCCGGGGAGCCCGGTGGCGCAGCCGGACTTCCGCGATACCGCTACCGGTCCGGCAATTCATCGCCATGCGACAACTCCAACCACATCGCATTCGGGGCAGCAAAGGCACAGGCCTGGCCGAGAGCCAGCACCCCGCTGAAATGCCACATATCCTCGGCTCCTCCGTTCAGTATGAGGCGTGCGGGTCGCTGGTGATGCCGGCCGCCGTCAATGGCCCGCGGAGCACCCGGTAGACCCACGTGGTGTAGATCAGCACGATCGGCAACAGCAGCGCCGTCACCACGGTCATGATCAGCAGCATCGTGCGGCTGGAGGAAGCGTCCCAGACCCTGGCGCGCGGGCATCTCAGATCCTGCGATCGGTGGTGGTTGCGGGCATCGCGTCCACGGCCGCATGCGGCGCCGGTGCATCCGGCAGCATCTGCGGCCGCGCCAGCCACTCTCGCCCGCGCAGCATCATGTCGAAGTAGAGATATGGCAGCAGCCGGGTCTTCACGAGCCATGCGCTGCGGCGCGGCCTGGTCGAATCCCACGGGATGGTGGGCAGCAGCTTGCCGCCGTAACCGAACTCCGCCAGCACCACGCGGCCACGCTCCACCGTCAGCGGGCAGGAGCCGTAGCCGTCATAGATCGCGCGTGGCTCGCGGCCTTCCAGCACGGCGATGACATTCTCCGCCACCACCGGCGCCTGCTTGCGGATCGCTGCCGCGGTTTTGGCATTGGGCGCGCTGCAGACATCGCCCAGGGAGAAGATATTGCCGTAGCGCGGATGGCGCAGCGTCTCCGGGCTGACCTCCACCCAGCCGGCGGCATCGGCCAGCGGCGAGGTCCGGACGAAATCCGGTGCCACCTGCGGCGGGACGACATGCAGCATGTCGAAGCTTTTGGTTTCCTGCACTACGTCGCCGCCGGGCTGGCGGGTCTCGAAGACGGCGGTCCGTCCGGGCCCGTCGACCGATTTCAGCGTGGATTGCAGGGCCAGTTGCGCGCCGTAGCGTTCCACGTAGCGCATCAGCGGCGGGACATAGGCGGCGACGCCGAACAGCGCCGGGGCGGCGGAGTGGAAGGCCACCTGGACGTCCCCCAGCACGCCGCGCCGGCGCCAGGCGTCGCATGACAGATACATCGCCTTCTGCGGTGCGCCGGCGCATTTGATCGGCATCGGCGGCTGGGTGAACAGCGCGACGCCACGCTGCATCCCCTGCACCAGCTCCCACGTGTACGCGGCAAGGTCGAAGCGGTAGTTGGAGGTGACGCCGTCCCGCCCCAACGCGTCTTCCAGCCCCGGGATCGCGCTCCACTGCAGTTGCAGCCCGGGTACCACCACCAGGCCGCGGTAGCCGATGCGGCTGCCGTCCTCCAGCACCACGGCGTTGTGCTCGGGCTCGAACGCGGCAACGGCGCTGTGCAGCCAGGTCACGCCGCGGGGCAGCGTGCCGCGCATCGGCCGGGCGGTCTGGCTGCGGCTGAACACGCCGCCGCCCACCAGGGTCCAGCCGGGCTGGTAATAGTGCACGTCGCGCGGTTCGATGATGGCAATGCGGAGCGTGCGGCGGCGCAACAGGCTTGCCGCGGCAGAGCTGCCTGCCGCGCCGCCGCCCACCACCACCACATCGAAGCTGGAGGTGGGCGGGAGGTCGGCCCCGACCGCACCATCGGGTTGGACTTCCGTCCACCGCGCCTCCAGCCGGCTGCGCAGGCCGGACAGGTCGTAGCCGGCCTCGGCCGCGGTGCGCAGGATCGCCTCGGGGTCGAGATGCGGCGCCTGCGACAGCGACCAGAGCGTGGAGGAGCGGGTGCCGGTCCGACAAAACGCCAGGACCGGGCCACGCAGCCCGCGCAGGGCCTGGTCGAACGCCGCGACATCGGCGTCGGTGACCGTTCCGGAGACCACCGGGATGTGGCGGTAGCCGAGGCCCAGACGCCGGGCAGTCGCCTCCAGCACGGCTGACGGCGGCTGGCCGTCGGCTTCGTTGTCCGGGCGGTTGTTGATGACGGCGTGGAAGCCCAGGGCGGACAGGCCGCCAAGATCGGCCACCGAGAGTTGCGGTGCGACCGACAAGGCGGGGGTGAGGCGGCGTAGCGTTTCCATGGTGCGTCGCCCGCTCAGAACACGTCGACCGGGAGTTTCAGGTAGTGCACGCCATTGTCTTCGGCTGGCGGCAGCGTACCCGCCCGCATGTTGACCTGCACGCTGGGCAGGATCAGCCGCGGTAGCGGCAGGGTTGCGTCACGCGCGGTGCGCATGGCGACGAAGGCATCCTCGGTGCTGCCGTCACGCACATGCGCATTGCCGGCGCGCTCCGCCGCGACGGTCGATTCCCAGCGGTATTCGTCGCGCCCCGGCGCCTTGTAGTCGTGGCACATGAACAGCCGTGTCTCCGGCGGCAACGCGAAGATGCGCTGGATCGAGCGATAGAGCTGCCGCGCGTCGCCGCCGGGGAAGTCGCAGCGCGCGGTGCCGTAATCGGGCATGAACAGGGTGTCACCGACGAAGGCCGTGTCGCCGATGACATAGGTTATGCAGGCGGGCGTATGGCCCGGCGTGTGCAGGGCGCGCGCCGGCAACGTGCCGAGGCTGAAGGTCTCGCCGTCATCGAACAGGTGGTCGAACTGCGACCCGTCGCGGGCGAATTCCGGCCCGGCGTTGAACGCCTTGCCGAAGGTGTCCTGCACGGTGCGGATGTGCGCCCCGATCGCGAGCCGCCCGCCGAGTTGCTGGCGGACATAGGGGGCGGCGGAGAGGTGGTCGGCGTGGACATGCGTCTCGAGCAGCCACGCGACGGTCAGTCCGGCCTCGCGGACGAAGGCGATGACCTGGTCGGCCGAGGCGCGGGCGGTACGGCCGGACGCGGGGTCGAAGTCGAGCACGGTGTCGATCACCGCCGCCTGGCGGGTCGCCGGGTCGGCGACGACGTAGCTGACTGTGAATGTGACCTGATCGAAAAAGGCCTGAACGGTTGGTGTCATGGCTCCACTCCGCTGGTTGACGCTGGACCGGCGCGGGCGACTGCCTGGCGCCACCGAATACTTAGTCATATTCGATAAGTGATACTTGCATATTATGCCAAAGCGTATAAATGATGAGAAGCTGCCGCCGTCAAGGGCAGACGTGACGAGCGCATCCAGCAGGAGAACCCGACGTGCCGCAGAACCCGAACGGTTCGGCAACGCCCCCCAGCCAGGCGACCGAGGCCGGTTTCACCCCGCCGGAGCATTGCCGCATGGGGCAGGAGCGCAACGTCCGGCCACCATGCCCGCCGATGCTGTATGACCGGGCGCCCGAGTTCCGCGCGCGCAGCACCCATGGAGAGATCAGCCTGGCCGGCTATCGCGGTCGCTGGCTGCTGTTCTTCTCCCATCCGGCGGACTTCACGCCGGTCTGCACCAGCGAGTTCATCAGCATGGCGCGGGCCGCCGACCGGTTCGCAGCATTGAATTGCGCGCTGCTGGCGTTGTCGGTGGACAGCCTGTTCGCGCACCTCGCCTGGGTGTGCAGCATCCGCAACCATTTCGGCGTCGAGATCCCGTTCCCGATCATCGAGGATCCCTCGATGGCGATCGCCCGCGCCTACGGGATGATCCATCCCAGGGCACCGGATGCCGCCACCGTGCGCGCCGTCTTCGTCATCGATCCCGAGGGGGTGATCCGCGCCATCACCTGGTACCCGATGACCGTGGGCCGCAATGTCGAGGAGTTGCTGCGCCTGGTCGCCGCACTGCAGGTGACGGACCGGCACGACGTCTCCACGCCGGAAGGCTGGCGCCCTGGCCAGGCCGTGCTGCTGCCGCCGTCGCTGCAGGCCGGCTCCGGCCCAGGCGCACCCGCCGAAGACTGGTACTACCGCACGATCGAGCTGCCGGCCGATCCGACCGGGACGGCACCCCGATGACCGCCGACCCGACCGATCCCCGCCCCGCCGGCGCCGACCCGATCGACACCGTCGCGGCCGCGGCGACGCTGCGTGTCCTGGCAAATCCCTCCCGCCTGCGGATCGTCCTGCACCTGCTGCAGGGCGAGTGTTCGGTGGCCCAGATCGAAGCGCGGCTCGGCCTGCGCCAGCCCAATCTCTCGCAGCAACTGGGTGAGTTGCGTGAAGCAGGCCTCGTGGCAACACGGCGGGAATCCAAGTCCGTCATCTATCGTTTGGCCGACGAGGCCCAGGTCCGCCTGGTGTCCGCCTTGCTGCACGGGTTCGGCGGTACGGCCGTCGGTGTGGCCGCGCCCGGACCCGAGCAGGCCACACGCGACAGCAAACCGATGACGGCAGCAGGATCGTCGTATCCCCGCGATTCCGACCATGCCGCCGCAGTCCAGCGGCTCGCTTCCGCCGCCCGACCGCGTCAGGCCGCGGTGTTTGCCATCGTGGGCGACAACACATGAACAGTCTCGCGCCGTACTGGCCATCGCTTGCCGGAGGGGCCCTGATCGGCCTGTCCGCCACGCTGCTTCTGCTGCTGCTCGGGCGGGTTGCCGGCATCAGCGGCATCGCCGGCAACCTGCTGCGCCGGCCGGACGAGGATTGGGGATGGCGGGCCGCCTTCGTGCTCGGTCTGATCGGTGGACCGCTGCTGTTCCTCCTGCTGTTCGGCCATCCGCCGGCGTTGGAGATCGCGAGCTCGCTCCCGATGCTGGTCATTGCCGGCTTGCTTGTGGGTTTCGGCACAAGGCTCGGTGCCGGCTGCACCAGCGGTCACGGGGTGTGCGGTCTCGCCCGCCTCTCGCCGCGCTCCATGGCCGCAGTCGCGGTCTTCATGTTCACCGCCATCGTCACCGTGTTCATTCGGAATCACTTGGTATGAGAATTATCGCAGCACTCTTGTCCGGCTTGGTCTTCGGCTTCGGCCTGGCTTTGTCCGGCATGCTCAATCCTGTGCGCGTCCTGGGCTTTCTGGACCTCGCGGGCGCCTGGGATCCGAGCCTGGCGTTTGTGCTGGCTGGCGCGGTGGTGGTGTCGGCGGGCGGGTATCTGGTGTCCCGACGGCTTGCCCGCCCGGCGCTGGCTCCCACATTCGACATCCCCGCCAGTCGGCGCATCGACCTGCGCCTGATCGGCGGCGCGGCGCTGTTCGGCATCGGCTGGGGGATGGCCGGCTTCTGTCCCGGCCCCGCGATCGCCTCGTTGTCGCTCGGCTACGGCAAGAGCGTGCTGTTCGTTGCAGCGATGCTGGTCGGGATGGCGGCGTTCCGGTTCATGCCCGCGGCGCCGCGCGCGCGCCACGCCTGAACGGGATCCACGATCATGGATGTCCTTACCGCCCTGCTCGCGGTCCTGTCGGGCAGCGCCGTCGGCTTCGTTCTTGGACTGATCGGCGGCGGCGGCTCGGTCCTTGCGACCCCCTTGCTGCTGTATGTCGTCGGGTTGCCGCCACACGTGGCGATTGGCACCGGGGCGCTGGCCGTATCGGTCAACGCCTTCGCGAACTTCGCGGGCTATGCGCGTGCCGGCCGCGTCCGCTGGCGGGTCGCCCTGCTGTTCGCTGCCATCGGCGTGGTCGGCGCCGCGATTGGTTCCTCCCTGGGCAAGGTGTTCGACGGGCAGCGCCTGCTGTTCCTGTTCGCGATCCTCATGGTGGTCGTGGGCGCCCTGATGCTGCGCCGAAACGGCCGGCAGACGGCCGCTGAGCAGCAGGGGGCCCCGCCAGGACGGGAAAATTTTGGCCTGGTGGCGGTGTCGGGCCTGTCGGTCGGCATGCTCTCCGGCTTCTTCGGCATCGGCGGCGGCTTCCTGATCGTGCCGGGCCTGTTGTTCTCGACCGGCATGCCGATGATCGCGGCGATCGCGTCCTCGCTGTTGTCGGTCGGCACGTTCGGCCTGACGACCGCCGTGAACTATGCCCTGTCGGGGCTGGTGGCCTGGGGGATCGCAGCGGAATACATCGCCGGCGGGCTGATCGGCGGCTTTCTGGGCATGCGGCTGGCGTCGCACCTGGCGGAGCGCAAGGCGATGCTGACCCGCATCTTCGCCGGCGTGGTGTTCGCGGTTGCCGCCTACATGCTGTGGCGCAACGCCGGGGCAGTCGGGTTGCGATAACGGGTGCGGCGCCATGGGCCTGTATGACCGACTCGTCCTGCCTCGGCTGCTTGCCTTCGCAATGCGCCAGACAGTCCTCGTGCCGTATCGCGATCGCGCAGGCCGGGCGGCGAGCGGCCGGGTGCTCGAACTCGGAATCGGTCCTGCGCTGAACCTGCCGTTCTATGGGCCAGACGTCGAATCGGTCGTCGGCATCGATCCATCGCCGGAGCTCCTGGCAATGGCCAGGGCAAACGAGGCATGGCGGCGTTTCCGGTCGAACTCGTCGAAGGCACCGGCGAGAACCTGCCTTTGCCGGACGGCAGCGTGGACACGGTCGTGACCACCTGGACGCTATGCAGCGTGCCGGATCCGCCGAAAGCGCTGCAGGAGGCGAGACGCGTCCTGCGCCCTGGAGGACGGCTGATCTTCGCGGAGCATGGCCGCGCGCCGGACCCGGCAATCAGCCGCTGGCAGGACCGCATCACGCCCGTCTGTCAGCGGATCGCCGGCGGCTGTCGCCTCGACCGTAAGATCGACAGCCTTATCCTCGCCGCAGGCTTCGAGATGGGGAGCCTGCGGACCGGCTATATGCGAGGGCCGAAGGTGATGACCTTCATGTACGAGGGGCGGGCACGGCCACGGTGAGTGGAACCGGCGCCCATCACCGACCGGTGCCGTCACTGGCGTCGGAAGCGGCAAGACAGGAAGCGCTGGGCCGCGCCACCTGGCGTCGTGCGGTCCTCCCGGATGCTCTCGACCGGCGCGAAGTCGTCACCGAGTTCCCGAACCAGAGTCTCCGGGCTGTAGCGTTGCACCGGCAGTCCGCTGCACCGCTCCCGGACCTCTTATACCAACGGCCGTTGGTACTGACCTTCCCAGCCGTCATGGCCGGCCTCCGTGCCGGCCATCCGTGAGGCAGTCTGCCGCGACAGATGGCCGGCACAGGGGCCGGCCATGACGAAGGCAGGCGAGTCGGTGTCTTCGGCGGTTGGTATTATGCACGACAGAGGTCAGATATGGCAGGAGACGACAAAGCCGTTGCGGAGGAATCTCTGCCTTCGCAACGACTCCGCCGATTTGGCTATTGGCCGGCGGGGGCAGCCGGGCCGCCCATCATCCCCATACCCACGTGCCGCATCATGTGCCGTCCCTGCGCCGCGAGACCGGGGAGCTCACTCTGCGCCTTGGCCTTCTGAGCATCATCCAGCGAGGGCAGCAGCGTCTGGGCGGCGGTCTTGACCGTCGCAAACGCCTGCACGTGCTGGTCGCGCATCTTGGTCATGAAGGCCTGCCGATCCTGCGGAGACATGCTGCGGACCGCATCCCTGTCGATCCCCTGGCGCGTCGCCTGCATCTGCTGCGCGGTGTCCTGGACGACCTTCGCATAGGTATCCCAGGCTGCCGTTTGCTCCGGCTTGATGCCCAGGTCCGTCTTCAGCGTCGCGAGATGCGCCGAAGGATCGCCGAAGCCGAACGCGTGGTGGTCGCCCCGCATCCCCATCATGCCGCCACCCATGTTGCCCTGCATGGCGTGTGCGCCGCAGCCTGGTGCGGTTGTCTCTGCCCTGGCCGCGAGGCCGACTCCCCCGGCGGCGACGATTAGGGCGCCGATCGCGAGGGCTTTGGTCACTGTTCTCATCGGGATGCTCCTGTTGCTGGCGGCCCGCTTGCGGCCGTCGCAGCACCATCTGGCCCTGACCTGTCACCGAGGTTTGTCAGCGTCGGCCGAATGTGTGGCAAGGTTTGTCAGACCGGCCGGTGGACACATCTCGCGACAATTTTTCCGCCGGTCTTCCCTCGCCGATCGCTTACGTTCCATCCATGAACACCGGGCCGCACATCCTGATCGTGGACGACCACCGCGAAATCCGCGAACTGGTCGGGCGTGCCCTGAGTCAGGAGGGCTTCCGGATTACCGCCGCAGCCGATGGCAAGGCAATGCGGAAAGCCCTCGCGGACAGCCGGATCGATCTGATCCTGCTCGACCTCATGCTCCCCGGTGAGGATGGGCTGTCGCTCTGCCGGGCGATCCGAACCGACAGCAGCATCCCGATCATCATGCTCACCGCCAAGGGCGAGGAGGTGGACCGGGTCATTGGTCTGGAGATGGGAGCCGATGATTATCTCCCCAAACCCTTTGGCAGCCGTGAACTCATTGCCCGCATCCGCGCGGTGCTGCGCCGCAGCCACATGGAACCGGTCCGATCCGAACAAGGTCAGCAGCCAAAGCGCTACCAGTTCGACCGCTGGCTGCTGAATACCGAAAGCCGCGAGCTGTTGGGCGAGGACGGCGTGACGGTGCCCCTCAGCACCGGGGAGTATGAGCTGCTGCTGGCCCTGGTCGAGCGGCCGCAGCGGGTACTGAACCGCGATCAGTTGCTCGACCTGACGCGGGGACGGGCCGCGACGGCCTTTGACCGCAGCATCGACACCCAGGTGAGCCGCCTGCGCAAGAAGCTGGAGCGCGACCCGGCCGAACCGCAGGTGATCAAGACGATCTGGGGCGGCGGCTACATGTTCACGCCGGCGGTCAGCGAGCGATGACGCGGTTGCTTCCCCGGACCCTGTTCGGACAGATGGTCGTGATCCTGCTCGCAGGCCTGATGGTATCCTATCTGGTCGGCACCTGGATCAACGCCAGCGACCGGGCGCAGGCGGCACGCGCAATCGGCGGCTATGCCGCGACGCAGCGGATCGCCAACCTCGCGCGCCTCATCGACGAAGCGCCAGAGGCGTGGCGCGACCGCATCGTCGCCGCCGCGAGCGACCCGACGCTCCGCGTCTCCCTGTCGTCGTCGCAACCCCCCGCCACTGTCGGCGAGACGCCCGACGCCGCGGACCTGCTGATCCGCGACTACCTCGCGGAGCAGCTTCCTGCCGCAATGGCGGCACGGCTCTACGTCGCGGTGTCGGGGGCGACGGGCCAGCAATTCGCCAGGCCTGGGCATCCGATGCCGATGATGGGGCCCTGGATGCATCGGGCTGTCGGCTGGCGCAGCCTGCAGGCGGCCATCCAGCTGTCGGACGGACAGTGGCTGACCTTCCTCGCGGCGCTGCCGAATACCGGGCCGTCGATCTCCTGGCAGTTCACCATCGCCATGGCGATCATGGCGCTCATCGTCGTGCTGGCCTCGGTGTGGGCCGTGCGGCGTGTGACGGCGCCCCTCGGGGTGCTCGCCCGGGCGGCAGAACGACTGGGGCGCGACGTCAATGCGCCGCCGGTCGCCGAAGCCGGCACCCGCGAGATGCGCCTGGCGGCACATTCCTTCAACGAGATGCAGGGGCGCCTGCAGCGTCTGCTGGAAAACCGGACCCGCATGCTGGCCGCGCTGTCGCACGACCTGCGCACGCCGTTGACGCTGCTGCGGCTGCGCACCGAGGGCCTGCACGAGGGCGACGAGCGCGACCGGATGCTCGCCACGATCGGCGAGCTGGATGCCATGATCGAGGCGACGCTGAAGTTCGCCCGCAACGAGGCAACGGCCGAACCCTGGCGACGGACCGATATGGCCGCGCTGCTCGCATCGGCCGTCGACGACATGGCGGATGCCGGGCTGCCGGTCACGATGGAAGCCGCCGAACCGGTCGTGCTCGAATGCCAGCCGGCAGCACTGCGCCGCGCGATCAGCAATCTGCTGGACAACGCCATCAAGTATGGCCGCTCGGCGCACACGCGCATCGCGACATCGCCCGCCGCCATCAGCATCGTCATCGATGACGAAGGTCCCGGCATCCCGGACGCCGATCTGCGGCGCGTGTTCGAGCCGTTCTATCGCCTGGAGCAATCGCGTAGCCGAGAGACCGGAGGCACCGGGCTTGGGCTTTCCATCGCGTTGTCAGTCGTGCAGGCGCATGGCGGTCAGATCACGCTCATAAATCGGCCTGAGGGCGGACTTCGCGCGACTCTGTCACTCCCACGATGACGGCGACGGCCGTCCGAATTCTGCTCCCTGGATCCGTTGCGCATGATTAGCGCGCGTTCACGGTGAGTGGAATCGCCCCCCTATCGTTGTCTGTTCGTAATAGATGGGGCCGACCTCGGACGTCAGGCCCGCCACGCCTTTGGCATTGTAGCGATGCGCCCAGTCGCGCAGAGTCTGACGTTCCATGCCAGCTTTGCTGGGCCGCTTCGGTGCGAGACTTGCCTTCCAACACCAGCGCCAACGCCAGCAACCGGCGGACCACTTGTGCGTCCTTGTTCGCCGCGGCCAGCTGGCGCAGCTCCATCGCCGAGCGGTCCAGGCTGGTAATCGCGATCGCCGCGCCCATCTCGCATTCCCTCAAAATCGTCGGGAAACATCGAATCGAACAATCCGCCGCGCCGGAAGCCCCCTTGAGAGTCGGACGTAGGGGCGGTTGGTATACCCGGCAGATGGGGACGTTCCTTGAAGCCACCACTTAGCCGAAGTCATTCACAGGTTCGGGGCTTCTCGGGTAACCCAAAATGGCTTACCGGCGACGGGTCTCTGCCGCGAGCAACGACGCGGCCAGGCGAAGATAGCTACTGCCAAGGATCGGAGAGAGCGCCGTGAGCAAGTCCGTGCCCAGCAAATCCCTGACGCCACCTGCCATCCAGGCACGCAAGGGCGGGCAGCCAATCGTCTGCATGACCAGCTATACCGCTCCGGTGACCAAGCTGATCGATCCGCATGTCGACCTGATCCTGGTCGGCGATTCCCTGGCGATGACGGTGTACGGCATGACCAGCACCGTCGGCGTGACGCAGGAGATGATGATCGCCCATGGCGGCGCGGTTGCGCGATCGGCGTCGCATGCCTGTGTTGTGGTCGACCTGCCGTTCGGATCGTACGAGGAGTCGCCGGCGCAGGCCTTCCGCACCGCGGCCCGTGTCATGGCGGAGACCGGCTGTGCGGCGGTGAAGTTGGAAGGCGGCGCGGTGATGGCGGAGACGATCCACTTCCTCACGGGCCGAGGCATTCCCGTCATGGCCCATATCGGCCTGACCCCGCAGACCGTGAATGCGCTCGGAGGCTATGGCGTGCGCGGGCGCACCGAAGCCGAGGCGGCGGCCATCATGGCGGATGCCAAGGCGGTGGCTGACGCCGGCGCGTTCAGCGTGGTCATCGAGAAGACCACCGAATCGCTGGCGCGCGCCATCACCAACGCGATCGCGCCGCCGACCATCGGCATCGGGGCCTCGGTCGCGTGCGACGGGCAGATTCTGGTGGTCGACGACATGATTGGCCTGTTCACCGATTTCCATCCGAAGTTCGTCCGCCGCTACGCCGAGGTTGCGCAGTCGATCGAGGCGGCGATCCGCGATTATGCCTCGGACGTGCGCGAGCGCCGCTTCCCGGCTGCCGAGCACGTCTTCGGCGATGCTCGCCCATGACGACGACCCGCGCGGTCATGGATGGCGTCGGTCGCCCCAACGCGTAGCGCCCCTTTCGAAGCGGCCCCTGTCATGTTGGCGAGGCTGTGGTCAGCCGGTCGACCATGGCTTCCGCCGAACCGGCGGTAGGGCCATCAGTCCGTCCGCGATCTCCGACGAGAGGGTCTCGCTCTCCAGCAGCGCGCCGGCAATCCGCTCGATCGGCGGGGCGGTGCCGGCGGACGATGGGCCGCTGGCGGCGCTCCTGGCGTCGTGTGCCTAGGCCGGCAGATCGGCACCCGCCGACAGTAGGGAGTCGAGCAGCAGGTCGCCATCCGGCATCAGCGACAACCCGTTGCGCGCATCACCCCAAAGCCCACCTTCATGCCGACTGCCCCTCGGCGATCGTCCGGACGCTCACCATGCGCTCGCGATACAGCAGGGCCGTCGCCACCAACCCGCAAGCACCACCGAACGCCACCCAGATCCCCGGTGCCGCACGATTGCCGGTCACCTCGATCAGCCAGGTCGACATCAATGGCGTGAACCCGCCGAAGAACGCGGTCGCCAGGGAATACGCCAGCGAGAACCCGGCCGTGCGCACGCTGGCCGGCACGACCTCGGTCAGCGCGACCACCATTGCGCCGTTGTAGCTGCCGTACAGGAACGACAGCCACAGCAGCACCATCAGCATGTTCACGAATGACGGATTGACCACCAGCCACGCCAGCGCGGGATACGCCGTCACCAGCGTCAGCGCCGAGAACAGCAGCAGGAGCGGCCGGCGCCCCACCCGGTCCGACAGCGCGCCCATCACCGGTAGCCAGATGAAGTTTGACACTGCCACGCAAAACGTCACGAGCAAGCTGTCGGTGGCGGACAGCTTCAGCACACTCTTCCCGAAGGTCGGCGTGTAGACCGTGATCGCGTAGAACGAGATCGTGGTCATCGCGACCAGCAGCATGCCGAGCACCACCACCTCCCAGTTCCGCCCGAGCGAGGTGAAGATCTCGGCGGTGGACGGCCGGTGCTTGCGCTGGAGGAACGCCTGGGTCTCCTCCAGCGATTGCCGGATGTAGAACAGGAACGGCACGATCAGGCAGCCGATGACGAACGGGATGCGCCAGCCCCAGGCCGACATGTCGGCGGGCAGCAGCGCGTCGCTCAGGACAAAGCCGATCACCGCGGCCACCATGATGGCGACCTGCTGGCTGCCGGATTGCCAGGCGACGTAGAAGCCTTTGTTGCCCGGCGTGGCCATCTCCGACAGGTAGACCGACACGCCGCCCAGCTCGACGCCCGCCGAGAACCCCTGCAGCAGCCGCCCGACCAGCACCAGCAGCGGCGCGAACAGCCCGATGGTCTCGTAGCCCGGCACGAAGGCGATCAGGATCGTGCCGGTGGCCATGATCGTGAGCGTGACGATCAGCCCTTTGCGGCGCCCGATCCGGTCGACGTAGCCGCCCAGCAGGACGGCACCGAGCGGCCGCATCAGGAAACCCGCGCCGAACGGCATGAACGTCAGCATCAGCGACGCGAACTCACTTCCGCTCGGGAAGAACGCCTTCGAGATATACGTCGCGTAGAAGCCGAACAGGAAGAAGTCGAACATCTCGAGGAAGTTGCCGCTGGTGACACGCAACACCGTGGCAACTGTCGAGCTGGACCTTCTGTCCGCAGGCGCTCCGACCATCTGTTCCGCTTCCTTCATCTCGTGACTCCGGACGAGATGCTAAGCGGAAATTCGGGTCAGCTCCAAAACATGGATCGGCGAAGCCCGCCGTCGCCTTGGGCTAGTGCAGCGCGTACCCCAGCAGCGGGGCGGCGAGCACGTTGACCAAGCCAACCATGACCATGACCAGGCCGGCGATCGAGCCTTCCTCGCGCCCGATCTGGTGCGCCTTGGCGACCCCCGCGCCGTGGGCACCCATGCCGAACAATGCGCCACGCGCCAGCACGGACCGCAGCGGCAGGCAGTATAGCACCGCCTCGCCCAGCGCCGCGCCGAACACGCCGGTGAACACCACGAACACCGCGGTCAGGTCCGGCACGCCACCGATGTCGCCCGACACCGCCATGGCGAACGGCGTGCTCATGGAGCGGGGCAAAAGGCTGAGCCGCAGGCTGCCGCTCATGCCAAGCAGGCTGGCGAGCCCCCAGGCCGAGACCATCGCCGTGCCACTGCCGACCAGCACCCCTGCGGCGAGCACCGGCCAATGCCGGCGGATCAGCGCACGCTGCTCGTAGATCGGGATGGCGAACGCGACCGTGGTCGGCCCGAGCAGCAGGACGAGCCACTGCGTGCTGCGGAAATAGTCATGGTAGCTGGTGTGGCACGACAGGGTGATCGCGATCAGCAGCAGCGGCGCTACACCCAGCGGCGTCAGCCACCAGCGCGGCCACAGCCGATACAATCGTTTCGCTGCAAAATAGAGCCCAATGGTTGCAGCAGACCAGAAGACGGTCAGCGCAATTGGATTAGTCGAGAGCAGGACCAGCATGGACATGCGCGGACCTCCAGCGGAAGCAAAGATCGACAGCGAGTGCCGTCACACTCATGACGATGATGGTTCCAGCCAGGATCACCACGAGGACCTTCAGTCCCAACCAGCCCATGAGTTCCTGGTGGTCCATGATGGCAAGCACGGCGGGGATGAAGAACAGCAGCATCTCCGCGAGGAACCAGTTGGCACCGCGCCGCATGCTGAGGAGGCTGAGCCGTCCGCTGGCCAGCAGTGCCAGCACGATGAACATTCCGACGATCCCGCCAGGCACCGGGATCTCGGTCGTGCGCGCCACCGCCTCGCCGGCCAGCCAGAACACGCAAAGCAGCGCGATCTGAAGCGGGCGGCTGAGATCCAGTCCGCGGCGGGCGTTGATGGCGAAACGGCGTGTGGTCATCGGGTACCTCTGGAACAGCCCTTAATCTATGCCGCATCGCATCATTCTCAAAATGAATTGTCGGACTATGAACTAGTCGTATATGGAATGGATATGGAACTGCGCACCCTGCGTGCCTTCGTCGAGGTGGTTCGCCAGGGCGGCTTCTCCCAGGCCGCCAGGGCCGTGTTCGCGACCCAGTCCACCGTCAGCAAGGCGGTCAAGCAGCTGGAGGACGAGCTGGGCTTTTCACTGCTCGACCGCACGGGCCATCGCAACGCCCTGACCGCGGCGGGGGAAGTCGTCTACCGCCGTGCACGCGTCATGTTGGCCGAACGCGACGACCTGGTCACCGAACTGGACGAACTGCGCGGGTTGAAGCGGGGCATGCTTCGCCTCGGCCTGCCGCCGATCGGCAGCAGCACATTGTTCGCGCCCTTGTTCGCGATCTTCCGAAGCCGTTATCCCGGCATCGACATCCGGCTGGTCGAGCACGGCAGCCGGCGGCTCGAAGCCTCGCTGCTGGCCGGCGAGGTCGAACTGGCGGCCTCGCTGTTGCCGGTGCCCGACGACTTCGAGTGGCAGGAGGTGCGCCTCGAGCCGGTCGACGTGCTGATCGCCGCGGACCACCCCTTGGCCGGCAGCGACCGGCTGGCATTGAAGGCGCTGGCGGACCTGCCGTTCATCCTGTTCGACGCCGGCTTTGCACTCAACCCGATCATCCTCGATGCCTGCCAGCGCGCCGGGTTCACGCCCACCATCGCGGCGCGCAGCAGCCAGATCGACTTCGTGGTCGCGCTGGTTGCCGCCGGCCTCGGGGTGGGGTTCCTGCCGCGCATGATCGCCAGGCAGCGCGGCCACCCCAATGTGCGGAATATCGGCGTGGAAGATGCCGGCATGGATTGGCACATGGCGCTGATCTGGCGCCGTGGCGGCTATCTCTCCCATGCCGCCCAGGCCTGGCTGGCGCTGGCGAAGGAGGCACGGGCTTCTCAGCCCGACCGGTAGCACGCCACTATTGAGCCCCCAGCACACGATCGGCCGGCAGCGCCACCTCGGCCGTCGTGCCCTCGCCCGGGGTACTTGCCAGCGCCAACTGGCCGCCATGCAGCTCCACCAGGAACCGCGAGAGCGGCAGTCCGAGCCCGATGCCGGGTGCGCGGCCGGCGTGCACCTGTTCAAATGGCCGCATGACGCGTCCCAGGTCCTCGGCTGCGATCCCCACGCCGTTGTCGCGCACCGTGATCCGCAAGGCGCCGTCGTCCGTGACGGCAAGGCTCACCCGCACGGTGCCGCCGGACGCAGTGAACTTGATCGCATTGCCCACCAGGTTCAGCAGCACCTGGCGCAGCCGGACGGGATCGCCACGCACGCTCCAACGCTCCGCCGGCGCCTCCCATGACAGCGAGACCCCCGCTCCGACGGCTTCCGGCCCGAGCACCCGGCACACCGTGCGCACCAGGGCGGACGGATCCAGCAGGCCTTCCTGGATCGTCAGCCGGCCGGCTTGCGCTCGCGCGAGGTCGAGCAGTTCATCGATCAGGCCCAGCAAATGCGTCCCGCTGTCCCGGATGTCCTGCGCGTAACCGCGGTACTCGGTTGCACCAAGCGGGCCATGGATTTCTTCGGCGATCAGGCGGGCGAAGTTGATCACGGCGTTCAGCGGCGTACGCAATTCGTGCGAGACGCTCGCCAGGAACTGCGACTTCATCCGGTCGCTGGTCTCCGCGGCGGCGCGTGCCTCTTCCAACGCCTGCTGCAGTTGCTTCTGTGCGGTGATGTCCACCCGCAGCGACACATCGTTCCCGCTCGGTGTGCGGCGGGACCGCACCAGATACCAGCGACCAAGCCGTGGCTGGTAGACCACCCGCCCTGGCCGTTGCGCCGTGGTCTCCCGCGGGAGACGCTGACGCTGCTCCATGGCCGCGATACGTCGGGCGACGAACCCGTCGGGGTCGGATTGCGCCTGCGGATCGTGAACCGTGCCGGCCACCATCGAACGGCGGAGCAGCTCCTCATAGCGTTCGTGGCGCAGGACGTCGTCGGCGGGCAAATGCGGGAACAGAGCGTGATAGGCCTGGTTGGCGAGCAGGAACCGGCGATCGCGGTCATAGACCACGATCGCGCCCTCCACCTCGTCGAGCGTCTCCGAAAGGTCCGAGACCTGCTGGCGGAGCGCCGTCATCTCGGCCTGCAGCCGCATGACGTCGGCTGAGGCTGGATTGGTCAGTGGGGGTCCGGAAACGTCGTCGGCCATGCGGCGCAGTGTAGCACCGCGGGGTTACGGATACCCTGCGAACTGTCGTTGCAATGGCTGGGATATCTCACCGCCGGGAAAAATCCACCACGGCCGCGAAGCCTGTTTCGGTGCCGAACGCCAATCTCGCCCCATCGGGGCTCCACGCCAGGGCGGTGACCTTGCCATGCTCCGGCGGTGCCACCGGCAGCACGCGCGACGAAGCGATATCGGCCACCACGACCAGCCCGTCGCTGAAGCCCCCCGCCACCAGGTCATCCTTGGGATGGCAGGCCACCTGGGTGCAGATGATCCCATCCCCCCCGGCGAGTTCGATCGGGGCCTTGCCCATCGGGCCGCCGCCGAAGAACGGCCACAGCACCATCGCATCCGCACCGCTGCTGGCCAGCCAGCGGCCGTTGCGGCTGAACGAGAGGGATTCGGACTTGGTCGGATAGCCGCTCATGCGCATGTGCTGGCCATCCGACAGCCGCCAACCGTGCAGCGCGTTCTCCTGCATCGCGGTCACCACGGCGTCGCCCTCCGGATGGATCGCGAGCGCGGTGTGGCTGCCCTTCCACTCCAGGACGCGGGCATTGTCGGTCTTGGCACCGACGAACCAGAGCGAGGCCCCGTTGTAGTGCGAGGCGCCCACCCGCTTGCCCTTGGCATCGAACGCCAGGCCGGTGACCGAGGACGGATGCGTCCAGGTCTTCAGCGTTCCCCCGGCCTGGTCGAACAGATGGACGACCTTCCCGACGCTGGCGGCGATCAGTCCGCGCCCCTTGTCCAGGGCATGGGTCGCCACCTGCTCGACCCATTTCATGCCGAAACGGGCCATGTCGCTGGCTTCCCCCGCAGCGGATACGCGGCGCAGCGCACCGTCGTCGCCGCCGGAGACGAACCCGTCCGGCGTCACGTCCGCCGCCAGCGACAATGTGGCACCGTCATGCACTGCGACCGCATGCCACACGTCGGGGTCTGCCGGGTTCACCAGATGCAGCGTGCCGTCGCCCAGGGCGAAGGCCGCGCTGCGCCCGTCCCGGGAGAACCGGACCGCGACGACAAAGGCGCCTAGCTCCCGCGGCGTGCCGCGGGATTCGAGCAGGAACGGGGCGGTAGTGGTCTGGCTCATGCGATCAATCCGCCACGCAGCCTTCGAACCCGCGCCGCAACTGCGGCCGGTTCAGGTTACGGCCGATGAACACGATGCGGCTGACCCGCGGATCGCCGTCCTTCCAGGGACCGATGAAGTCGCCGTCGGCGATCATGTGCACGGCCTGGAAGGCGAAACGGCGGTCCTCGTTCTCATACGCCAGGATGCCCTTGGTGCGCAGCAGATCCTGCCCCTTGTCCTGCAGCAACCCCCCGATCCAGGCGTTGAACTTCTCCGGGTCGATCGGACGCTCGACCTCGAAGCTCAGCGAGGTGATGTCCTCGTTGTGCTCGTGGTCGTCCTCGCCGGTCAGGAACTCCGGGTCGCGCGCCAGCACGCGGTTCAGGTCGAACGCGCCGCGGTTGAGCACCTGGTCGATCGGCAGGGACGCGCGTTCGGTGCGGTGGATCACCGCAAACTTGTTGATCTTGCGGATCTGCTGCTCGACCGCCTCCAACTCGTCCGGCGTTACCAGGTCGGTCTTGTTCAGCACGATCACGTCGGCGAAGGCGATCTGGTCCTCGGCCTCATGGCTGTCTTTCAGGCGTGCCGGCAGGTGCTTGGCGTCCACCACCGTCACGATGGCATCCAGTCGCGCCTTCTCCTTCACGCCCTCATCGACGAAGAAGGTCTGCGCCACCGGGGCCGGGTTCGCGAGGCCGGTGGTCTCGATGATGATGCCGTCGAACTTGCCGCGCCGCTTCATCAGGCCGCCCACGATGCGGATCAGATCGCCCCGCACGGTGCAGCAGATGCAGCCGTTGTTCATCTCGAACACCTCCTCGTCGGTGTCCACGACGAGGTCGTTGTCGACCCCCAATTCTCCGAACTCATTGATGATGACGGCATATTTCCGGCCGTGCTGTTCGGTCAAAATCCGGTTCAGCAGCGTCGTCTTGCCGGCACCCAGGTACCCGGTCAACACCGTCACCGGCACCTGCGTCGAGGTCTCCGCCATCGATTCAACTCCATCTGTTGCCGGCAATATAGGTACGACGTCCCCGGTGGGCCACCGGGCGCGGATGGCAGCACGGCCCCGCTTCCGCTAGGGATTCGCCCCTGCCCGTATGATCTCCCGCCGCAATGCCCCCCATTGCGGGCCGACGGCAGTAAGGTCGAAGCGCGCCGCGCGGGCACGTCCGGCCTCGGCGAGTGCCAGACGGTGCGTCTCGTCGTTGGCCAGGTCGCGGATGGCAGCGGCAATGGTGGCAGGGTTGTCCGGATCCACATAGATGGCAGCATCGCCGGCGACGCCCGGCAGGCCGCCCCGGTGGCTGCAGATCAGGGCGGCCCCGCAGGCCATGGCCTCCAGCGCCACCAGCCCGAAGGGCTCCGGCCACCGGCTGGGGACCACCACGATGGCCGCGCGGGTCATGGCGGCGAGCACCGCGGGATGGTCGCGATAGCCGAGGAGTTCGACGCCGGCACCCAGGGCGCTGCCTTGCAGCATCTGGACGAACGGCGTGTCGGGACTGTCGGCGCGGGAGCGGTCGGCGCCGATTATCTCCGCACGCCAACCCGGCAGATGCGGCAGGGCGGCGGCGCAGGCGGTCACGAAGGCATCCGGTCCTTTTTCGGCGACGGTGCGGCCGACGAACAGGATCAACCGCTCCCGCCGGCGCGCCGGCGGCAGGATCGCAAGGTCCAGGCAGTTCGGCAGCACGACCGGCGGACGGTCCGGGAGGGCGACGCCGTCCAGCAGGCGCGTGCGCAGATAGTCCGAGACGGTCACCACGCGCGCCACCCGGCGCAGCAGTGCAGCCCGTTCCCGCGGACGGCGGGCACGGCGCATCCCCTGCGGATCGTTGTGCAGCACCAGCACGACCGGGGTCGGGCGCAGCAGGGCGGACAGCGCGAGGGCGATGCCGACCCGGTTATGCACTTCGACCAAAGCCGGCCGCAGGCGCAACAGCGGCAGGGCCAGGCGAGCGGTGTATTTCAGGTTGACCGTGCCGGGGACCCAGGCAACCGGGTCGAGGGCGCGGAAAGTCACATCTTCATACGGTGCGCCATCCTGCCGGCCGCCGAAGATGACGGTGCGAAAACCCGCGATATGCGCCAGGCGATGGGCGATCAGCCCGATGGCGCCGCTGCGGCCGGGGCCGAATCCTTCGTTGGGCGGCAGGATCATGGCGACAATCGGGTCTGGCGGGGGCGGCATCGGCCAGGGTTCTACAGGTGCGGCGCAGGGCCCGCTATGCTGCACCGCATGAAGCTGCGACGGCTGTGCGTGCTGGGGATCGGGGTGTGCGTCGTGGCGTGCCTCGGGGCTTTGCTGTGGTGCGTTCTGGCAGCCGGCGGTTGGACGCTCGCCAAGGGGCTGATGGCGGCGGGCTTCCTGGGCGCCGCACCGTGGCTGGGGTTGTGCGGCGCGAACGGGCTGCTGGGGGTGCTGGTGGGCGCCCGGCGGCCGGCGGGGCAATCGGTGACGGCGCCACTACCGCCCACGGCGATCGCGGTGACGGTGCGCAACGAGGACCTGGGCGCCGTATTGCCGCCTTTGCAGCGGCTGCTCCTGGCGCTCGATGAAGCCGGCGTGGCGTTCGCCCCATGGGTGCTGTCCGACACCACCGATCCGGCCATCGCGGCGGCGGAGGAACGGGCGGTCGCCGCCTTCCCCCTGGCCGGCCGGTTGCGCTATCGCCGCCGGACGGAAAACGCCGGGTTCAAGGCCGGCAACATCATGGAGTTCCTGGATCGGCATGCAGGGAACGCCGAATTCCTGCTGGTGCTGGACGCCGACTCCCAGATGACCGCCCCGGCCGTGCTGCGGCTGGTGCGCACGCTGCAGGCGGAACCGCATCTGGCGATCGTCCAGCACCTCACGGTCGGCCTGCCGGCAACGGCGGCCTTCCCGCGCCTGTTCCAGTTCGGCATGCGCGCCGGGATGCGAAGCTGGGCGCGGGCGACCGCCTGGTGGCAGGGCGACGAAGCCTGCTACTGGGGCCACAACGCCGCGCTACGCATCGCCCCGTTCCGCGCTCATGCCCGCCTCGCGCCCCTGCCGGACGGCAGCACGATCCTGTCGCACGACCAGATCGAGGCGGCACAGCTCGCCGGGGCCGGCTGGGGCGTGCGGCTGCTGGCCGACGAGGATGGCTCGTTCGAGGCCAATCCGCCGGCCTTGCCGGAGTTCCTCCATCGCGAGCTGCGCTGGCTGGCTGGCAACTTCCAGTACTGGCCGCTGCTGCAACGGCCGGGGCTGCGGCCGATGGGGCGGTGGCAGCTCATCCAGGCGATGCTGCTGTTCGGCTCGACGCCATTCTACGTCGTGTTCCTGCTGGGTGCCGCGTTGGCCGCGGCGACCGACAGCGTATCGCCGTTTCCCTGGAGGCCGGCGTTGGCACTGACGCTGGGCTGGGTCGGTGTGCTGTATGCCCCGAAGTGGCTGGCCTACGCCGCGCTGCTGCTCTCGCGGATGGAGCGCGCGCGGTATGGCGGAACAAAGCGGGTGCTGGCGGGGATGGCGGCAGAGACTTTGTTCACGCTGCTGCTCGACCCGGTTACCATCCTGGCCAAGACGCTGGCGACGACGCGGATGGCGTTCGGGGCCCGCGCCGGTTGGGCGCCGCAGAACCGTGGTGCGCGGGGGGTCCGCTGGGTCGAGGCGTTACGGCTGCTCTGGCCGCAGACCCTGTTCGGCGTGGCGGTGTTCGCGGCATTCGGCTCCGCCGGGTGGTTGGCAATGCTGTGGGCGGCTCCGTTGGCCGGCGGGCTGCTGACCGCAATGCCGTTCTGCGTGCTGACTGCGCATCCCCGGTTCGGAGCGTGGCTGCAACAGCGAGGCGTGGCGGCGGTGCCGGAGGAGGTGACTCGCGACGACGGCCGTTCAATGATGCGTGCATCCGTCTCGTCCAACCAGACCGGGAGCAGACAGAACGATGCTGCAAACCTATGAAGGCGGCTGCCATTGCGGCCAGGTGCGCGTTCGCGTGCAAGCCGACCTGGCGCAGATATCCGAGTGCAACTGCACCATCTGTACCAAGAAGGGGATCCTGCACCTGGTCGTGCCGCTGGAGCAGTTCACCCTGCTGCAGGGCGAAGACGCGATCACGACCTATCAGTTCGGGACCCATGTCGCGAAGCACACGTTCTGCCGGCATTGCGGCATCCACACATTCTACACGCCGCGGTCGTATCCCGACAAAGTCAGCGTGAACGCCCGCTGCCTGGACAACGTGGACCCTGACGCGCTGCGTCCGTCCCGGTTCTTCGACGGACAGAACTGGGAAGACGCGATGCGTGCCCGCCAGGCCGCTGCCGGCGGATAGGCACGACCGCTTCGAGGCGACCCGCAAGGCCCCGTTCAGATGTCCAACCCACGAATTCCTGGCCTTCCAGCCTGTACCCGACCGCCTTCCCCCCGCAGATGGTCTTGCAGCACGGGCCCGTCCGCGGCTACAGAGCACGCCCATGAACCAATCGCGATTTCGTCAGCGCATAATGGCTGCCACCCTGCTCGCCGGGGGCGGGCTGGTGCTGGCCGGATGCGACTCCGGCGGCCTGTCCCGCACTTTCGGCCTCAGCCGGGACGCGCCCGACGAATTCACCGTCACCACCCGGGCGCCGCTGTCGATGCCGCCCGACTTCACCCTGCGCCCGCCGCGTCCCGGCGCCCCGCGCCCGCAGGAACAGTCATCCCAGCGCCAGGCCGAAGAAACCCTCGTCCCGCAGACCGCCCTCGCCACGCCGCAGACCTCCAGCACGCCCGGCGAGCAGGCGCTGCTGGAACAGGCCGGCCCGGCGGTCCCGAATTCCATCCGCCAGGAGATCAACAAGGACGCCAGCGTGGATTCGGGCGATCCGAGCTTCGTGAACAAGCTGTTGTTCTGGAAGAAGCCGCAGACCACCGCGGTGCTGGTCGATCCGCAGAAGGAATCCCAGCGGCTGCGGACCAACGCGGCGCTCGGCGACGGCACCAACAACGGCGAGACCCCGATCATCCAGCCGCCCCGCAAAGGGTGGCTCCAAAGCCTGTTCAACTGGTGATTTCCTGACCGCCGGCGCGCCGCGCGTGGAACTGCCTCCGCACTTCGTCCAGGTCGGCAACAGCCCGGTCCTGGTCGGCGACGGCACCGAAAACCTGCCCTGCGGCTGCGGCCAGCCCGTCCTGATCAAAGGCTACCAGCCGGAGCGGATGCTTGGCCTCAGCGTCCGTTGCGCGGCGTGCGGCGCGGTCACCACGACTCCCGACCTGCCGGCCGGCGCGAGCCTGTCCGGCACGGTCATGGCGTTCGAGCGCCGCGCCCAGGAAATGCCAAATGCCGCAGTGATGCCGCCCGGCGTCACTTTCGCCGACCGCGCGACGGTGGAACGGGTGGACGCTGCGCTGCGCCCCCGGCCGCCGGCGAAGGAGCCGGTGACGGTGTCGCCCGCAATGCTGCGGGAAGTCATCGAGGCCTATGACCGCCTGACCGGCGGCGCCTACGCGGCCCACACTGAGGCCACGCTTCCGCTGTACTGGACCGGCATCCGCCGCTACCCGCTCGCCTGGGCCTGCCTCCACCTCCAGGCCTGGCTCGCCGGCTCCGACCTTCCGCTGCTGGGCCCCGTCGAGACCACCGTGGCGGCGGCTCATGTGGGGGCGTTCCGGCAGTTTCTCGCCACCTGGGGCCATCATGCTCTGTTCCCGGAAATGGCGGCGTGCGCGGCGGAAACCGGCTTCGGCGTCCACGAAATGGCGGTGTTTGCCGCGCTCGGCGTGCTGTCTGACTCAGGCAACCGCATCGGCCTGGCGCCGGCGTCCGACGGTACCCGCAATATCCGGGCGTGGTCGGTGCAGACCGGCAACCGGGTACTCGCGCTGGAAACCCCGGCCTTCCCCTATTTCGCCTGGCCGGACGGGAAGCCATGGTCGCCGCCCGCGATCCGCTCCACCCTGGAGGACGCGATCGCCGCCGCCCGCGGCCGCATCAACCTGCGCAACCCCGGCATCCTGGTACTGTCCGTCGGCTCGCTGCCGGAGGGCTTCGACCAGCCGATGCAGGAGGGCATGGAGCGGCTGCTCCGCAGCGCCGGGCGTGCCAACCGTGGCGTCGCCGCCCTGGCGATGATCACCCCGCGCGTGCTCCGCACGGGTCGGCCGGACGAGTACGGCTTCGGTTGGCTGTTCCGCCCCGTCGCCAACCCGGCGTTCGAGGGTGACGCCAAAGTCGATACCACCCCGCGCAACCAGGCTTGATCCCCGCCGCCGCACCCCGCACGCTCGGGGGATGCACCGTTTCCTGATCGGGCTGCTTGCCGCCCTTCTCGCCCCGCCGGCCGCTGTCGCCCAGGACCTCCGCATGGGCGTCCAGTCCGCGTTCGTGGTCGATCCGCACGTCCTGTTCCTCGGCCCGAACATGGCGATGGCGCGCAATTTGTACGACAGCCTGGTCGGCCGGGATGCGGACGCGCACTGGACCCCCAGCCTGGCAACCGCCTGGCGGCAGGTCGATCCCCAGACCTGGGAATTCACCCTCCGCCAGGGCGTGAAATTCAGCGACGGCGCCCCCTTCACCGCCGAGGATGTGGTCGCCAGCGTCCGCCGCATCCCCTCGATCCCGAACAATCCCGGCCCCTACACCTCAAATCTGCGGACCGTCACCAGTACCGAGGCGATCGACCCGTTCACCGTCCGGGTGACCACCGACCGACCCAACCCGCTGCTGCCGGGCCAGTTCACCAACATCTTCATTCTGCCGAAATCCGTCGTCGGCGCCCCGCCCGAGGCGTTTTCCGCCGCCCAGGCCACGATCGGCACCGGCCCGTTCCGCCTGGCCTCCTTCAGCTACGGCGAAGGCGCGGAGCTGGTGCCGAACCCGCATTACTGGGGCACGCGACCGGCCTGGCAGCACGTCCACATCAAGGTCGTCAACAACGACGCCGCGCGGGAGGCGGCGCTGCTGGCCGGCGACCTCGACCTGATCGAGAACGTCCCGCCCGAGGATGTCGCGCGCCTGCGCACCACCGCGGGCATCAACGTGTTTGCGCGCGCCTCCGACCGCGTGGCGTTTCTGGAGCCGAATGTCGCCCGCGACACGCTGCCGCTGCTGACTGACCGCGATGGTAATCCCCTGCCGAACAACCCGCTGCGCGATCTGCGGGTGCGCCAGGCGATCTCGCTGTCGGTGGACCGGCACGCGATCGTGGACCGTGCGCTGTCGGGGCAGGGGATGGCCTCGATGCAGCTTGTGCCGGAGGGCTTCGGCGGCTGGGATCCGTCCCTCCCGGCACCGGCGGTGGATGCGGCCGGGGCGAAGCGCAAGCTGGCGAAGGCGGGGTTCCCGGACGGGTTCGGCCTGACGCTCGCCTGCCCGAACGACCGGTGGGTGGACGATGCGCGCGTCTGCCAGGGGATCGCGCAGATGCTGACCCGCGGTGGCTTCATGGCGAAGGTCGACACCATGCCGGGCAGCGTGTTCTTCCCCCGCTCCCGCCCCGGCCGCAACGAGTGGCCGCTGATCCTGTACGAACTGTCGCTGTCCTCCCTGCGGGACGGGCAGTATATCCTGCAAGTCGCCGGCGAGACGGTGGACGACAAGCGCAGCATCGGCGACAGCAACCGTGGCGGGTTCTCCGACCCGGCACTGGACCAGATCATCGAGGCCGCCGTGGTGCGCAACGACGCCGGCCGGGACGCCGCGATCCGCCACGCTTTGGCCGAGACCGTGGCCCGCCTGGGCCTCATCCCGATGTATGTTGAGCCGACCATCGCGGCGACCCGTGGTGGCGTGGTGTACCGGCCGCGGATCGACCAGCAGATGGTGGCAGCCGAAGCCTCGCCGGCCAGGTAGCCCTGGGTCGGGGTGTGGTCGGCGCCCGTCGCCCACCCCATCTGCATGAAGCTGCATGCAGGAGCACGCCCCACGTGGACCGCGCCGCGCCATTCACTCCCCCGCATCCGCAGGTTCCTGCGCGCGAACTGCCGCTTTGGGCGTTCCTGCGCGCGATCCGCACCAACGCGCTCACCATGTGGCCCGAACGCGCCTACCGGGAGGACATGCTGGTGCGTGGCTTCCTCGGTCGCACCAATGTACTGGCCAACGCGCCGGAGGCGATCCATCGCGTGCTCGTGGAGAACCACGCGAACTACCGCCGCTCCCGCGCCTCGATCCGCATCCTCCGGCCGATCGCCGGCCAGGGGCTGCTGCTGTCGGAAGGCGACGCCTGGCGGCACCAGCGCCGCACCACGGCACCCGCCCTGGCCCCTCGGGTCATGCCGATGCTGGCGCAGCATATCGTGGCAGCGGCCGAACCCCACATGGCCCGGCTCGCGGCCGAGGCACGCAATGGACCGGTCGACCTGCTGGCAGTCGTGCAGGTGTTGACGCTGGACATCGCCGGCCACGCGATGTTCTCGCTGGAAATGGCGCAGTTCGGTCCGCCGATGCGCCGGATGCTGAACGAATTCGCAACCGACCTGTCGCGCCCGCATCTGTTCGACATGCTGCTGCCGGCCGCCGTCCCGACCTGGCGGGACTTTCGCCGCCGGCGCTTCCACGCAAGCTGGATGCGCCTGATCGAGGCTGTCATCAATGCCCGCCGCGCCCGGTCCCAGCCCCCCGTGTCCGCAGAAGCCGCGCCGCGCGACCTGTTTGACCTGCTGCACGCCGCCCGGGACCCGGAGACCGGTGAGGGCTTCGACCGAGCCGTCCTGCGCGACCAGGTGGCAACGCTGGTGCTGGCCGGGCATGAGACCACTGCGGTGACGCTGTTCTGGTGCCTCACGCTGCTGGCGCAGGACCCGGCGGAGCAGGCGCGCGTGGCGGCGGAGGCGCGAACGGTCGCGATCACGCCCGATAACGCTTTCGTCGTGCTGCCCGCCCTGGTGCGTACCCGGGCGGTGGTGCAGGAGGCGATGCGGCTCTATCCGCCAGCATTCGCGATCGCGCGGGAGGCGATCGGGTCCGACCGCCTCGCCGGTGTGGACATCCGGCCGGGGGCGGTGGTGATCATCGCGCCCTGGGTGCTTCATCGGCATACCCGCCTGTGGACGGACCCGCTGGCGTTCGATCCAGATCGGTTCATGCCGGCTGCGCCGGCCGTGCCGCGCTTTTCATATCTGCCGTTCGGGGTCGGGCCGCGAGTCTGCATTGGCGCTCAGTTCGCGCTGACCGAGGCCACCCTGGTGCTCGCGATGCTGCTCCGACGGTTTGCCGTGGCACTGGCGGACACGCGGCCGGTCCTGCCGGCGGCCGTGGTGACGACGCAACCCGATCATGCACCTGCGTTCCGGGTGCGGGAGCGGTGAAGCCAGCGACGGGCGTAGCGTGGGCTGTGCGCCGTCGCGATGCTCGGGAATGCTGCTATTCTGCGATCCGGCGCCCGGTGCGGATGATGGTGCCGCAGCGATTGATATCGCGGCTGGTGGAGGGGGTTGGATTCGAACCAACGTAGGCGTGCGCCAGCGGATTTACAGTCCGCCCCCTTTAGCCACTCGGGCACCCCTCCGCGCAGGAAGCGCGGACTAGAGCGAAACCCCCGCCCTTGTCAACGAACCAACTATCGCGGCTGCACACGCCTGTGCAGCCGTTCCGGCACAGGCTATACCGGGTTGAAATGAAACCCCCTCACGGCAACCGGCCCGGCGGCTCCAACCGCCCGCCCTCCGACCGAGGCCCCTACCGTGGGCCCGGCGGTTCCGCCAATTCCAGCGGCCAAGGCCCTCGCCGAGACGGCGGGCCGGGTTCGCACCGCGATGGCACGCAGCGCACCGATGGTCCGCGTCCTTCGGGTCCCCGCCCCGGCAGCAGCCACGGCCCCTCGGGTCCGCGTCCCGGCGGCGGTTCGGGCGCGCCGGTGCGCGACCACAATGCCCCGCGTCCGCCACGTCCGCCCGGCCACCACAGCCAGGCCCCTCGCCCGCCGGGCCCCCCGTCGCGCGACCGCGATGCGCCGCGTCCGCCGCTGCGCGATCAGGATGCCCCGCGCCCGCCCCGCCCGTCTGGCGGCCAGCCGCTGCACGCTCCGCGTCCGCTTCAGGCGCCGCCGCACGGCCACGGCGACCGCCGGCCACGGCCGGCCCCGGATCACCAGGAGGTGCAGCGCCAGTTCGCCCCGGACGCGCCGAAAGGCGCCGTCTGGCTCTATGGCCTGCACGCCGTTGCGGCCGCGCTCGTCAACCCGGCGCGCCGCCTGCGCCGCCTGCTGCTGACCGCGGAAGCCGAAGCGGCGCTGACCGAACGCCTCAAGCAGCCCTGGGCGCTCGCCCCCGAACGTACCGAACGGGCGCGGCTCGACCAGTTGCTGGGCCGCGACATCGCCCATCAGGGCGTGGCGCTGCTCGCCGACCCGCTGGCGCCGCCCAGCCTGCAGCACACGCTGGAGCGTCCGGGCCCGCTCGTGGTGCTGGACCAGGTCACCGACCCGCGCAATGTCGGCGCCATCCTGCGCTCCGCCGCCGCGTTCGGCGCCGCCGGCGTGATCACCCAGGACCGTAATTCGCCCGAAGAGACCGGCGCGCTCGCCAAGGCGGCCTCCGGCGCGTTGGAGATCGTGCCGCTGTTGCGCGCGGTCAACATCGCCCGTACGCTGATCGCGCTGAAGGCCGCCAACATCTGGTGCGTCGGCCTGGACGCCGGGGGCACCGCGCTGTCGGGCCCCGGTCTCGCGGACCGTCGCCTTGCCTTGGTGCTGGGCGCCGAGGGCACCGGCCTGCGCCGCCTGACCCGCGATACCTGCGACATGATTGCCGGCCTCACCATCAAGGGCGGGATGGAGAGCCTGAACGTCTCCGCCGCCGCCGCCGTGGCGCTGTACGAACTCACCCGCGCGCCGTGAGGGCCATCATCCCGGGGACGGACCCATGACCGACTACGATCCGCAGCCCGCCGCCGCCATGCTGCATCAACGCCGGATCGCCCGGCAAACCGTGCTGCCCCTGCCGGCGCAGGTCGCGCCGCAGAACGAGCAGCAGGGCGCGGCGGTGCAGCGGTTGCTGGCCGACCATTTCGGGGCCGCCCGGCCGGCCGGCTTCAAGATCGGCGCCACCGCGAGGCGTATGCAGGAATACCTCGGCCTGGCAGGCCCGGCGGCGGGATTCATGACAGCGAGCGGCCTGTTGCCATCCGGTGCCGTCGTCCAATACGCCGATTTCATCAAGCCGGGAGTCGAGTGCGAGCTGGCGGTCCGTCTCGGCCGCGACCTGCCGCCTGGCCCCTGCACGCAGGCGCAAGCGGCCGCTGCGGTGGAGCACCTCGTTGCCGGCATCGAGATCGTGGAAAACCGCTATGACGACATTGCCGTCCTCGGCACGCCAACGTTGATCGCCGATCAGGTGTACCACGCCGCAGCCGTGCTCGGTCTCCCCGGCAGCATCAACTGGCACGGCCTCGATCTGAGCACGCTTGCGGGCGGTATCACGATTGACGGTGAGATCCGGGGGGAGGGCCATGCGCGGGACCTGTTGGGTCATCCGTTCAACTCGTTAGCCTGGCTTGCGGCGTCGCCGGTGGCAGCCGCGTTCGGCGGGTTGAAGGCGGGGCAGGTCGTGATGCTGGGCAGCGTGACCCCGCCGATCTGGCTGACCGGTCCGTCCAGCGTGACGGTGGAATTCAAGCCCCTGCCGGCGGTGACGGTGCGGTTGGCCTAGGCGGCCCCCGCCCAGGCGAGCGGGCATCCTCATCCAGGGCCGCCCGCATCGTGACAGATTCTGCCGGCGCGTATGTTCCGGCAACGTTCTCTTAACCAAATGGGATCAGGGTGCCTTCAGCCACGGTTTGTTCCCTCGCGTGGCAGCGATCGCCAAAATGGCCAGATGACGAAGGCCCCGACCATGCTTGCCAATTGGAACCTGCTTTCCGAACCGCTGCAGCTCGCTCTGGCGCGGGAGGCATTGCGGCGGGCGGCCGACACGATCGCCGAACAGGCCGAGGTCCTGGCGGCGGAGATGGAGCGTGGCGCACTCAACGACAACGGGGGTCCCGAAGCGCTCCGATTGCTGGCAGCGGTCGTCCGCGACAACCGTGCAGCTCTTGGGCCCGTCGGCAACGCCTGACGCGCCGCTGCCTTATACCAACCGCCGAAGAGAATGACACTTCTCCCTCTCCCCTTGAGGGCT
>JARLIJ010000298.1 GCA_031291795.1 Acetobacteraceae bacterium | reverse complement strand
GTCGCTGCTCATTGCGTCCTGCCACGGGCGGTCGACCTGGTGACAACAATGGCGGCCGCCCAGATCGTGCCGAACGCCGTTTTCGATTGGTCATCGCAACTTCCTGCCTCAAGGTGTTGCGACGACCAGTTGAGTTCACCCTGCGCATCGTCCGATCCCCGACGCCGTCCGGCGCCGCGGGAGGGGCGGGCCCCGAGCGGCCAAGCTCAGTCGTTCGGATCGCCACCCTCAAGGGTAAAACCGACCTTCATTGTGACTTGGTGGTGGCGCACTTCACCCCCTTCGATCTCGCCGCACATCTGCGCCACCTCAAACCATCGTAAGTTGTGCACCGTTTTCGATGCACGTGCGATCGCGTTTTCGATCGCGTCCGCGTGGCTGATTTCGGACGAGCCGGCGAGTTCGATGATGCGATAGGTGTGATCAGGCATAATTGACCTCCTTCGGCGATGCGCTACGGGAGCAACGTCGGAAGTCGGATCGGGTGCCAAATGCGCGGGTATTTGTTCGTGCCATGGCTCAATCCTTGTCGCCCGGGACACTGTTGCAGCGGTCCCGTTCCGTCGAGTCGGAAACACCCTTCTTCATGCGCTGCTGCAACAGCATCAACGTTGCGAGCATGGTATCCGGCTGGCGATCGGTGGGAATGCAGTTCGACACGGTATGGACCATGCCTTCCAGCAACACGCCCACCAGTAGGTAGGGATCGATTTCGCTTGCCGCGAGCGATCGGATCCGTTGCGCGAGGTCTACGAGCAGGTTCGGCATCTGGCCCGCGATGTGGCGTGCCTCGTCCGACATTCCGTCGACTGCCTTGAAGATCGCGGGCTGGGTGGCCCTGCGCTTGCGCGGCTTCGCCTCGTCTGAAGTCATCGACCAGCTTTTCTCTTCAACGTGTCATCGTTTGCGAGGGCGGTTGGGTCACCGTTCCGAGCGGGTTTAATGAGGGTTAATAACAGTGATTTGTCCATAAAAATATACGAATATCAGATGATATCGCAACACACTTTTCATCTCGCCGTAGCTGGACAACCCGACCTGCCGCAGAATAGTGCCTGCAGGCTGGTTACAGATTAACCCGACTCACAGGTTTCAAAAAACAAACAACCCGCGACGCGGGCAGGTATGGCGCTGGTGTCCCTTTCGTGAGTCGAGCGGTGCGCTACGCCACACCCCGCGGAACCGTCCATTCTCAGCCACATCCAGACGGCGGCAGACGCATGGCTGACAACCGCCTCGTGCTGCCGCTATGCTGGTCCTCTTGATGCTTCGTGCGCGCTCCCTCTCTGTGATCCTGCTGACCCTGCTGTTTGCGCTGGCGGGTTGCAGCGACCCGCCGCCGGATTGCAGCCTGGTCGAGGTCGCCCGCCTCAAGCTGCAGATGGAGCATGGCCTGCCGTTGGTGGCTGTGGCGATCGACGGCCATCCAGTTTGGATGGTCGCCGATACCGGGGCCGAACGCAGCATCCTGACCGAGGACGCGGTCGGTCGCCTGAGGTTGCAACATGATATCGGTCGCGTTTCGCGAACCATCGGGATTGGCGGTCCGAGTACGAACTGGGATGTGATCGTGGAAAGCATGGTGATGGGGGGCGTCCGCTTCCCAGTCGATCGATTCGCGGTCGGGAAATTCAACATCGTCAACGACGGCAGTGCTTCGCCTGCCGGTTTGCTTGGTGCGGACGTCCTGCTGGCGTTCGATGTCGATATCGATTTTTCCGACAATTCCATCACATTATATCGTGCTCGCCGGTGCCAGGATGCCTACCCGCCCTGGGAGCAACCCGCGATCCCGATCCCCGGAGTGACGTCCCGCAAGGACCGGTTGCTGATCCCACTTACGTTGGACGGAGCGGCGGCGACCGGGTTGCTCGATACAGGTGCGCAGCAGACCACGATTGGTTCGCAACTCGCTACCCGTTTGGGTTTGACGGAGGAAGCGATGGCCGACGATCCGGTGATCATGCAGCACGGTGCTGGCCCGGTGGTGGTCCCCTCCCATCTGCATCGCTTCGCCAGGCTGACGATTGGGCCCGCCGTTGCGGTCGACCCACAGCTGACCGTGGTACCAAGCGGTTTCGGGGTAGGGGATGCGTTGGTCGGTCAGGACTTCCTGAGAGGTCGGCGGGTCTGGATTTCGTTCGCCACGAACCGGGTGTTCGTCACATCATTGCCGGGCGAGGCCGCGCTGGCGGTGGGGGCGCCCTGACGCGGGCCGAAGTTCCGCAGATGCAGGCCCTCAAGACCGCCTCAGCGAGGCAGACAGACCGTGTCGTTAGCCGGGGAGTCGATGGGCTATAGACCTGCTGCTATGATCCTTGGCCCGCATCACGTTGAATCATAGGCCAGTCGGCGCGCCTGCTACGGCGGAGCGGGGAGAAATGATGCGGATCGTCGCCATTGGTCACGGGGTACTCGGGGGCCGTGTGGCATTTCATCTGGCGCGTGCCCGCGTAGAGGTGCCGGTGATCGACCAGGCGCGCGATGGTCGTGCGACGGCCGCCTATGGGGGATCGTCTGCTCGTGCCTGGCCGACTTCGGCGATGCTGCATTCACAGCGCTCTTTACCGGTGGTGCGCGATATTGTCCCGCATTCCTGGAGGTCCCCGGCGATTCCGCCGCGCTGGTCTACCGCCGTCCGGGGGGCCTTTGCGTCGCGCGCGATCCTTCCAAACTGGCGGCGATCGAATGTGCGCATGCGGTTGGCTGGCGCGTGCGCCGGAGATCGGTGCAGAGCGGCGCCGGCTTCGACTGTCGCGTCACTGCCGCGGCCAGGCGGGGCGGACGCGCGAAATGCGCGGCGTCGCGCCGGCCTCGGCAGCGCGACCGTGATCGAGACTCGGATCGGTTTCCGCCCGGTCGGTCCCGATATTTTGCCGCTGCTGGGCTGGGTGCGCGGGGTCGAGGGCGTGGCGATTGGCAACGCCCTTGGAGCCGGCGGCCTGACAATGGGTCCTTATGTCGGCAAGCTGTGGCCAGACATCGTGCTCGACGTCGCGATTAGGGACCTGACGCCGCTCGCTCCGCTGCGGGTTGCGGGCATGCCCGGCCGGCTCATCGCATTGAGCTGGGGTCGTCGGGATGCGGGCGCTGCTGATCGTATACCACTCTCGAACCGGGGTACGCGCCAGATGGCCGTTGCCGCGGCGGCCGGCGCGGACGCCGGGCAACGGTGCGGACCCGGGTGCCGACAGCGGTGCAGGCCGACGTGGCGGACCTGCCTGCGGCAGGCGGCTTCCTGTTCGCGG
This sequence comes from Acetobacteraceae bacterium, assembly GCA_031291795.1. Taxonomy (GTDB): domain Bacteria; phylum Pseudomonadota; class Alphaproteobacteria; order Acetobacterales; family Acetobacteraceae; genus Rhodopila. The sequence goes on along the minus strand of JARLIJ010000298.1, from coordinate 28,627 downwards.
CACCGGAGAACCCGGCTGCGATGGCCGTGAGGATGAAGGACTTCTTCGATCGGACTCACCACCCAGTCTTGGAGCGACTGAACGGGCACCCTTTACGCCACCATGGTCTGCGCCGGGAGCGATGGACAGGCGACCGCGCGGCAGATCGCCTGCATTGCGCTGGGCTGGCGGCTGCGGCAGGTGGTGGAACCGTTGACTGTCCGTTCGCGTACGCAGACGGCCGAGGCGATCCTTGCGCCGAAGACGATCGGTGAGGTGGACATCAAGTGCTGCACCGATCTGGGCGCGGCTATAGCAGTGGCCTGTCGCAGGGATTTTCTGAGGGGAGATGGACAGGCAGCGGCCTCGTCTGGGCTATGGGCGCCGGCCCGAATTACCGAAAGGATATTTTTCCCTTGCGATAATGAATACTTTCCTATAGAAAGCAGGTATCGCACGGCCTAAGTGCGTCCGAGGCTCGTCCCCTGGGCGTTTTCGGGTCCACTTTCGATCGCGAAGCTGGCCAGACGATCCGGGGCTGATGCCCTGGGCTACACGATACAACGCGGATCTTGGTTTACGATCGCAGAGCTGCCACAGTCTGCTGCCAAGTGATGACTGCCCACCGGCAGCCAACTTCTTCGCCTAGTATTGTGAATTCCCAATAAATAATTTCCATCTTCATTTGAATTATGGAAATTCAGTTCTCTGTTTCGAAGGAATTCATGGCGCTTTTGTTTATGCCTGAATCCTTCTGACTTCTCGCGTGTGGTCGGTCATACCTTCAAGGATTTCCACATTGCGGTTTGAGAATCGCCGGCCTGCGGGTCGCCGCGTGATCGCGGTTGGCTCGATCCGCGTGGCCGGACGATGCGCCGATCCGGCGCGCATCAAGCGCGTCGGCTACTGAGGAGAAGCAACATGATTCTGAGCAAGTTCCAAAGCAGCTACCACAAGATCGGTGGTGGCTATCGTAAGATCGGTGGAGCTTATCGTACCATAGGCGGTGCTTGCCGCACCATCGGTGGCGGTTACCGCGTCATCGGCTGACATCGAGCGGCTACGGATCGGCGCCTGCGGGCGCCGATCCGATTCTCTGGTTCGGCTTTGTGAGGAATGAGCAATGCAAATCCCCGAGCCGGGTGGTCCCGGCGCCAGGTTTCTGAGCCTTGTGCCGATCGCGATGACACCGCGTCCCGCACAACGCGATGCTGGCGGCTCCCTCCCTATTCGGGCCGCTCGTTATTGTGAGGCGATCACAAGCGCCTGCGCCTTTGGCTGGTGGCTGTATCCCCCGATGGACGCATGGCTGTTCTGGGATGGCAGCACGATTTTCTACTCTCTGGACGGCGAAAGCTACGAACCGCTCGATGATTCCTGCGAATATCCCGGGATGGCGGAAGCGTTGGCAGAGCATGTGCCGGAGGGTATCGCGCCAATCGCGTCCGCCCTTTTTACGGCACTTCCGGAGCCAGGGATTGTGCAGGTCTCACTGGGCCTGATCGCCAGTACTGCACCTGGATGGTCGATGCTGCTGCGCCGACCTGCGAATCTCCCCTTGTTCGGCGGATACGATGCACTGGAAGGTATTGTCGAAACGGATATCTGGCGGGCTCCGCTGTTCATCAACTTGCGTTTGACCCGCACCCATACGCCGATCCGCCTGCACGCGATGGCTCCCTTGGTGCAGGCCCAACCGCTTCCCCAATGGCTCTATCAACCCGAGACGATGGCCGATCTCCAGTGCGGCGGCCTGGATGCCATGACGCCTGACGACTGGTCGGCCTGGGAGGAGCGCTTTGTCGAACCTGCGGACCGTCCGCTTCGGCGCGATGGTGAATACGCAACCGCCTCCCGCAAACGCCAGCGCGGGCGGTGCCCTGGCGCCAGCGCGCGGGATGCTTAGCGCAATGCGTCGGGGGAATGCGGTGGTATGTCGGTCGCCACATTAGGAGCGGCTTCGCAGGAAACGTTGCCAGCGTCATCCGCGCCGTCGGCTGGCGAAAGCCTGACCGTGGCGCTGGCGCGCGGTTGATGCAACCATCTCGCAGTTGCTTCGGCGCGCTGGAGCGCCGTGTCGACCGCAGCCATCGTCGTCGATAAGTCAGCGCTCTCGTCACGCTGCCAGGCGCGCAGGGCATAGAGCCAAACGATCATCAGGCCGCGTATCCGGAGCGCACCACCCAGGCCGGCAGTCGCCACGCCTGCAGCCTGCAACATCCACCGCATACTGTTGCGCGTCTCGCAAGCCAGGAGCAGGGCGGCCTCCGGGTCGCTCGGAAGGGCCTGGAGGATCGCCAGAACACCGGAGCGGTTTGTCTGTAATGCGTCGAACCGCCTCATGAGGAGATCAAACAGCCGGTCGCGCATGCTGCCGTCTTTGGAGACGGCGGTGAGTGCAGTCTGATCGACAATCTGACTGAAGCGCTGCAGGATCGATAGCCGGCCCCGGAAGCGGCCTCTTGCTCGGGGCAGAGACAGGCCTGCGGCTTGTGCTGCCGCCAGAACGGTTGTGCGTCGCCACCCCTCATCTCCGGCAATCGCCAAGGCGGCGGTCACGAGCGCCGTGTCAAATTCCTGCTCGCTCATGGCGGCGGGATCGGCAGCCGAGGAGGGCGGTTCAACCGGCGAGCTCACGGGACCTCTGCGCTGCGGCGGCGATTGCGCGATCGATTGTTTCCGGCCAGGCCGTCGTGTCCATGAGCACGGCCAATGCGGCCGCTGTCGTGCCACCGGGGCTGGTGACCGCCTTGCGCAGAGCGGCAGCGTCCTCCGGACTTGCCTTAAGCAGGGCGCCGGATCCGGCAACCGTCTGACGTGCGAGGAGACGGGCAAGGTCGGCCGGAATACCCTGCTTAATTGCTGCCTGCTCCATCAGCTCTGCCAGCAGGAAGACGTAGGCCGGTCCGCTGCCGGAGACGGCTGTAACCGGATCGAGCAGGGTTTCATCCGTCACCCAGGCCACCTGCCCGATTGCCTGCAGCAGCTGATGGCAAAGCTCGCGCTGGCCTTGCGTGACCGTCGCAGTTTGGTAGGCGACCGTGATGCCCTGCCGGATCGCCGCTGGCGTGTTGGGCATTGCCCTGACGATGCAGGCATCATCGCCCAGCAGGGTACGCAGACCATCGGTGGTCCGGCCTGCCATGATTGACAGGAAGACCGCCTGTCGTGCGAATCGACGATAGGCCGGCAGCGTCTCCGCGGCCGCCTGCGGCTTGACGGCGATGACGACAGCTGCCGGCAGGAAGCCGGCCACTATTTCGGATGGATCACGTATGACGGCGAGGTCACGGCCAGCAAGGCTGCCGGCCGACTGCGCCGGATCGACGGCGAAGGACGGGTCGAGCCCGTTCTCCCGCCACCCCGCCAACATAGCGCTCCCCATGCGACCGCACCCCACAAGCAGGATCGGCGGAAGCGGGGAACGGGCGTCGTGGTCGTGGTTCATGCCTCACCGACACATTCGAGCATGGCGGCCTGCAATGCATCGACCGGCGTCTTGCCGCCCCACAAAACGAACTGGAAGGCGGGGAAGAACCGCTCACATTCAGTGATCGCGATGTCGATCATATCCTCCAGACTCTCGGCTGATGCACCAGGCGCGCCACGCAGGAGCACTGCGTGGCGAAAGACCGGCATCCCATCGTCGCTCTCGAGCCCGAAATGCCCGATCCACAACCGCTCATTGGCCAATGCGAGCAACTCATACAAAGCCGCTCGCCGCTTCTCGGGAACCTTCAGGTCGAAGGCACATGTGAAGTGCATCGCGCTGATTTCGTGCGACCAGTTGAAATACAATCCGTAATCGCACCAGCGGCCGGGCGCTTCGGCGGCCATTTCCGATTCGCTGCGACGGTCGAACACCCACTCGTTGGCGGCGACGATTTGCTCCATGACATCCAGGGGATTGGCTGAGGTTTCGTCTGACGTGGTCAGCGTCGCTGACATGCAAGGTCTCCCATCTGCCGGAAGGCCGGGCGTGGCACCCGCTCTGCAAGTGGTCTCACAAGCGACATATTGCGGACCCACTCCGTGCTCGCCACAATGGGTAGCCTATCGCTGTGTTCCTCTGCGCCGCAAGCCTCAGTTTTCAGGCGGTGGAGCGGTTTCCAGCGCGGCGACGCGGGCTTCCAGCGTGGCAAGGCGGGCTCCCATCTCGGCCAGCCTGGTCTCAGCCGCCTCCTGGCCGGAGCGGGCATTCGCAGCCAGGACGGCGACAGCCTCGAACTCCTCCCGCCGCACAAGGTCCAGTTTGCGGATCGTTTCATCGAGCCGCGCGCGAACAATGGCCTCCGCCTCTTCGCGGAGCCCTGCCAGGGCCGAGATGGCGCCGCCAGCCACGCCGGCGAGGTCGTCGAAGAACCGCGGACGGTCACTCATGCGTTCTCACTCCTAACTCGACCGGCAGGCTTCCGCCGCCGACGCTACCTCCGTATAACGTGTCCCCATGATCCTGGTCACTGGCGGCGCCGGCTTTATCGGCTCCAACCTGCAAGCGATGCTGGCGCGGCGCGGGCACGAGACTGTCGTTGTCGACTGGCTGGGCCAGGAAGGTAAGTGGCACAACCTCGCCAAACACCCCCCCGGACGCCTCCTGCCGCCCACGGATCTCGATGCGTTCCTGGACAGCCGCCCTCCCGTCGAGATGGTATTCCACATGGGGGCCGTCAGCGAGACCACGGCAATCGACGGCGATCACACCTGGCAAACGAACGTCGAACTGAGTCGTCGACTGTGGGAATGGTGCGCGGATCGGCGTGTTCGCCTGGTGTATGCGTCCTCGGCCGCGACCTACGGCGACGGTACGGCCGGGTTTGACGACCAGTCGTCGCTGGCGGCCTTGGAGCGGCTGCATCCGCTCAACCTGTACGGCTGGACCAAGCATTCGTTCGATCTCCTGGTCGCCCGCACGCTCGCGCCACGGCAACCCCGGCCACCGCAATGGGTTGGGCTGAAGTTCTTCAACGTCTATGGACCGAATGAGTACCACAAAGGCAAGATGATCTCGGTCGTAAAGGTAAAGTACGACGAGGTCGCGGCCGGCGGTCCCGCGCGGCTGTTCCGGTCGGATCGGCCAGGGCTGGAAGATGGCCACCAGGCTCGGGACTTCATCTGGATCGGCGACATCGTCGATGTGCTGTTATGGTTGCTCGATACGCCCTCGGTCTCCGGGCTGTTCAACCTCGGTACCGGCCGCGCCCGAACCTACCTCGATCTGGCGCATGCTGTCTGCGACGCCGTCGGACAGCCGCGGAACGTCGAGTTCATCGACATGCCCACCAGCCTCCGAGGGCAATACCAGTCTTTCACGGAGGCCCCCATGGAGCGGCTGAGAGTCGCAGGCTACTCTGGCCAGTTCACGCCGCTGGAGGAAGGTATCCGGCGCTATGTCCAGGACTATCTGGTGCAGCCTGATCCTTACGTATGATCCCCGTCCTGCTGTTTCCGCAGTTCGACCCGGTTATCGTTCAACTCGGGCCATTCGCCATTCGCTGGTATGCACTCGCCTACATCGCGGGCCTCGTGTCGGGTTGGCGGCTGGTGCGCCGACTGGTTGCCAAGCCGCCCGTCGTTGCCACCGCGCTTCAGGTCGATGACTTCCTGACTTGGGCGACGCTCGGCGTCGTGCTTGGCGGCCGGCTGGGGTACGTCCTGTTCTACCAACCGACGACCTATTTCGCTCATCCGGGTATGATTCTGGCCGTGTGGGAAGGCGGGATGAGCTTCCACGGCGGCATGTTGGGCGTGGCGATCGCCATCGCCTGGTTTTGCCGGCGGAATGCCATCAACCTCCTGGGATTCGCCGACCGCATTGCGGTGGTGGCACCGATCGGGCTTGGCCTCGGCCGCGTCGCCAACTTCATCAACGGCGAGCTTTGGGGGCGCCAGGCGTCGCCCGACTTGCCGTGGGCGATGGTATTCCCGAATGCCGGCATGGTGCCGCGCCATCCCAGCCAGATCTATCAGGCGCTGCTCGAGGGCGTCTGCCTCTTCGTGGTGATGTTCATCGCCTCGCGCGGAGAGGCGATGCGGGCGCATTTCGGCCGCCTGACGGGCATATTTTTGACCGGCTATGCAATCGCCCGGATCGTCGGCGAATTCTTCCGGGAGCCGGATGCGTTTCTCGGCTTCCTCGCCTTCGGGGCGACCATGGGGCAATTGCTGTCCATCCCGATGTTTCTTGCCGGGGTGTGGCTCATCGTTCGGGCGCGATGATCGAGCGCCTGGATGCGTTCATGGCGCGTGCGAATGCCGCGTATTACGCGACTCGCGATCCGTTCCGCGACTTCACGACCTCGCCGGAGATCTCTCAGGTTTTCGGCGAGCTGCTGGGCCTGTGGGCGGCGGTCTGCTGGCGCGCGATGGGCATGCCCACGCCGGTGCTGCTGATCGAAGCCGGGCCGGGGCGCGGGACCCTGATGGAAGACGCCCTGCGTGCAACGGCGCAGGCCGCCCCGGATTTTCGTGCGGCGTCGCAGTTGCACCTGATCGAAACGTCGCCGCGTTTGCGTGCGATCCAGGCGGCCCGATTGCCGGCAGCGATCTGGCATGACGGCATAGAGACCGTGCCGGACGGCCCTTTTCTGCTGCTTGCCAACGAGTTCCTGGATGCGTTGCCGATTCGTCAGTTCGTCCGACGTCGCGATGGCTGGTGCGAGCGATATGTCGGAGATCACGGATCGGTGGAGCGCCCTGCCGCGCCGGGCGATATCGACGCGGCTTGGCACAACGATCCCGAAAACAGTGTCCGCGAGCTGTGCCCGGCCGCCGGTGATGTCGTGCAGGCGATCGCGGAGCGTTGTCGGAGCCATCCTGGGGTGGCATTGCTGATCGACTATGGTCCTGAGCATGACGCGCCTGGCGACAGCCTGCAGGCGATCGCCGAGGGCAAGGCGGTCGATCCGCTGACAACAACGCCTGGCACTGCCGATCTTACTGCCCATGTAGGCTTTTCCAGGCTGGCCACGACCGCACGGGCGGCCGGCATGCTGGTGCATGGGCCGGTGCCCCAGGGGATATTTCTCGCCCGTCTCGGGCTGTTCCAACGTAGCAACAGACTGGCGCGTTCGTTGCCGCCGGCCAAGGCCGCCGCGATCATGCAGGCTGCCAGGCGGCTCGGCGAACCGGATCGCATGGGACGTTTGTTCAAAGCCATGGCACTGTCGCATCCCGCCTTGGCGCATTGTCCAGGCTTCGAGGATTGATCGATTGATGGGGGTCCGAACGAGCCATGGTTAAGGCGCTTCGATGCAACGAGATACCGACGCCGCATGGCTTTTTCACGCGCATCGGAGGCGTTTCGGTCGGGCCGTATGCAAGTCTGAACTGCAGTCTGTCGAGCGCCGATGAGCGCGAATCCGTCCTGGAGAACCGCAGTCGGGCGGTACGTGCAATTGGCGGCGATCCCACAGCCTTGGTGGCCGTAACCCAGGTCCACAGCCCGGACGTCGTGCATGTCACTGCGCCTTGGCAGCATGGCGAAGCCCCGAAAGCGGACGCCATGGTGACCGACCGGCCGATGGTGGTTTTGGGTATCGTGACGGCGGATTGTGCGCCTGTCCTGTTTGCGGATCCGGCGGCCGGTGTCGTCGGGGCTGCGCATGCGGGGTGGCGGGGGGCCGTGAAGGGTGTCCTCGATGCGACCGTGGCGGCGATGGTTCGGATCGGCGCACGGCCGGAGCGCATATCCGCAGCGATCGGACCATGCATCGGCGTTTTGTCATACGAGGTGGGCGCGGATCTGCGGGACACTGTGATCGAGGCGGCCGGTGACGATCGCTATTTTTCACCAGGCAAACGGGAGGGCCATTGGCAGTTCGATCTGCGGGCGTATTGCCGCGCCCGGTTGGAGCGGGCGGGCGTTGCCGGTGTCTACGACGCGGAAGCCGATACGGTTACCGGTGAGCAGCATTTTTTCAGCCATCGGCGGAGGGTGCTTGCGGGCGGCGGTCCGATTGGGCACCAGATTTCCATGATTCGCCTCGGCTGAGGATGGCGGCCGCAGATCAGCGATCTACCGCCTGGTTCCAGTCGACGTCTTTAGCAGCGCTGCGGGAAAGTCCCTGAGTATCGCCGCTACAGGCAGGTCGGTACTCGTCGGATTGAGCCTGGCCGAGGTAAGTATGTCCTCCCAGTGCGCTGTCTCAATCGTGTCAGGCAGCTGAAGACGAGTGCCGTCCCATCGATTCGGCGGAATGATGATGGCATCGTCGTCGCCGAGTAGGTGCCGGGGCAATCTCGGCACGACGACAAGGTAGCGTTGGTCGCCATGGCTGCGGAGGAAGGCCACGATGTGTTCCGCGCGAGGGCCGATAGCGGCCACGGGAGTGTAGGACCCACACGCGAATACCGAAGCAGAACGACGTCGCTCGTGAAGTGTTCGGGCGATCATGGCCTGCTTGACCCGGCCATTCCGCCACGTCGACGCCAGCGTCACTGGGGCGTCTGCTTGCCGGATGGAGGTTGAGCGCGCCTCGAAGTCGACGGGGCGGCGATTGTCCGGATCGACCAAGCTGAAATCCCAGAATTCCGTGCCTTGGAAGAAATCCGGCGTGCCCGGGCTCGTCATTTTCAGAAGGGTCTGTGCGAGTCCGTTTACCGCTCCGGCGGGCCCGATGCGGTGCGCGAATGCCGCAGCTTCCGTCAGGAACGGGCCGTCCGACCGAAAAATCGTCATCAGAAATCCATGTGCGGCGGTTTCATACGCGGCGTTCGGCATCGTCCAATCGGTCTGCAGCTTGGCTTCCCGGATCGCCTTCTTCAACCAGCCGGCCAGGCGGTCGGCATATTGCTCGCATTCTCGGCGGTCCACCGGTTCCAGTTCGGTTGGCCAGGCGCCGACAATCATCTGATAGAGCATCGCCTCATCGCCGTCCGAGATCGATGCGGTGGCGGTGGATGCACGACACCGCTGGTTCAACTCTCGCCAACGCCGCACGGCGGCTTCCCATTCCGAGGGGATTTCGCTCAGGACTGCCAGCCGGCTGCGAACATCCTCGCCACGCTTATGGTCGTGAGTCGCCGTGGCGAGCAGTGCGCCGGGAAATGTTGCCGCACGCACGCTGCACGTTTCGTGGAACGCGGCCGGCTCCATGCCGAGCTGTGCTGCGTTGAATCCGACGTCGTTGCGGGACAGCAGCCGGCCATAGCGATAGAACGCTGTGTCCTCGACGGCCTTGGCTGCGACCGGCGCGCTGAGCTGCTGGAAGCGTGTTCCTGCGATATTGGACAACACGGCCGTCTCGGGAGCAGGAGCGTCAGCCCCCAGCCAGATGTCGAGCTGGTCCAAAACCGGCTGTAACACTGCCGGGCTATGCGCCTTTGCCGCTTCCAACGCCTTCCTGAACGCAGCATCACCCGCGGTTGAGCGCCTCTCACCGGCTTCGTACAGGCGATAGACGCGGAATTGAGCGAGCAGGGCTATCAACGCGCGGCGGATTGACGCGTGTGATATGTCGCGCGTGGTTAGGTTCTCGCGCGCCAGGCCATGCAAAGCGACCGCCACCGATTCCAGCTGTGCGTTGAAGTTCTGGCGCAGGATCTCCTGCCGGGCCTGCGTTTCCTCAACGTAAAAGACGCCGGTTCGGCGGCTTATCGACGCCCAGAACGCCGCCAGGACAGGCTCCGCTGTGGGGTCATGCTGCAATGCATTGACCGCGTCCATGAAGTCATAGCCGCTGGTACCATCGACGTCCCAGTCGGTCGGCATTGCTTCGCCGGCTCCAAGGATCTTCTCAACGACGATATATGCGGGGCCTTTGGGAGCATCGTCGGGGCGCAGGCGCTCCAGTTCGCTCAGTCGCATGCGCAATCGGCGGCAGTAGGTGGGCGGATCCGACAGACCATCGACGTGATCGACCCGCATGCCGTCGATCAGCCCCTCCGCATACAAGCGGAACAGTGTTTCATGGGCTGCCTCGAAGACTTCGGGGACTTCGACGCGAATGCCGGCGAGTCCGTTGATGTCGAAGAAGCGTCGCCAGTTTATCTCGTCAGCCGCAGTGCCCCACCACGCCAAGCGGTAGTGCTGCTGCTCCAGCAGCCGATGCAGATTGCGGCGTCCCTCCTCCTTCGCCGGATCGAAGACCGCGTTCGCCATGGATGGCGTCCAGGTCGCCGGATCGATCGGATAGAGGGCATCGAAGTAGCGCACGACTGGCATGCCGTCCGCTTGATCCAGCCGGAGTTCACCGGCCGCGAGCGCCGTGCCGTATGATGTGCCAAGGAATGGCGCCAGGACCTTTCCGTGGAGGGATGGGTCGCGAGACTGCCAGTCGATGTCGAAATACGATGCAAACCGACTTTCGGCCCCGTACTGCAGCACATCGTTCCACCAGGCATTGTCGTGCCCGACAGCCATATGATTGGGCACGATGTCGACGATCAGTCCCAGGCTCGCGGCACGCAGCATAGCAACCAGGCGGCGCAAACCGGTCTCCCCGCCGAGCTCAGGGCTCACCTGGGTGGCGTCCACGACATCGTATCCGTGCATCGAGCCGGGACGCGCGGTCAGGATCGGCGATGCGTAGAGATGGCTGATGCCAAGCTCAGCCAAATAGGGAACGACCCTGAGTGCGTCCTCGAACGTGAATTCCTTATTGAACTGGAGCCGCATCGTCGCGCGCAGCGGCATGGTCGTACGTTCGGTCATTGGCGGGGTCTGATCTCCGAAATCGTCTCGATGCGGCGCGCGACGACGGGCTCCTCCAGCACATCATTCGCATCGACAGGCAAGCGTCTGCGCCAATTGGGATGCTCGTCGATCGTACCCGGGAGATTTGGTTGCTCTTCCTGGCCGAGCAGGTCTTCCAGCGGAACGAGGTAAAGCACCGACTCGGTCCGCGCTACGCAATCCAGCGCAGCATCGACGAGAGGTTGCGGATCGTCCGGGGGCGGCTCGCTCGATGTGGTGGTACCCTCATCGACCAACCTCTGCCACAAGAGCGTGCGATCCGTCCGCCGTTCGGCTTCGACCTCCGAGGACTCGACGTCCCCGAGTTTTCCAAGCGTCGCTCGCATGTTGATGTCGAGGCCGCGCCACCATCCGGCAAGCGTCGGCAAATCGTGGGTCGAGGTCATAGCGACCGCATTTCGCTGCCATTTCTTGGGGGCAGCGAAGCCCGACGGGTCACGCTCGAACCACAGGACGCGCATGCCATGGATGCCCGCCTGTTCGAGTGATTGGTGGAAGCTGGGCGGGACCGTGCCGAGGTCTTCCCCGATCACCACAACGCCGTTGCGGACTGACTCCAAGGCGAGGAGCCGCAGCAGATCCGTGAGTGGGTAGTTCAGGTAGGCACCCTCGGATGGAGGTGCACCATCGGGAACCAGCCAGAGGCGTGCGAGGCCCATGGCATGGTCCACGCGAATCCCCCCCACGTTGCGCATCACCGCCCGGATGGTGTCGATGAACGGTCCGTACCCACGCTCGACCAGGGCGCGCGGGGAGAAGCTGGTCAATCCCCAGTCCTGGCCGCCCGGATTGAGCAGGTCGGGCGGCGCGCCGATCGTCAGTCCACGCAATATATCCGGTTGCCGGCTCCATGCGTGGCTCCCCGCGGGATCCATGCCCACGGCCATGTCACCGATCAGGCCGATCCGCATGCCCGCCTCCCGTGCGCGCTCCTGAGCCATGCCGAGGGAGCGATCGGCAATCCATTGCAGGAAAACATGGAAAAGGACTTCGTGTTCCCTGGCATCGGCAAATGCCACGACTGCGGGGCTCGCGGGATTCTGCAGGTCGGTGGGCCACCGGCGCCAGTCACGCTCAGGCATCTGAGCGGCGTGCAGTGCCTCGAAGCGCGCGTGTTCGGCCAGCAGTTCGCCCCCCTTGCTCTGGAAGCGTGCAAAGTCGGCACCCAGCGGGCCGTCGAACTCCGGTCCATAGCGAAACAATTCAAACAGCGCATGCAGCATCGAGTACTTGGCGGTTGCTGCGCCCGGCCAGTCGACGAGCGGTTGGGTCTCCTGAAACAGGAGTTCGGCATCCACGCCGGACTCGGAGATGGCCTGCTGCACCATCGCCTTGTCGAACAAGAACTGCACCGAGGCGTGGAGCGGATTGAGGAACAACCGGCTGGACGGCGCATAGGGGCTGAATCGAGAGGAATCCGCGGCAAACAGCGCGTGGAGCGGACTGAGGGCCAAGGCATCCGCCCCACGCTTCGCGGCAGCTTCCGCAAACGCCGCGATGCTGGCCGCATCACCGATGCCACCGTCTCCCTGCGACCGCAAAGCGTAGGCCTGCGCTGCCAGGCCCCACAATTTCGCATCCGGCACCACGTCATCGACTTCCCGGCAGTGCGCCGGGGCGACGGCGAGGACGATCTGCCGATCCTCCACGAGCAGCCTGTGATATCCCACCTCCTGCACCGCGGGCACCCGCAGCCGCCCGCGGGCCGGGATCAGCGAGATCGCACGCGAGCCACCCCGTTCCAGCTCCAGCTTTGCAGGCTGGCTCTCGTTTCCGCCGACGTCGAGCCTGGTCGGACGACCGGACGTTGCGGTTACCAGCGGGGCGAGATCGCCGATACTGCTGCGTCGGGTGATCGCACGGCGGCTTGCAGCCAAGTCCGCACGTGTGTCGGCGGGCAGCCCAAGGCCGGCCAGAATGCGCCGCAGAACCTCAGGTGCAACAACTTGGGGCCGACCTGCAAAATCCTGCCACTCGATGGCGACACCGGCGCGACGTGCGAGATCCTTGAGGGCTTCATCGCTCACGTAGCATCGTCCAGATAGGCGGCTGTGCAAAAGGCTGGCAACACATCCCCCTCCAACTCTTTCGAGCAAAATATCGGTCGTCCTGCGGCCTGTGGGACCGTGACGGGCGCGGCGTCCAGATTGCAGGCCACCGAGAGCCGGCTGCCGTCGCCCAATTGCCATCTGGCTGCGACGGCCTTGGGGCCAAGCGCCGCGCCGCCCAATGTGCGCGTCGCATCGAGGCGTGGGACGATCTCGCACCGCCGAATGGAAATGAGCTTCTTGTATAAGGCGAGACGGGCGTCTGCCTCGGCACCACCGGGCCGGGGCATCGACGCCAGAAACGTGGCCAGCGCGTTGGGATCGGGGATTTGCTCGCGGCCCTCGGGGCTGGCGAATTCGGCGAAGCCAGCAAATTCGGCACGGCGTCCCTCCCGTACCGCCTCGGCCAATTCGTCAGAATGGTCCGTGAAAAACAGGAACGGCGTACGACTGGCGATTTCCTCCCCCATGAACAGCAGGGGAATCTGGGGGCACAAAAGCTGCAACGCGACCACCGCATCGAGCGCCGCGGGCGGCGTCAGTACGGTCAGCCGTTCGCCGAAGGCCCGGTTTCCGGTCTGGTCATGGTTCTGCAGGAACATGACATGCGCGGAGGGCGGAAGATGCACGGACGGCGTGCCGCGCGGCGAATCGAGGAAACGGGAGAACTCGCCCTGGTAGCTCCACCCTTCCGTCAGGCACCGCAGCAGCGTCTCCCCGGTCCGCTCGGAATAATCGGCATAGTAGCCAGCGTTCTCGCCGGTCAGGATGACGTGCAGCACATTGTGCAGGTCATCGTTCCACTGGGCGTCGACGTTCCGTTCGAGATGAGACGCTTCGTTGTGGTTCTCCAGGATCAGGTGGATATGTCGATCGGGCGGGAAGCTGCGGCGAACCGCGGCGGCCATCTCGTCGATCCAATCCGACTCTGTGATGGCGTGGACGGCGTCGAACCGCAGCCCGTCCAGGTGGTAATCCGTCAACCACATCAACACGTTGTCGGTGAAAAATGACCTGACCTCCGGCCGGCGGAAATCGATCGCCGCTCCCCAGGGCGTCTTCACGTCGGACCGGAAGAAATCCGGCGCATAAAGCGACAAGTAATTTCCGTCCGGCCCGAAGTGGTTATAGACCACGTCGAGAAACACCATCATCCCGAGCGCATGGGCAGCGTCCACCAGTCCGCGGAAATCATCCGGGGTACCGTAGGCGGCGTCGGGCGCGTATGGCAGCACCCCGTCGTAGCCCCAGTTGCGCTCACCCGGAAACGCGTTGACCGGCATGACCTCGATCGCGGTCACCCCCAGGGCAGCCAGATCGGGCAGTCGCCCGATAAGTGCCTTGAATCCTCCAAGAATGCCTGCATGCAGCTCGTAAATGACGGCTTCGCGCCACGGTCGCCCGGACCAGCCGGTGTCGCGCCAGGCGTAGCGAGTGGCGTCCACCACGACACTCCACCCATGGATGCCGTCCTTTTGCCGGCGGGAGGCGGGATCTGGCACATCCTTGCCGTCATCCAGGCGAAAGGCATAAGCGGTGCCGGCGTCGCAGGCTGACGTCACGGTGAACCACCCGTCCGTCGCACGGGTCATCGGCAACGCCGGACGATCGGGAAAAGCCACGGACACAGATTCCGGCCGTGGCGCCCACAGCGAGAACTGCACGTTCCCCCCGGGGAGAACTATTGCGCCATGGTTGAGCACGGACCGTCCCCAATATTCATTTACAGTTTATGTACTGCCGTAATTCGAGCACCCGCCAAGCGCGGGCGCTCAGAAGTTGCCTCCAATGTCACCATCTGCGAACCCATTGTGTCTGACCAAGCGCAAACGCCGGGTACCACGCGTCGGTTCCATGGGCTTACGTAACACTGTTGTCGCCGCGTCCCGTCCAGCCCTCGGCCGCAAGGAACAGGGTCGCCAGCGGCGGCAAGGTCAGTGACAGCGACTGGGCTTCGCCGTGACGTACGATCGGAACCGTATGGGCGCCCCCGCCGTTGCCCATGTTCGATCCGCCATAGACAGCGCCGTCCGAATTGATCAGCTCGGTCCAATACCCTGGGCGTGGCACCCCAAGTTCGTAGCCCAGCCGTGGAACAGGCGTCATGTTGCAGATCACCAGGACGCAGGATTCCTGGTCCTCGCTGAAGCGCAGGAAGGCGAAGACCGAATTGTCCCGGTCGTCGCCGACGACCCACCGGAAGCCCGTGGGCTCCGAGTCACGTCGGTAGAGCGCCGGGAAGCGCCGGTACACGCTATTGATATCACGGACGAATGACTGAATGCCCCGATGCTGCTCGTCGTCCAGGCTGGCCCAGTCGATGCCGCTGTCGTGGCTCCATTCGTTCCATTGGGCGATCTCGCCGCCCATGAAGATCAGCTTCTTCCCGGGGTGGCCCCACATGAAACCGAGATACGCACGCAGGTTGGCAAATTGCTGCCAGACATTCCCCGGCATCTTCCGGATCAATGATCCTTTGCCGTAGACGACCTCATCATGCGACAGCGGCAGGATGAAATGCTCCGCAAACGCATAGAGCAGCCCGAACGTCATGTCGTTATGGTGCCAGCTTCGGTAGATCGGATCGGTCTCCACATACCGTAGCGTGTCGTGCATCCAGCCCATGTTCCACTTGAATGTGAACCCAAGCCCACCTTCGGACACCGGCCGCGACACGCCAGGCCAAGCAGTTGATTCCTCGGCAATCGTCATCGCACCTGGACAGCGTTCGCCGACCACCGCATTGAAATGGCGGAGGAAGCCGATCGCCTCAAGGTTTTCGCGACCGCCGTACTGGTTGGGGATCCATTCGCCTGCCTTGCGGCTGTAATCCCGATAGAGCATCGAGGCCACCGCATCCACGCGCAGGCCATCGACGTGGAAATGCTCGAGCCAGTGGATGCCGCTGGCGATCAGGAAGCCTTGCACCTCGCGGCGTCCGAAATTGTAGATGTAGGTGTTCCAGTCCTGGTGGAATCCCTCCTTCGGATCGGCGTGCTCGTAGAGCGCAGTGCCGTCAAACCACGCCAGGCCATGGGCGTCGGTGGGGAAATGGGCCGGGACCCAGTCGATGATGACGCCGATGCCGGCGCGATGGCAGGCATCGACGAGGCGAGCGAAGCCTTCGGTTGGACCGAACCGGCCGGAGGGCGCAAACAAGCCAATCGGCTGATAGCCCCAGGATCCGCCGAACGGATGTTCCGCGACCGGCATCAGTTCCACATGGGTGAAGCCCATCTGCAGAACATATGGCACCAGCCGGTCGGCGAGTTCGTCCCACGACGCGGTTCCGCCGCTCTCCGGGCGGAACCAGGAAGCGGCATGGACCTCATAGATGCTCAGCGGCGCCCTCGGCGTATGCCGCGCCGCGCGATCCGCCATCCACGCCTCGTCATGCCAGACGAACGGCTCGTTTGCCGCCACCACCGAGGCGGTCGCGGGCGGCGCCTCGGTGGCGCGGCCCATCGGGTCGGCCTTGTCCGCCTGCCGCGTGCCGTTGCTCGCCACGATCGAGTATTTGTATCGAATGCCTGCCCGGGCACGCGGGACGAACAATTCCCAGACGCCGGCGGGGCGCCGCAGGCGCATCGGGTGCCGCCTTGGATCCCAGGTGTCGAAGTCGCCGACCACCGAGACGGCCCGCGCATTCGGGGCCCAGACCGCGAACCTGACGCCCGGCACGCCGTCGATCGTCATCTCGTTGGCGCCCAGCGTGAAGGCCAGCTCGAACAACCGGCCTTCGCTGAACAAATGCAGGTCGGTTTCGCTCAGGAGCAGCCCGAACGAGTAGGGGTCCTCGGTCTCCTGGATCGCGCCCGGCCAGCGGATTCGCAGCAGATAGGGTTCGTCCGAGTCGGTCGGGCCGACGAACACGCCCTCCGGGGTACCCGGCGCCAGCAGGCCGATGCTCCGCCGATCGCTGCGCGCGAGCACCTCGACCCCCTCGGCGCCCGGCAGGAAGACGCGCACGGCGCGCCGGCCGCCGATCAGCGTCGGTCCCAGGACGGCAAACGGATCCTGCAACGCACCGTTGGCCATCTCCCAGGCGATGCCTGGCTCGAGCGTCGTGGTCGCGATGATGTCGTTCATGTCACTTTGCTTTCGACAACGCTTTCTGCTGGGCCTTCCGCGCCCCCCCCCGCTGGGCTACCCGCCGAACCCTCGGCGGCGGCCTGTGCCGCCAGCCGTGTAAGACCGCGAACCGGCACGTCGATCCAGGTGGGACGATTGGCCGCCTCGTAGGTCACCTCGTAGGCAGCTTTCTCGATCAGGAACAAGGTCAGCAGGCTCTCATCGCCCGCCACCGGATAGGCTTCGGTGGCTCTCCGATAGCCGTTCATGAACGCCTCGCTTGCGTGCCGGACGAAGGCGGAGAGGAATGCGTCGACCTGCTCAGCCGGCAGATGGGCATGGCTCGCCATGCTTTTGCGCTGCACGACCGCCGCCGCATAATCGAACGATCGGAGCATGCCCGCAACATCCCGCCAGCGGCTGTTCTTGCCGCGCCGCTGTTCTGCCGGCTTTGCGGGCTCGCCTTCGAAATCGATCACGAACACGTCACCATTGGCCACCAGGACCTGGCCGAGGTGCAGGTCGCCATGGATACGGGTCCGCAGGCCACCGACGCCGTCCGCCGCCAGCCGCCGGATCGCGGCGCCCATCTCCGACCGCCTGGCGCCGAGGATCGCGCGATCCTCGTCCTCAATCACGGCCTCGGGCGGCGGGGTCTCGATTGCCGCCAGCGCCGCGTCCAGTTGTGCCTCGGCGGCGATGCCCCATTGTTCGGCACACGCTGCATCGAGCACCAGCGGCGCGAAAGCCACATTATCCGTCGGCCGCGCCAGGACCATGTGCAGCTCGCCGACCCGCTGCCCGAGCAGGGCGGCGAATGCTTTGTAGTCCTCGTGCGGGTCGGCCTCGGCGGCGGGAACCTCGATTGCCAGGTCGGACAGGCCCCGGATCAGCAGGTCGAGAGTCCAGGTCCAGGCATCGCCCTGATTTCGGATGAATCCCTGCGCGATTGCCAGGGCGTGGCGGGTCCCATCGCGATCGACGCGCGCCATCTCGCCAAGCAATGGGGCGGTGTTGGCATAACCTTGTTCCGTCAAATAGCGGCCCATCTCGGCCTCCGGATGCGGCCCATCCGTCACCCGGCGGAAGATTTTCAGCATGGCCGCCGATCCGATGATCAGGGAGGAGTTCGACTGTTCGGCCGAAAGCCAGTTGATATCAGCGTTCTGCGCGATGTCGATCGCCTTGATTCGGTCCGTCGGTTCGAACCGGATCGTGCCGGCGTCGGTTGCCAGGACGCTCCCGCTGGCGAGCAGCGATATGACGGATTGGGCGAATTCCCCGAGCGCGAAGGCATCGGTGAGCAGGCCGACGCGCGGCCCGCGGCGGACGCGGGCCAGCGCCAATTGGGTCGCGAGCGCAGGTTGCGTGCGATCCTCCCAGGCGATCCCGAGCGGCAGGAACCACCGGTGGGTGCCGGCGTCCGTCGCGGTTTCGATCTCCGCCAGCACCAGGTCCGACCCTGGCAGCGTCGCCGTGACGGTCAGGTGGTTGGACGTAAGCTTTTGATCTTTCTGTGCGAACCACCGGCGCTTGGCCAAGTACTGGGGTAGGCTTTCACGCTCGATCGTGGCGTGTGCCGTCGCCAGGGCGGTCGCGAGGTCATGGCGCAAAACGATCGTCTGATAATCGGGCATGGGCTCCGGTGCCGGCGTATGCGAACTCGGCCACGCGGTCTCCTCGGCGAGGAGGAACCAGTAGAAGCCGTAAGGCGGTAACGTCAGCATGTAGGGGAGTTGCCCGAGCGGCGGGAAAATTGATCCGCCATCCAGTTCCACCGGGAGCCGGCCGGCAAATTCGGCCAGGTCCAGCTCGACCGCCTGGGGCGTGCGCGCGAGGTTGGCGACGCACAGCAGCACGCTGTCCTCGTGCTCGCGCAGGTAGGCGAGGATTTTCCGGTTCTTCGGGTACAGCAGGCGGAACGTCCCCCGCCCAAACGCCTGGTGCTGGCGGCGAATGGCGATCGTGCGCCGCATCCACATCAGCAGGGAGTGCCGATCGGAGGCCTGGGCCTCCACGTTCACCGCCTCGTAGCCGTAAAGCGGGTCCTGGATCGTCGGCAGGACCATCCGCGACGGGTCGGGCACGCGCGAGAATCCGCCGTTCCGGTCCGGCGACCACTGCATCGGCGTGCGCACGCCGTCGCGGTCGCCCAGGTGGATGTTGTCGCCCATGGCGATCTCGTCGCCGTAGTAGATGACCGGCGTGCCGGGCAGCGACAGCAGGAGGTTGTGCATCAGCTCGATGCGGCGGCGGTCGCGCTCCAGCAGGGGGGCGAGGCGGCGGCGGATGCCCAGGTTCAGCCGTGCGCGCCGATCCGCGGCATAGGTCTCCCACAGGAAGTCCCGCTCGGACTGCGTCACCATCTCCAACGTCAGTTCGTCGTGGTTGCGCAGGAAGATCGCCCACTGGCAGTTCGCGGGAATGTCCGGCGTCTGGCGCAGGATATCGGTGATCGGGAATCGGTCCTCCCGCGCGATCGCCATGTACATCCGCGGCATCAGCGGGAAATTGAATGCCATGTGGCATTCGTCGCCATCGCCGAAGTAGTCCTTGGTATCTTCGGGCCACTGGTTGGCCTCGGCCAGCAGCATCCGGTCCGGGAAGTGGCTGTCGAGTTCGGCGCGGATGCGCTTCAGGACCTCATGGGTCTCCGGCAGGTTCTCGTTGTTGGTGCCTTCACGCTCCATCAGATAGGGCACCGCGTCCAGCCGTAGCCCATCGACGCCCAGCTCGGCCCAATAGCGCATGACCGCCAGGAGCTCCTTCAGCACCCGCGGGTTATCGAAATTGAGATCGGGCTGATGGGAATAGAACCGGTGCCAATAATATGCTCCCGCTACCGGGTCCCACGTCCAGTTTGACCGTTCGGTGTCGACGAAGATGATCCGCGTGCCGGCATATTTCTGGTCGGTGTCTGACCACACGTAGAAATCCCGGTACACCGATCCGGGTTTCGCGTGGCGCGCCCGCTGGAACCACGGATGCTGGTCGGAGGTGTGGTTGATCACCAGCTCCGTGATGACCCGCAACCCGCGCTTATGCGCCGCGGCGATGAAATGCCTGACGTCGTTCAGCGTGCCGTAATCCGGGTGGACGCCGCGGTAATCCGCAATGTCGTAGCCATCGTCCAGCCGCGGAGAGGGGTAGAACGGCAGCAGCCAGATCGTGTTGACGCCCAGTTCGGCGATGTAGTCGAGCTTCGAGATCAGCCCGGGAAAATCGCCCACGCCGTCGTTGTTGGCGTCGAAGAAGGATTTGACGTGGAGCTGGTAGATGATGGCGTCCTTGTACCACAGCGGGTCCTCGGAGACGCCTGCGTCGCTGCGACGCGGCCGAACCATTGCGACGTTCATGCGCCGCTTCCCGCGGGCGTGATCTGCCAGACCGCGAACGGCAGCCCGGCCGGGTCGAGCCGGACCCGCTGATACTTGCCGTACCATGTGAAGTCCGTGTCGTGCATCAGGTCGCGCACCGAGACAGCCGCGTCATCGGGCAGCCCCAGTTCCCACAATGGAATCTCGATGGTCGCCTCCTGTGGTCCCCTTGGATCGAGGCTGACGGCCATCAGGACGATCTCGCGATCGCTGCGCCGCTGCTTCCCGTACAGAAGGACCTCATTGTTATCAGCATTGTAGAACGTCAGGCCGAGATGGCTTTGCAGCGCCGGCTGGGTACGCCGGATCCGGTTCAGCGCCGTGATCTCGGCGATGATGTTGCCGGGCGCCTGGTAGTCGCGGACCCGGATCTCGTATTTCTCCGCATCCACATACTCTTCCCGGCCTGGCAGCGGCGCCGCTTCACAGAGTTCGAAGCCCGAGTAGATGCCCCACAGACCTGACAGAGTCGTCGCGAGCGCCGCGCGGATCAGGAACCCGGCGCGCCCCGATTGCTGCAGGAACACCGGGTTGATGTCCGGCGTGTTGACGAAGAAGTTCGGGCGGAAGCAGTCGCGCGCCGGGGACGCATTCAGCTCCATCATATACTCGGTCAGCTCCTGCTTCGTATTCCGCCAGGTGAAGTATGTGTAGGACTGCGTGAAGCCGACTTTCGCCAGGCGGTACATGACCTTGGGGCGGGTGAAGGCCTCTGCGAGGAAGATGATCCCGGGATGGGTCGCCTGGATGTCGGCGATCATCCAGCGCCAGAACGGCAGCGGCTTGGTGTGCGGGTTGTCGACCCGGAAGATGCGCACGCCCTGCTCGATCCAGAACCGCACCACGTCGCGCAATGCGACCCAGAGCGACGGGATGGATGCCGGCGCGAAGAAGTCCGGGTTGACGATGTCCTCGTATTTCTTGGGCGGGTTCTCGGCGTAGCGCAGCGATCCGTCCGGCCGCCAGCGGAACCAGTCGGGATGCTGCTTCAGCCAGGGATGGTCGGGCGAACACTGGATCGCGAAGTCCAGTGCAATCTCCAGCCCATTCTGCCTGGCCGCCGCGACCAGAGTTCGGAAATCCGCCAGTGTGCCAAGTTGCGGATGCAGCGCGTCGTGGCCGCCATCCTCGTTGCCGATCGCATAGGGGCTGCCGACGTCGCTGTCCGTGGCCTTCAAGGCGTTGTTGCGGCCCTTCCGGTTGGTCCACCCGATCGGGTGGACCGGCGGAAAATACAGCACGTCGAAGCCCATCTCGCGGATCGCCGGCAATCGCGCGATGACGTCGCGGAACGTGCCGTGGCGCCCCGGATCGGCGGTGATCGAGCGCGGGAACAGCTCGTACCAACTGGCGAAGTTGGCCTGGGGGCGGTCGACCTGGACGCGGACCGGCGCCGGCAGGCTCGCCAGGAAGGTCCGCCGGTCCGCCGCCTGCATCAGCGCCAGAGTCTCCGGCGCGAGCAGCAGCGCAATCCGGGCTGCCTCGTCGGCATTCGTCAGCCTGTCGCGCAACGCGCGGATGGCCTCGCCGTCGCCTGCCCGGGTGTCGGCGTAGGCGGCGTCGATCAGCTTGCGGCCTTCCGCGATCTCCAGGCCGACGTCCTGGCCGGCGCGGTGCTTGACCTGCAGGTCATGGCGATAGGTTGCCCAGCCGTCCCACCAGGCCTCGACCGTGTAGAGGTGCCCGCCGAGGCGAACCGGCGTGAAGCTGGCTTCCCACCGATCGTTGCCGATCGGATGGAAGGGTTCGGTCCGCCAATCGTTCTCGTCGGCGGCTCGCCAGAGCAGGACGGCCGACAGCAGGTCGTGGCCCTCGGCGAAGATGTCGGCCGCCACGGTCAAAGGCGACCCGACGATCGTCTTTACGGGGAAATCGCCGTCCGGCACGGTTGGCGACACCGCCTCGATGGCCACCCGGCTGGCCGCGAACGCTGTAGCGTTCAGCCCTGGGCGGGGTTGCACGACATCCTGCGGGCGGTGGTAGGCGATCACGCGCACCTCGCCGGGCGCGAGCGGGGCAGACAGATCGACCCGGCAATCCAGTGCCGTCGGGGTGCCGAACGCGGCTCCGGCCTGCGGCGGCAACACCGAACCTTGCAGCGGCCCCCCGTCGACGACCCGGGAGGTCCGGTTGATCAGCACGACCGCCGCGACCGAGGCATCCCGCACATCGGGGGCGTTCGCGCGGAGGAAGCCGGTGTTGGGAGAGCCCGGCGCCGTCAGCGCGCGCATCGCACCGTCGACCGCCATCTCGCCCAGCCGATCCGCCAGCGCGACCGCCTGCGCCACATCCTCGGCCAGGTCGGCACCTGCCTCCTCGCGTGCCCGTACCAGGTCGCGGGGCGCAGCGCGTGACGCGTCGAACGCCACGCGGGTGGCAAATTCGAAGCCCATCGGCATGAACAACCCACTGCCGACCGCCGTAGCAACTTGCAGCGCTTGCCGGCATGCGCTGGTCACATCGGCGCCGGGCGGCAACTGGCGGACGAGGCGATCCTCGAACGACGCCTCCGGAGAGCCGATCAGCGGCGCCACGCGGCGCAATGCATCCGCTTCCTCAACGAACCGCCCGTCGACACGATGGCAGCCAGGCACCAATGGGGTGACCCGGTCGAACCCGATCCCCTCCAGCGCGGGGATCGCCGCGCGCTCGAGCCCGGCCGTCCAGGCAAGGAACAGCGTCGTGTCATCGAGTTGCCGCAGGTCCCCGAACAGCCGCCGCCACACCGTGGCCGGGACTCGGGTGGGCGCCAGGCAGCGCAGCCCGGACAGCCCCGCGCCCACCATGCGCGCAAGCCGGCTCGACCACCATGCGCCCAGCCCGTCGGCGACATCGGTCTGGTCGAAGCGTGCGTAGGAGGCGTCGCGTCGGCGCGGCGTCCGCCGGGGATCGGGCGAGCCCTCGACCAGGCCGTCCTGGTACCAGCCGGCGTGTTGCCTGCGCAGGTCGGAACTTCGCGCGACCCGATCGAGCCGCACGTCGAGCATGGTCCGCAGCCCGAAGCGCCTGGCTTCGGCGGCGGCAAACGCCAAGCCGGCATCGGCCGTCCCGTCCCATTGCAGTGCCGGGTGCAGCGCCTCCCAGTCGGCGGGCAGGAAGATGTCGCCGGTTTCGCCCGGCAGGAACGGCGGGGCGAGGCAGACCCAGTCGAACCCCAACCGCCTGATCCGGCTGAACTGTTCGGCCCAGCCGCGCAGTGGACCGGCGACCAGAGGCTGCATGTGGTAGATCTTGGGTGCGACGTGCCGCATCACGCGACCCTCCGATCGGGTGGCCCGACGCGATCCGCCGCCACGCCACCCGTCTCCGAGGCCCGGAGGCCTCGATCAAGCGGATGACTTGGGACAGGGAAGTGGCAAGCGGGGGAAGCGCGGCGGCGGGTCATGCCGAGCCGTAACGGAATCGGCAGCGTTTGGTTGCGTGGGCGCCAAGCGCGACACCGTGAGCGGCGGAATGTGTCCTGCCACGGCGGCTCAGCTCTCCCGGGCGTCGATCAGGCCGGCCTTGATCGCCTCGACGAACAGCCGCCAGTCGCGTTCGGTCTGCGTGGCATAGGCCATGGCGAAATCGGCGATCGCGGCGTCGAACACGCCGCCGCTTCCCATGTAGCCCGCAATGCGCGCCGCATCGCCCGACCTGGCATGGGCTCGGGCCAGGGTCGCGCCGCACAGGGTTGCGTAATGCGGCAGGGCGCCGTCGGCCATCGTCTCGGCGATCATCGCCACGCGGCTGTCCTTCAACTGCCGTACGTAGCAATGCTGGTCGTTGCGCGGTTCCTGCGTCCAACCGAGGAAAATATCGCTCTGGCCCTGGATGATCCGCTGCCCAATGACCACCCGTTGCCCCTGATTGGCGTACACGCTCGGCCCGGCGAACGGGGCGAGAACGGAACTCTGTGCCTCCTTCAGTTGCAGCAGCAGCACGCCGTCCTCAGGCGTCACGAACAGGCCGATGGCGCAGAAGGTCCCGACGCTGCCGATCCCCACCACCTTGAAGGCGACATCGACCAGCCGGTAGCGGTCCACCAGGATCCGCCGCTCCTCCGGCAGGGAGAGTTGGTAGGAGGAGAAGGCGGTGCGTGCGACGATCTCATGCGTGTCATCGTACTGGTCGGTGATTGGCATGATCAGCGGCAGCTTGTCGCGGATCCGCCAGGTGCCGCGGCGCTTTTCCAGCAGCTTCGGGTAACCCTTGTGGCTGGCCTCGGTCGCCGCCTGGATGCGCTGGAACTCGCGATCCCGCAGCCGCGGTTCCTCGAACGCGTCGACGAAGCCGGCGACATCGGCGTGCGAGCGCCAGGCATCCAGCGGGGCAAGTCGCGCCAGGGACGTCAGGTGCATGCGGTAAGCCAGCGTGACGGTGCGGGCCAATTGTCGCGCGGCCTTGTCGCCGAGGCTGCGTGCCTGCGCGTCGAGCGCGAAGCTGGTCGCGAGGCGCTTCACGTCCCACTCGAACGGTGCGGGAAGGGTCTCGTCGAAGTCGTTGATGTCGAAGACCGGGCTGCCGTCAGGCGCGGCGAAGGTGCCGAAATTGGCCAAATGGCAGTCGCCGCAGGCTTGGACCCAAAGCCCGCTGGCCGGCGTTTCGGCGAGGTCGGCCGCCATGATCGCCGCCGCGCCGCGCATGAAGGCGAACGGCGAGGCACGCATCCGCGCATAACGGATCGGCAGCAGCCGGGCGATGCGATGGCGGCTGGTCTCGACGAGCGTCTGTAACGGGTCGTGTCGATTCGGTGGGGGCTTCCAACGCGCGTGGAGGCTGCGGGGAACTATCTTGCGCAGCGCCTGGCCGGCCAACCGGCGTTCCGCGATCGGCAACACGGCATCCGGCTGAACCTGCTCAAGCGGCATGGGATTGATCCGGGGGATTGCAACCGGATCAGACCCCAGTGTGGCGCCCCCGCGCAAGCCGGAAGGTGATCCGGTAACCCGATTTTAAGGCGTTTCCGCCAATATCGTCATGCGAATGTCACGAGTTGGCATCGGCCGTCGCGGCCACGCCGCATCATCCCAGGAGTGTCGGCCACGCCACCTGCGCGCCGATCAGGATCGCGGCCCCGATCAGGCCCGCGATGACGTCGTCCGCCATGATGCCGAACGCGCCGTGCTGGCGGTCGGCCCAGCCGACTGGCCCCAGCTTCGTGATGTCCAGGACACGGAACAGGACGAAGGCGGTGAGCAGGCCGGCCGGGCTGACATGGGTCAGGCCGAGCAAGGTGAGGAACTGGCCGGCGAACTCGTCAATGGTGACCCAACCGGGGTCGCCCTCGACCTGTGCGTGGCGGATCGCCCAGAGGCCGCCAAGCGTGGCAACCAGCGCGGCCGTGGCGAGCCAGACGGGCGAGGCGGCGAGCAGGGCCGCGCCGGCCAGGGTGGCCACGACCGAGGCAACGGTCCCGGCGGCCACCGGGACCCGGCCGGTGCCAAAGCCGCTGGCGATCAGCCGCGCGAAGGCCATACCGGCTTGTGTCATGCGGGCTGGGTCACGCGACCCAGGATCACGCGGCCCCGGATGATGCGAAAAGGCCATGCGATCAGGGGCATCCGAACCGCGCGATGAAGCTTTGCAGCGCCACGAGCGTCATGGGTTCGCTCAGCGAGGGCGCGTGCCCGACGCCGGCCAGCGTGACGACTGTCATATCGGGCCGGGCGGCCTGCATGCGGGCGACCGTCGCCGGCAGCAGGATGTCGCTCTCCGCGCCGCGGACCAGCAGCAGCGCGAGGTGCTCCATGGCGTCGAACAGCGGCCAGAGGTCGGGGGCCGGCGCGTCCATCAGGCGCGCCATTCGTGTGTCCCAGAGCGGATGGAAGCGGCCATCGCTGCCTGGGCCATAGGTCAGAGCCGCCATTTCGCGCCACTCCGCGTCGGTCGCAAACGACATTGGCGGCAGCCGCTCGCGCAGCCAGGCAACGCAGGCGTCCAGGCTCTCCAGCGCCGGGTCGTGAGCGATGAACTTGCGCACGAAGTCGCTGCCGCCGCTGCCGATATCGGGCCCAACGTCGTTCAACACGACACCCCGCAGCAGGTTCGGGCGCGCCGCGGCCAGGCCCATGGCGAGCAAGCCGCCGAAGCTGGTGCCGATGGCGATGGCGCCATGCAGGTGCAGGGCGGCGCAGATGTCCATGACGTCGCGCAGGCAGGCCTCGGGCGCGTAACGGGACACCAAGGCCGCCCGCCCGGACTCGCCGCGGCCTGGATAGTCGATCGCGATTACACGCCGGCCGCCGCCGATGGCGGCCGCGACATGGGCAAAATCGCCGCTGGTGCGGACCAGGCCCGGCAAACCGAGGATCGGCGGCGCGGCATCCCCGTCGCACCATTCTCGAACATGCAGCTTCAGGCCATCCCAGGCCGACATCCGGTGGATCAGTGCGTCCATTGCGCCAGCAGGGTCGGCGTCGCCTCGTTGCGGCGAGCGCGATAGATCACGACGTTCTCCAGCACGCGCTGGACGTAGTTGCGGGTCTCGGCGATCGGGATCAGTTCCAGCCAGTCCAGCATGGCGACCGGTCCGGTCCGGGGGTCGCCGTTATCGGCCAGCCACTGCTCCACCCGGTGCGGACCGGCGTTGTAGGCGGCCACCGCCAGCGGCAGCGACTGGTCGAAATGGTCCAGCATGTCCAGCAGGTAGCTGGAGCCCAGCCGCATGTTGTGCGCGGGATCGGCGGTCAGGCTGGCGAGCGAGGTGCCGACCGAGAGCTTCTTCGCCACGGCCTGGGCGGTGAACGGCATCAATTGCATCAGCCCGCGTGCGCCGGACGGGCTGACGGCGCCAATATCGAAGCTGCTCTCCTGGCGCATGATGCCGAGGGCGATCGCGGGATCGAGCGGCGGTGGTGGCGAGAACGGGATCGGCCAGCCGGCCTGCGGCAGGGCGCTGCCGTCGCGTCCCATCCGCCGCGCGACGAACACCGCACTGTCGGGCAGGCCGAGGCGCAAGGCGAAGTCCGCGGCCAGGGTGCGCTCGCCGGTGGCCGGGGCGAGTTCGTCCATCCGCAGCAGAAAGGCGCGGGCGCGCAGTGGCTCGCCCCAGGCGACCAGCCAGGCCGCGGCACGCACGACCTCATGGCCGGTGAAGCCAAGGGCGGTGTCGTTGGTGAACGGCGGGTCGCGCAGCGCGGCGATCCGGGCCGCCAGTGCGGTGGTGTCCTCCCCAAGCGCCACGGCAGCAAGCTGGCCGTAGAATGTGGTGGTCCAGGCGGCAGCCTGACGATAGGAGGCGGTCGGGTCCTGCCCGGCGGCGGCCTGCGCGCGGCCCAGCCAGTAATACGCGCGCCCCTGGGTGATCGCGGCTTTCGACGCGGCGGCCAGGGTGCGGAAATGCGCCGTCGCGCGGGCCGGGTCGTTCAGCCGGCGCAGCGCGATGAAGCCCGCAAGGAACTCGGCGTCGGTGAGCTGTTCGGCGCCGGTCTGGCCATGCGCGGCAACCACCGCATAGGCACCGGCATTGTCCCCGGTCTGCAGCAGTTTGCGGGCCAGCAGGTTCCGCTCGATCCAGAAATCGGCGAGGTGCGTGGGCGCGTCGCGTTGCGCATCGGCGCCGGCGCGCTGCCACAGCGCCAGCGCCTCCGGCAGATGGTCTGTGCGGCGCAGGGAGCGGGCATGATCCAGCATCATGCCGGGCTCATTCTGCTGCGCCGCGGACAGGGCGGCCAGTTGCGCCTCGGCCGTGGAATCGTCGCGCTTCAGCGCGAGCCAGGCCTCGGCCTCGGCGTGGCGCTCCGGCGGGATTCGGGCAATCTGGCGGGTGGCCGCGGTCTGGTCGTGCCAGGCGAGACGGCGGAAACGGTCCCACTGGTCGTCCGGCGTCAAGCTGCCGGCCCAGCGGTGCAGGAAGGCCACCTCGGTCGGTGCGTCGCCGATCGTGTCCGTCCAGGCGGTGCGGGCGAGCGTGCTGGCATCGGCGGCGCGGCCGGCATTCGCGAATGCCTCGGCGCAGCGCAACATGGCTGCGGCCTGGGTAAGCGGTGCAGCCACACATTGCGCCAGCACCGTCGCCTGGTCCGGTTCGGTTGCAATGGCTTCCTGCCGCCGACGCTCCAGCAGCGCCTGGGCCGGCCAGTCCGGATTCTTCGCCATGAAGTCGGCGATCTCCGGCGCGGCGGCGGCGCCGGGGGCCAGCAGCCGGTAATACAGCACCAGCTTCTCGGTGACCGGGTCGGCAAATCGCGCCGCCGCCGCCTGCGCGTCCTGCCAGCGGTCGGCGCGCACCGCCGTCATGGGATTCTGCGCCGGATCGCGCAAATCCTGCGCCGTCGCCCCACCGCCGAACATCAGCAGGGCCAGAGAGGCAAGGACAAACCGAGTCGCGCCGGGCATATGCCTTCCTAGCGCAGCGGGGAGGTTGCTTGAACTGGGAAAGGTTGGGGCTCCGCCCCATAGGCACTAAGATAGTCTTTGACACGGCTCGAATCGGTACGATTCGTAGCTGAGATGCATGAAGCATCCTCGCTGCCGAT
>JARLIJ010000297.1 GCA_031291795.1 Acetobacteraceae bacterium | reverse complement strand
GATGTCGCCGCGCACCAGCTCGACCCCGGAGTGCTCCAGGTTCTTCGGATTGGCGCCGCCGCCGAACAGGAAGCCGTCCAGCGCGACCACACGGGCGCCGCGGGCGGCCAGCGCGTGGCAAAGATTGCTGCCGAGGAACCCTGCCCCGCCCGTCACCAGAACCCTGCGGCCTGTCCAGTCCATGCGATCTCCTTTGCGTGAGCCGGCGCGATGTGCCGTCACAAGATGGCAATACTATGCGCATGCCAAGCCGGTCCGTGGCAGACCGGCTTGGCATGCGGGTGGCCCCCGGATGGCCCCCATGCGGATGACCCACGCCTCGGCGCAGCCCGGGGTGCACCATAGCGCCGGTCGGCTAAGCAGACGTTACGGCGGTGACGGCGGGCGCGGCAATTGTTCCCGTGGCAATTGCGGCGATGGCGTTTGCCTCCGTGGTCCCGCGCGCAGGCGGCTGTCGGGGCCCGCGCTGCGCATGATCTCGCTGAAGCCGAACAGCAGCATCAGCACGCCGGACACCACCTCGATCCCGGTGAGCGCGCGCACCAGCATCGACAGCGGGGCGATGTCGCCGAACCCCAGCGTGGTGATGGTGGCCACGCTGTAATACAGGGCATCGTTGAAGCCGATGCGGACCGCCCCGCCATGCACCGCGAATTGCGGCACGGTCGCGGTCAGGTCGGCGATCCGAAACAGGCAGGCGAACACGACGACGATCAGCGAATAGAACGTCAGGAACGCCATCAGCGGCATGACCAGCCGGTCGAGCCGCGCGGTGACGCCCTCGAACACCATTGCAATATCCATCATCACCAGCACGATATCGCGCACCGACAGCAGCACGAGCGCTGCGATGCCGACCATGCTGGCGAGCAAGGTGATGCCGAGGGCGAAGGGGCCGAGGTCGAACCGCGGCAGGGCGAAGGAGGCCGCGCCGATCAGCAGCATGCCGAGGAACCAGCGGGTCAGGCGCGGCAGGTGCTCCAGTTCCCGGATGCGGCGGGCGTGGATGATGCCGAACACCTGGCGGCGGTGCAGGAAGCAGCCGGCGAGGAAGGCGAGCACCGGCAACGCCAGCGCTATCAACGTGGTGGTGCGCGAGACCCGGTCGAAATTGGCGGTGCGGAAGAACTCGAACAGGCAGGCGTAGATCGCCAGGAAGTTGGCGACCGTCATCCCGAAATGCGCGCCGCCGGGGAAGATCAGGTAGAAGAAGCCGAAGCCCAGGCTGCAGGCCGCGATGGCGCCGATCGTCACGCTCCAGTCGGCGCCGACCGCCATGGCAACCAGGCCGACCAGACCCACGGTGAAGATAACGGAGCGCAGCCAATAGCGGTCCAACCGCGCGTCGCGACGGCGACGGCGGGCGGCGGGCGTTTTGACGAGGCGGGGCGCGTCAGTCGAGGGCAGCAATGGCGGTGATCTCCACGCGCCAGCGCGGATCGACCAGCCTGGCCTCGATCGTGGCGCGGGCCGGCGGGTTGGCGGCATCCAGCCAGGCGTCCCAGGCACGGTTCATCGCCGGGGCGTCGCGGATATCGGCCAGGAAGACCTGTGCGGAGATCAGGCGGGACTTGTCGGTGCCGGCTTCCGCCAGCAGCGCGTCGATCTGGCGCAGCACGTCGGCGGTCTGGCCCTCGGCGTCCTGGGTCGGGTCGTCGGGGACCTGGCCGGCCAGATAGACGGTGGTGCCGTGCACGACGGCGCCGGACAGCCGGCCCTCGGGTTGCAGCCTGCGGAGCGTCATTGTCCCCTCTTTCGGTCGGTGAGTCGGCGTTCGGTCGGTGAGTCGGGCGCAGTCTAGCCGCGTTCGCTGCCGCGGCGCAGCAGGCTCTCGTGCGGGCCGGCGGCCAGGCTGGCGAGCCACAGCGCCCCCGCACTCAACACGATGGCGGGGCCGGCGGGAATGTCCCAGTTGTACGACACCAGCAGGCCGGCGACCGAGGCCAGCACGGCCAAGCCGACCGAGGCCGCGACCTGGCCGCCCAGCGAGGCCGACCAGTGGCGCGCGGCGATCGCCGGCAGCATCATCAGCCCGACCGACATCAGCGTGCCGAGTGCGACGAAGCCCGACACCACGCAGAGCACGACCAACGCGAGGAAGCCGAGGTGCCAGACCCCGCCTCGCCCGCCGGTGGCGGCCATGAAGCCGGGGTCCAGGCTCTCCAGGATCAGCGGGCGCCAGATCAGCGCCAGGCCCGGCAGCGTGACGGTCGCCACGCCCGCCATGCCGAACAGCGCGGTGTCGTCCACCGCCAGCACGCTGCCGAACAGCAGATGCGTCAGGTCGATGCCGCGCTGCGCCGAGACCAGCGCCACGCCGAGGGCCAGCGCCAGCAGGTAGACGCCGGCCAACTGGCTGTCCTCGCGCGCGCCGGTGCGGCGGGCGAGCACGCCGGCCAGCAGCGCGACGGTCAGGCCGGCGATCACGCCGCCGAGGCCCATCGCCCAGACCGACAAGCCGGCCACCGCGGCACCCACGGCCAGGCCCGGCAGCACGCCATGCTGCAGGACGTCGCTCATCAGGCTCATGCGGCGGATGACCAGGAAGACGCCCAGCGGGGGTGCCGCCACCGACAGAGCGAGGCACCCGGCCAGCGCGCGCCGCATGAAGCCCAGCGCGAAGGGTGCCACCAGTGCGTCGTACATCGGCTCAGGCGGCGACGCGGGGGCGCAAATGCCGGCGGTCGCGCAGCAGGCCTGCCTGATGGCAGTGGGCGTCGGTCAGCGCGGCCTCGGTCGGGCCCCAGGCGATCTTCTCGCGGGCCAGCAGCAGGGTGTGCGGGAATGCCGCGCGCACCAGGTCGAGGTCGTGCAGCACCGCCACGATGGTGCGGCCCTGGGCGTGCCAGTCGTGCAGCAGATGCAGCAGGTCGTCCTCGGTGGCGGCGTCGACCGCGCTGAACGGCTCGTCCAGCAGGAGCACCGGCGCATCCTGCAGCATCATCCGCGCGAACAGCACGCGCTGGAACTGGCCGGAGGAGAGCGCGCCGATCGGGCGGCCGCCATGGTCGGGCAGGCCGACGGCGGCCAGCGCGTCCTCCGCCGCCGCGCGTTGCGCCCGACCGATCTGCTGGAATGGGCCGAGGCGGCCGGCCAGGCCCAGCGCCACCACGTCGCGGCAGGCGATCGGGAACTGGCGATCGAGCTGGCTGCCCTGCGGCAGCATGGCGATGTCCGCCGGCCGCAGGCCGCCACGGTCGATGCCGCCGGAGGCCGGCCGGTGCAGCCCGACCAGCGCCCGCAGCAAGGTGGTCTTGCCCGCCCCGTTCGGCCCGACCAGCGCCGTCAGGCTGCCGGGCAGGAAGACGCCCGACAGGTCCCGCACCGCGTCATGGCGGTCATGGCGCAGCGTCAGCCGGTCGATCCGCAGCGCCGGCGGGGTCACCACAACGCCCAGCCGACAACCAGCCAGACGCCGGCGAGCAACGCGCCAGCCACGCCCAATCGGGCCCAGACGCCGGCAGTGGGTGCGAGCGGGTCATGCATGGTTACTTTATAACATTGCGTTCGGGCGGAGGGAAGAGGAAGCCGGGGCTTCCGCCCCGAGACCCCGACCAGGGGGCGCTGCCCCCTGGACCCCCGCCAGGGACAGTGGTCCCTGGACCCATTCTGTTGGTGTTCATCGGGGGAGAGGGGGCTACTGGGCCCCTGCTGGGGTCCGCGTAGAGCCCACTCCCCCCCTGTACACCAAAGGACCGGTTTCAACGGCCGGTGGCCTTTGGGGGGTCCACGGGG
>JARLIJ010000296.1 GCA_031291795.1 Acetobacteraceae bacterium | reverse complement strand
CCCTCCACCCGCCGTGCCTCGTAGGGTCCCGGCGGCCCCCAGGCGAGGATGCCGTTGGAGGGGCCGAACATCGCCAGCGCTACGGCGGGGTCCAGGTAGGCAGCCGACATCGCGCAGCCGTTGCCCTGGCACACCACCCAGGCGGTGGACCCGTCGGCGGCCGAGATCGCCTCGGTCACCTGGGCGAAGATGGAGGGGTGCAGCTCCATGCCGCCGACCGATCGCGGCTGCAGCATGCGGAAGAAGCCACCCTCGATCAGCGCACGCACCACCTCAGGCGTCAATTCGCGGCGGCGGTTGATCTCCGCCCCCTGCTCCGCCAGCAACGGTGCAAGGGCGCGGGCTTTCAGGACCTGCGCATGCGGCGCGCTCACCGACGCACCCGGACCGGCACCGGGACAGCGCCGTCGAGCTGTTCGTCGATGCACGCAATACCGTGGCGTCCGGTCTCGAAGCCGAAGCACAGGAAGGCGACACCGCACAGGGCCATCCAGGCGGCAAAATACAGGAATGAGGGCACGATTGCGTCCAGTGTTGCTTGGGGGGTGATGATGTCCGAGGCGCCGACCATCAGCGCGAGGCCGAGCGGCCCGATGATCTTGCCTATGCCGCCGAAGCCGTAGGCGGCGCCCATGCCGGTGGTGCGCAGCCGGGTCGGCCAGACCTCCGACATGTAGGGCCCGATGACTGCGAAACCGCCGTCGTAGAAGAAGTCGGCGATGACGATCATGAGCCAGAACACCGATATCGTGCCCAGATAGGCGTCGTGCAGCAGGCCGGCGGCAAGGATGCAGACCGTGCCGCCAAAGCCGCATAGCATGCCGGAGGGACGCCGCCCGATCGCCTCGGACAGCCAGGCGAAGGCGATGCGCCCGGCGATACCCGACAGCTTGACCCACAGGAACAGATAGGCGGCATAGGCCGGCGTAACGCCAAACTGCAGCACGAACAGCGTCGGCGCCCAGAGCCCGATGCCGTAGGAGGCGGTCTGCGCCCCTATGCTGGACAGGAAGGACACCGCCAGGCTCTTCGGGTAGCGGAACAGCTCGCTCCAGGCCGGATGCGGGGTGGGCGGTTCGGGTTTGGGCAGCGGGAGCGTCTCGGGGGGCACCTTCAACGCCCAGGCGAGCGAGCGTCGCGCTTCGGCACCGCGGCCTCGGCTGGCCAGCCAATGCGGCGATTCCGGCACCCAGGCGCGCACCACAAGCGTGAATGCGGCGGGCAGCAGGCCGACCACGAACAGGCCGCGCCAGCCGATCGCGGGGGTCAGGAAGGCGGCGAGCGCGGAGGAGATCATCACCCCCAGCGGGATGAACACGGTGACCAGGCCGCCGATGAAGCCGCGCATCCGGGCGGGCACGAACTCCTGCACCAGCGGCAGGTCGACACAGTACAGGCCGCCCACGCCGAACCCGACGAAGAAACGAAACACCGAGAGGTAGATCCAGCCACGGTCCGGCGTCAGCGCCAGCATGCCGCTGGCGACGGAGAAGTTGATGACGGTGGCAATGAACACGCGCCGCCGGCCGTAGACATCGGCGATGCGGCCCCAGCTCGCGGACCCCAGAATCGCGCCGACGCCTGAGGACAGCAGGATGATGGCCGACTCCCCGAAGGTGAGCTGCCAGGGCCGGACGATAAAGGCGAGGACGAACGCGATCAGGTAGTAGTCGAAGAACTCCAGCATGTCGCCGATGATGGCGGCGGCGATGATCTTGATCTGATTGCCGGTCAGCGACCGGGCTTGGTCGAGGCGGTCGAACATGGCGTGTCTCCCCAGGGTGCCACGTTGGCGTGCCGGATTTTCCCGGTTGGCATTATGTCGTCGGCATTATGTGGTCGGCGTCATGCGATGAGGTGGTCTGCCGGTTTTCAGCGCGGGCGGATCTGCTTGGGCGATGATGGTATTGTCGTGGCAGTTTCTGCAAATCTTCCGAGGAGAGACGTGATGCTGGAACTCCGCCCGGGCTGCGAATGCTGCGACCGCGACCTGCCCCCGGACACCCTCGCCGCGCGGATTTGCTCGTTCGAATGCACGTTCTGCACGGAGTGCGCCGATGGCGTGCTGGGCGGGCGCTGCCCCAACTGCGGCGGGGAACTGGTACGCCGTCCCGTTCGCCCGCCCGACAAACTGGCACGCTTTCCGGCTTCGACGCAGCGGAAGGTCAAGCCGAACGGCTGCATAGCGGTGGCTTAGCGGGCCGCCTGCGGATCACGTCCCCGCGGCGCCGGCCAGCACCCGCTGAACCAGACCGTGGGTGCCCTCGGCGGCGGGCGCGCCGAACTCCAGCACCCCGAACAGCACGCCATAGGGCGGCAAGGCCCCACGCCCCGCCTCCAACGCCACGGCGAAGCCGCTCTCCACCAACGGCCGCACTGTTGCCAGCGCCGAGAGGTCCAGCAGCACCGTCCGGTCGGACAGGTTGAACACGGCCAGGACCCGTTCCCCGGCGTGCTCCCGCACGAACCCGACCAGCGGTTCGGCCAAGGCGAGCGGGCGCAGCGCGCCGAGGCGTAGCGCCGGCTGGGTGCGCCGCCACGCCAGGAACCGCCGGTAGGCGTGCAGCAGCACACCGGGATCGGCCTCCTGCGCATCAACCGCCAGGGAGCGATGCACGGCGGGCACCGGCAGCCAGGGCGCCTCGGCCGTGGTGAAGCCGGCATGCGCGGCATGCGCCTGCCAGGGCATCGGCGTGCGGCTGCCGTCGCGCCCGCGGAACTCCGGCCAGAAGGCGATGCCGAACGGGTCGCGCAGGTCCTGCTCCGCCAGGTGTGCCTCGGGCAGACCAAGTTCCTCGCCTTGGTACAGGCTCACACTGCCACGCAGGGACAGCAGGAACGCCATCAGCAGGCGGGCGAAAGCCGGGTCGCGCGTGCCGCCAGGTGCCCAGCGACTGACCGCCCGCTCCACATCATGGTTGCTGAACGACCAGCAGGGCCAGCCACCCTCGCCCGCGACCGCCAGATCACGCAGCAGGCTGGTGATGGTGGCCCAATCGAAGCCGCCGCGCAGGGGGCTCAGCGTGTAGGCCATGTGCAACCGGTCGCGGCCCGCGGTGGTGGTCGCCACCCGCGCGAACGCACCCGGCTGGCTGGAGACCTCGCCCAGTGCGACCCGGTCGGGGTAGCGGTCCATCAGACCGCGGATACGTCCCAACAGGCCGATCGCCTCGGGCTGGAGCATGTCATGGACGTGGCGCTGCAGGCCGAACAGCTTGGCCGGCATCACTTCGGGCCGGGGTGCCGGCGGATTGCTGCGAAGCCGCGGATCGTGGAGCATGAAGTCGATGGCGTCGAGGCGGAACCCGTCGACACCGCGATCCAGCCAGAACGCCCCGCTCTCCAGCAGCGCGTCCATCACCGCCGGCTCGTGCAGATTGAGCGCCGGCTGGTAGGTCAGGAAATGGTGCAGGTAGTATTGTCGCCGGCGCGGCTCCCAGGTCCAGGCGGGGCCGCCGAACACCGAGAGCCAGTTGTTGGGTGCGGTGCCGTCGGGTGCCGGGTCGGCCCAGACATACCATTCGGCATGCGTCGATGTGCGACTGGTCCGGCTGTCCAGGAACCAGGGATGACGGTCGGAGGTGTGGCTCCACACCTGGTCGATCAACACTTTCAGCCCGAGCACATGGGCGCGCGCCACCAGCGCGTCGAAGTCGGCCAGCGTGCCGAACAACGGATCGACCGCGGTGTGATGCGAGACGTCATAGCCGAAATCGCGCTGCGGCGAGGCAAAGAACGGGCTCAGCCAGATCGCGTCCACGCCCAGCGAGGCAACGTGGTCCAGGCGAGCGGTCACGCCGGGCAGGTCCCCGACGCCGTCGCCGTTGGAATCGAGGAAGCTACGTGGATAGATCTGGTAGATCACCGCGCCGCGCCACCAGTCGGGTCGTGTCATCCGGTCTCTCCTCACGGACGCGTGTAGAGACCCGATCGATGGCACTGCAATGGTGCAGGCCACCGGTCCGGGCCAAAGGCCCCTCTTGTGTTGGAGGGTTGCCGTGAAGCCACAGGCTGCGTCGCAGCCGGGCATGCCGCCCCGGATGGACGGCTGACGGACGGTCCACACCCCCGGGCCGCGGCCAGACCGTCGGGCCATGGCATCGGCGCCGATCGGGGAGAGCCGCCGACCTCCCAGGTCCGCCAGCAGACTCACGCCGCAGAGCAAGCTGGTGTCGGAGCCGCCGGGGACAAGACGCGCGCCGTGATTTCCTTGTAGCGCGAGGCCGCCAACGCGACCCGTCGACGAACCGCGGGGTCACCGCGAGTACGAATCTTTTCCGGCTTAAGCATTCCGCAACACCATCGTGTTTCCGTGCTGCCCCGGCTTGGTCTCGAAATCGGCGGGCGGTGCATGGCTTTCTCGGCTGGCAGCAGGATCGTGGCCCGCGGGCTGGTATGGGACGTGACGGGCGTGGACGGCCTGGGCCGCCAGAAACTCTTGCACTTGCGCTGCGCGGCGGGCGATTTGCGCGGGATGGCCTGGGACCTTCTGACCCCGCACGAAGCGGCCACGCCTCTGCATGCAGATTTATGCCCGGAGGTGGTTTCGCCGCTGGAGACCTGGCGGCTGCACCACATCGCCTGCCTGCTCGACCAGGTTCCCGGACCGACCGTCCTGCTGGCGGATGCGCCGGGGCGGTTGACGATTGAGCCGTACCAACTGGTGCCGCTGCTCCGGGCGCTCGACATGGCGCGGCCACGGCTGCTGCTGGCCGACGGGGTGGGGCTGGGCAAGACCATTCAGGCCGGGCTGATCGCCACCGAGTTGATCGCCCGCCGGCGCGCCCACCGTATCCTGGTGGTGACGCCGGCCGGCCCGTTGCTCCGGCAATGGGACCAGGAGCTGCGCCAGCGCTTCGGGCTGCGGTTCACCGCACTCGCCGATGCGACGGCGTTGCAGGCGGAGCGACGACGGCTGGAACTCGGCGGCAACCCGTTCGACGCGGTGGCGCTATGCCTGACTTCGCTCGACTTCGCCAAACAGGAACGGGTGTTGGAGGAACTGGAACGCGCGACCTGGGACCTTGTGGTGATTGACGAGGCGCATCACTGCACCGGCGCGCCGGACACCGAGACGACGCAGCGCCGACGCCTGGCCGAGGTACTGGCGCGCCGCAGTGACGGGTTGCTGCTGCTGACCGCGACGCCGCATGACGGACACGACGCGCATTTCGGCTCGCTGCTGGCGTTGCTGGACCCGAGCCTGGTGGATGCGGCCTGGCTGCCGTCCGGGACGGCATATCGGAGCCATGTGGTGCGGCGGCTCAAGCAGCACATCCGCGACCCGGCGGGGCGGACGCTGTTCCAGGAGCGACGCGTGGTGCCGGTGGCGATTGCGGTGCCGCCGGACGCCGGCGCGGTACGGGCATTCCATGCGGCGCTGTCGGCCCTGGTGGCGCCGAGGCTGGTACGCGGAGGTGGCGAATCCCTGGCCTTTGTCAGCCTGTTGAAGCGGTCTGCATCAACCTTGGCGGCCTGCGTGGCGACGTTGCGCGTCGTGGCGGAGCGGCTGGGCCGTTCGGATCCGGCCGAGGCGCGCGAGCGGACCCGCGCGCTACGGGCCTATCGCCGCCGGGTCGCCCGCTACGGCGTGCTGGAGGCGGCCGACGAGGCCGAAGCCGCAGAGCTGGAGGCCGAGGACGTCGCCGCGCGACTGCGCACCGAAGAAGCCGCCGCCCTGCACGGCCTGATCCTGCTGGGTGAAGCCGCCACACCGCACGACCCCAAGCTGGCCGCGTTGCTGGCGGAAATCCGCGCGATCCGCGCCGTCCGCCCGCGCGCCAACGTGCTGGTCTACACCGAGTACGCCGACAGCCAGGCCGCAGCGCTGGACGTGCTGCGCCGCGGCGGGCTGGGTGGGGAAATCCTGGCGATCAGCGGCCAGGACGACGAGGTCGCCCGCACCCGCGCCGCCGACCGCTGCACCGCGGCGGATAACGTGATCCTGGTCAGCACCGACTCACTGGCCGAAGGGCTGAACCTGCACCAGCATTGCTGCGACCTGATCCACCTTGACCTGCCGTACAACCCGAACCGGCTGGAGCAGCGCAACGGCCGGATCGACCGCTACGGCCAGCGTTATCCGCCGCAGATCCGATACCTCTATCTGGCGGGCACGTTCGAGGAACGGCTGCTGCTCCGCCTGATTGCCAAATACGAAGCGGCGCGGGCGGCGCTGACGTTCATGCCCGACACGCTGGGGGTGACTGCCGATCCCGCCGACTGGGGCACCGCACTGTTCGCGGGCGTCGCCGAACGCCAGGCGAGCCTGTTCGAGGACGCCGCACCCGCCATCCGCAGCCTGGACCATGCGGCCGAAGCGCTGGACCTCGATGCATACCGGGCGCTGCGGCAAGAGATCGACCGAGCGTATGACGGGTTCGAGCGCATGGCGCTGCGCCATGGTTGGCTGGCGGACCAGGGCGTGCAGGCCGGCGCCGACCAGCTGATTGCCGCCACACGTGCGCATCGGCGGACCGGGAAGCTGCTGGGCTGCATCGATCTTGCGGCGTTCGTACGGGCCGCGGTGACAGCCGAGACGGGCGAACCGCCGTCGAAGCGGACACTGCGCCTGCCGGAGGACTGGACCACCGACCTCGATGGGTTGCCCAGCTATGACGCGACCCGCCGGATGATCGGGCTGGAAGCGATCGGCCGCGCCCATCCGCTGGTTCGCCGTGCGATCACCCGGATGCGCCAAGCCGAACCGGTGGTGAGTATGGCGCCCATCCGTGGGGCGCCCGACGGCGCGCATAGCCACGGCGGAGCACATGCCGCACCAGCCATGCTGGTAACCTATGCGGCGGAACTGCATGGTTCGGACGGTCTGGTCTGGCAGCGCGTCCTGGCGGTGCACCTTCCTCGGCACGACCCGCCCGAGATGCTTCCGGATCCGGCGAACTGGCTACACTGCGGGGACAGCGCGACGTACGACTTCTCCCGCTCCCCCTGCGGGAAGGGGATGGGGGGCGGATTCGAGCACCCGCAGAGGGTGGTGGGTCGCCCCCCTTCCCCCATCCTCGGTCCGCTTCGCGGCCCAAGCCCGCAAGGGGAGCGGGAGATGCTGCGCAGCGCCCTCGATCCCTGGCGCTGCCGCTTTGCCGCCTGGGCGGTGCCCCGGCTCCCTGAAGCCGAAGCCGCCGCAACTGCGCTCGCAACACGGCTCGCCGCCGCGTTCCTTGCCGATCGCATCCAGCGCGCGGACCGCGAGGCCGCCGATCTCGCGCGCTGGATGCGCAAACGTACCGACGCCCTGTGCGGGCCGCCCGAACCCTGCACGCCGGACCTGTTCGCCGCCGACGTGCCACGCCTGGATTGGCGCAGCGAGGCCGACCCCGACCGGCGTTTGGCGCTCTATGCCGCCGACGCCACGACCCCGCCTGCCCGCCGGCAGACCGCGAACGAGCTGCTGGCCCTGCTGCACGATCGCCGCGATGACCGCACGCGCCGGCTCGCCCTCGGTCCGCCGGTGCTGCGGCCCCTGGGTCTGCTGATGCGTGACGCGTGACGCTCGACCTGCAGGATTGCACCGTCTCCGGACCGGCGCTGACGGAACCATTCCTGCGGTTCGAGCTGGCAGGCGAACTCGAGCGCCGCAAGTTGCTGCGCCCGCCCGGTCCCGGCTGGGATCGCGTGGCCCGCCAGCTCCGCGCCCTGGGCAGCGCCGGCGGGCCGGTACGCGTGGCCAACCACGTGGTGGCCCCGCTCGCGCCGGACCTTGGCTACGCGCCGCCGGCCCGCCAGGACCCCGTGACGACCCGCGAAGGACCGGAGGACGGCGGCTGGCTGCTGCAGACGCCGGCCGGGACCCGGCTGCGCAGTTGGGCGGTGGGCGTCGGCACTGACCTTGACACCCCACACCGCAACGGCCGCGCGTACCGGTTCAGCCCCGGCCGGAGCGCCCAGCGCGTACTACGTGCCGCCGGGGAACGCGCCGGACTGCTCACCGACGGCACCACGCTCCGACTGCTGCTGAATGACCCGGCACGGCCCGACAGCCACCTGGAAATCGCCCTCGCCGGCCATACCGGCTGGCGCGCGCAGACCCGTGCGCCGGATTCATACCGTGCCCTGATGGCCCTGGCCGGGCCGCCCGGCCTGGCAGCCCTGCCCGCCATCCTTGACGCCGCCAGGCTCAGCCAAACACGGATCACGACAGGCCTGCGCACCCAGGCCCGCGCCGCGATCGAGGGGTTCCTGCAGGCCGTGCTCGACCACCCGGCCAACACCGCCCTGCCTCGCGATCCTGGCCTGCCGGCGACGCTCTGGACCGAAGCGCTGGTGCTGGTCTACCGTCTGCTGTTCATCCTCAAGCTGGAAAGCGCTGCCGACCCGGCCCGCGCCTTCAGCTTCGCCGCGACGCCGCTGTGGCGTTCGGCCCTCTCGCCCAACCAGGCGCTGGGGCCCGTTGTGCGCCGCCACCTCGACCAGGGCCAGGACACCGGCCGCCTGCTGGAGGACGGGTTACGAGCCGCGTTCCGCCTGTTCCGCGACGGCCTGACGTGCAGCGAACTGGCCATCGCACCGCTAGGCGGCGCCCTGTTCGGGCCCGATACCACCCCTCGCCTGGACGCGCTGACCTGGGGTGAGCACGCCGTCGCCCTGCTGCTCGACCGGCTGCTCTGGACCCGCCCCGCTGCGGGCCCGCGGGCCCGCATCCATTATGGTGCGCTCGACGTGGAGGATCTGGGCCGCGTCTACGAGGCGCTGCTGGACCTTGAACCCGGCATCGCCGACCGCCCGATGCTCCGCCTGCGCCGTGCAAGGGCGGAAGCGGTCGTGCCGGCCGCCGCGCTCCGCGATGCCACCGACAGCGTGACCGAGGTCGAGGCCATCCCGCCGGGACGATTCTTCCTGCGCGCCGGGCTTGGCCGCAAGGCGACCGGTGCGTTCTACACGCCGCATGACCTGGTCCGGTACCTGGTGCGCGAGACCCTCGCCCCGCTGGTCGCGGAGCGCAGCCCGGAGGACGACCCGCAGCCGGCCGCCATCCTGGCACTGAAGCTGCTCGATCCCGCCACCGGCAGCGGGCACTTCCTGGTCGAGGCCTGCCGCTTCCTGGGCGAAGCGCTGTACGCCGCCTGCCGCCTGTGCGACGAGCTGGCGACTGCCGCGGAATGCACCGACACGCCCCCATTGGAGCGCGCCCGCCTGCTGGCCCGCGCCGCCACGCTGCGTGCCCGCGTAGGGGACCTGCCGGACCCCGACCGCAGCCTGCTCGCCTACCTGCCCAGCCGGGTGCGCGAGGGCGGCGGCAGCGGGGTTTCGCAAAGCCACGCGCGGGCGATCTGCCGGCGGCTGGTGGCGGTGCATTGCCTGTACGGTGTCGACCGCAATCCGCTCGCGGTCGAACTGGCGAAACTTTCGCTGTGGCTGGAGTCCTATGCCGAGGGATTGCCACTCACCTTCCTCGATCACCGGCTGCTGGCGGGCGACTCGCTGGCAGGGCCGTTCCTCGCCGACCTCGCCACCCTGCCGGTTGGCCGCTTGCCATTGGACCCGTTGCTCGCCGGGGATGTTGCCATGCGGCTGAGAGCGGCCCACGACGCTGCGGTGACGGAGATCCGCGCCCTGGACGCCACGGTGGGGCGGGACATCGCCGACCTGGCGCTGAAACAAGCGGCCGCGCAACGTCTGTCCGCTGCTCTGACGCCGCTGGACCGCCTGGCGCAGGCCTGGGCCGGCGCGGTTATGCTGGCAGCACGCGATTCCGACGATGCCTGGCTCGGCCTGGCACAGACGGTGGCCGACACGGGCGCGTTTCCCGCCCGCCTGACGCCTGTCCAGGCCGCGCTGTGCGAGACCGGTGCCGAAGCGTTGTCGTTCGACCTCGCCTTCCCGGACGTCTTCGCGCAAGGCGGGTTCGACGCGGTGCTTGGCAATCCACCCTGGGGCGTGCTGCAGCCGCTGACCAAGGACTTCGTGGCCGGCTTCGATCCCGGTGTGCTGGACGCGCCGACCAAGGCCGAACGTGCGGCAATCGAGGCCCGGGTGCTGGCCGATCCCGCCACCGCCGAGGCGTTCCGCCGCTACAAGGCCGGCTTCACGCAGCAGAAGGCACTGGCCGACCGGCTGTTTCACCACCAGAGCGTGACCCTGGGCCGCGACCCCACGGCGGGCAACCAGGACACCTACCGGCTGTTTGCCGAACGCGCGGTGCAGCTTGCCGGGCCAGCCGGCGCGATCGGGCTGCTGCTGCCCTCGGCCTTCCATGCCAATGAGGGCAGCACCGGCGTCCGCCGCCTCTATCTCGACGCCACGCACTGGGAGGCGTGCCTGTCGTTCGAGAACCGCCGCAAGCTGTTCGACATCGACAGCCGCTTCAAGTTCGCGCTGATCCTGGCCCGCCGCCCCGGCCCGACCGAGGCGGTGCGCTGCGCATTCTACCTCGACGGGCTGGCAGACCTGGAGGCGCCGGCGCGGACGATGCGCTACGACCGCGCCTTCCTGGTGTCGGGCGGGCCACATCTGGCTCCGCTGGAATTGCGCGGTGAAGCGGACCTCACGTTGGCCCGGACGCTGTTCGCCGCGCCACACACGTTGGGGGACTGGTGCCGCAGTCGGGGCATCGGCTTCGGCTGCGACCTTCACATGACAGCGGATTCCGGACTGTTCGTGCCGCTCGGGCGGCGCCTGCCCGCCGGCACGCTGCCAATGCATGAGGGCAAGACCTTCCACCAGTTCACCGACACCTGGACGACCGCCCCGCGATACGCCGTTGCGCAACAGGCCCTGTCACCGCGTACCGCGCTGGCCGCCAGTCATTACCGGGTTGCGTTCCGCGACGTCGCCCGCAGCTCCGACGAGCACACGATGATCGCCATGCTGGCCGCGCCAGGGGTGGTGTTCGGCCATACCGCGACTGTCGAGCGTACACTCGAACAAAGACCAGCGGCCGCGGCATTGTTATTGTGTGCATTGCTGAACAGCCACGTTCTGGACTGGCTCGCGCGGCAGAAGGCGGCTGCCCATCTGAGCCTGTATCTGGTCGCCAGCCTTCCGGTGCCGGCATTTTCGGTGGAGGACACGGCGTTCCTGGTCCGCGGCGCGCTTCAATTGTCCTGCAACCATGCAGGCTATGCGAGGCTGTGGCGGGAAGAGACGGGAACCCCATGGCAGGGAAGCTGGCCGATGGTGGCAGGCGGAGCGGAGCGCTGGCAATTGCGTGCGGCGATGGACGCGGTGATCGCCCACGCCTACGGCCTGACTCGCGCGCAATACGCGTGCGTATTGGCCAGCTTCAGCCACAAATCCTTTCCCGACGCGCCCGGCCTCTGCCTGGCGGCGTTCGACCGCCGCACGCGATGCCAGCGCACAGATGACGGGCAGGCCCCTCGCCCCTCTTGATCCCTACCGCCCCTGCCCGCACCATCGCCTGATAAACGCGGGGGGAACGCATGGCTCGACTGGCAGGCAAGGTGGCACTGATCACCGGCGGCGGCACCGGCATCGGCCGCGCGACCGCCCAGCTCTTCGCCCAGGAAGGCGCCCGCATCGTCATCGCCGAACGCGACGAAGCCTCGGGTGAGCAGACCGCGCAGATCATCACCCAGGCCGGCGGCATCGCGATCGCCGTGCGTACCGACGTCACCGAACCCGGCAGCATCCAGGCCGCCATCGCGACCGCAGAACGCGAATACGGCGCGCTGCACATCCTGCACAACAACGCCGGCGGCTCTACGCCGATCGACAATACCGTTGTCGACGCACCGCTGGAGGAGTTCTGGCG
Source organism: Acetobacteraceae bacterium (assembly GCA_031291795.1). Taxonomy (GTDB): domain Bacteria; phylum Pseudomonadota; class Alphaproteobacteria; order Acetobacterales; family Acetobacteraceae; genus Rhodopila. The sequence continues at coordinate 12,990 of JARLIJ010000296.1, read as the reverse complement.
CGCCATCAAGCTGGACCTGTTCGGCACGTTCCTCGGCTGCCGCTTCGGCATCCCGGCGCTGATCCGCGCGGGCGGCGGATCGGTCATCAACATGTCGTCCAACGTGGCACTGATGGGGATCCCTGGGCGCGACTGCTACACCGCGGCCAAGGGCGGCGTCTCCGCCATCACCCGCTCCATGGCGGTCGAGTTCGCAGCCCAGAAGGTGCGGGTGAACGCCATCGCGCCTTCCGCCACGATGACCGACCGGGTGAAGAAACTGGTGGCGGGGAATGCGGCGCTGGACCGGATGGCGCATTCGCATCTGCTGGGGCTGATCGAGGCGCCGGATATCGCCAACATGGCCCTGTTCCTTGCCTCCGCGGAATCCCGCATGGTGACCGGCCATGTCTACCCGGTGGACAGCGGCGTCACGATCTCCTGAAGGACCCAAGCGGCATGAAAATCAAGCGTGTGGAACATATCGCGGTGGCGGTGAACAACATCCGCCAGTCGATCGCCATGATGCGCGACACGTTCGGCCTGGAGATGGAGTACGAGGAACAGATCGGCAGCATCAAGCTCGCCATGCTGCCGGTCGGGCAGACCTATATCGAGCTGCTGGAAGGCGTGGAGAGCGGCGATTCCGTCCAGCAATGGATCAAGGAGAAAGGCGAAGGCCTGTTCCATATCTGCTTCGAGGTCGACGACATCGAAAGCGCGATCGCCGAACTGAAAGCCAAGAACGTCAAGCTGCAGTCTGACACATGGCGCAATGGCCATGCCGGCGCGAAGATCGTCTTCCTGGACCCGGCCGGCACCGGCAACATGCTGATCGAGCTGGCCGAACTTGCGCCAGGCCACTGAGATGGCAGGCTTCGTCCATCCCGAATTCCTGGTCGAGACCGACTGGCTCGCCCAGCACCTGAGCGACCCGGATATGGTGGTACTGGACTGCACCACGCATCTGGTTCCCAACCCGGCCACGACCTACGACGTCGTCCCCGACCGCGCGGATTTCGAACGTGGCCATGTCCCCGGCGCACAATTCTGCGACGTCTCGCGCGACGTGTCCGACACCTCCCAGGCGCTACGCTTCATGCGCCCGGCACCGGACGATTTTGCCGCCGCCATGCGCCGCTTCGGCGTGTCCAATACGACGCGGGTGGTGACCTACAGCACCGCCAATGTCTGGTGGGCGACCCGGGTCTGGTTCCTGCTGCACACGTTCGGCCACGACAATGCCGCGGTGCTGAACGGCGGGTGGCAGAAATGGACGCAGGAGGGCCGCCCGGTCGATGCCGGCCCCGGCACGCGCCGGCCAGCCGGCGACTTCACTGCCCGGCAGGAGCGCAGCCTGATGGTCGGCAAGGAAGCGGTGCAGGCGGCGATCGGCGACGGCGCGATCTGCACGATCAATGCACTCGCGCCAGTGCAGCATGCCGGCACCGGCGGCAACAGCTATGGCCGGCCAGGCCGCATCGCCGGCAGCGTCAACCTGCCCGCCGCACACCTGCTGGACCCGGTGACAAACACGTTCCTGCCGGCCGACGAACTCCGCCGCCGGTTCGAAGCGATCGGCGCGATGGACCGTTCCGTGCTGACCTATTGCGGCGGCGGCATCGCTGCCTCGGCCGACGCCTTCGCGCTCATCATGCTGGGGCATACCGATGTGAAGCTCTACGACGCCTCCTTGTCGGAGTGGGCGAAGGATCCCAGCCTGCCGATGGAAACCGGCTGACCCGAAAGGAGATCCCCCAATGCTGCTGCCGCTCGACGGACGCGTCATCGCCTATGACCTGATCGGCCCCGAGACCGGGTCGGTGGTCTGCATGACTCACTCGCTGGCCTCCGACAGCGGCATGTGGCAGGAGCAGGTGCCTGCCCTGCTGTCGGCCGGCTATCGCGTGCTGCGAATCGACATGCGCGGCCATGGCGGCAGCGATCCGGTCGCCGGCGACTACACCATGAGCGCGCTTGCCGCCGATGTCGCCGCGGTGCTGGACGGACTGGGGATCGAGCGCGTCCATTTCATCGGCCTGTCGATCGGCGGCATGCTGGGCCAGGCCTTCGCGCTGGAGCACGGGGGACGACTGCTGTCGGCGATGTGGTGCGACACCATGCCGGCCACCGCGCCGGGCGCTGCGGATGCGTGGGGGCCGCGGATGCAGACGGTACGCGCCGCGAACTCACTGACGCCGCTCGCCGATGCCACGATGGAACGTTGGCTGACGGATGCCGTGAAGATGCGGAACCCGGGACGCTGGAAGCAGATCCGCGATACCATCATCGGCACCACGCCGACCGGCTATCTGGGCTGCGCGGCGGCAATCCTGGATTATGACTTCACCGAAGGCCTGAAAGCGGTGAAGCTGCCGGTGCTGGTGGTGTGCGGCGCGGACGACGCCGGCACCCCGCCTGCCGCCAACCGCCGGATTGCCGAGCTGGTGCCCGGCGCACGCTACCAGGAAATTGCCGATGCGCGGCATTTCCCCAATGTCGACCACCCCGACACGTTCAACCGCATCATGCTGGGTTGGCTGGGAGCCGAAAGCGGCTGAACCGCTGAAAAACGGAGGAAACAAACATGCGCCTGCAGAACAAGATCGGTATCGTCACGGCTGCCGGCTCCGGCATGGGCCGTGCAGGGGCAGTTCGCTTCGCGCGGGAGGGAGCATCCGTCGCCGTGGTGGATCTGGACGAGGCCGCGGCGAATACGGTTGTCGACGAGATCACAAAGGCTGGTGGACGTGCCATCGCACTGACCGGCGACCTTCGGAAGGATGCGTTCGCCCGCGACATCGTGCGCGAAACCACCCGCGCGTTCGGGGCACTTGATTTCGTGTGGAACCATGTCGGCCACCCCGGCCCGGCCGCGATCGAGGGCCTGGACTGGAAGGACTACGATCTGGCGATGGACCTGAACGTCCGCTCCGTGCTGGTCACCACCGAAGCCGCATTGCCGGAACTGCGGGCGCGCGGCGGCGGGGCGCTGCTGTATACCGCCTCGACTTCAGGCCTGACAGGCTCGCAGTTCAGCCCGGTCTACAACATCGCGAAGTTCGGCATCGTCGGGTTGGTGCACGGGCTGTCGAAGCGATACGCGCGGGAGAAGATCCGGGTGAACGCGGTGTGCCCCGGCCCGACCGACACGCCGATGCTCCGGGTGTTCGTCGCGCGTCCGGACAGCCAGTTGCCCCCCGGCGAGACACCGGAATCGCTGGTGCAGAAGCGCGGTGGCCAGGTGCCGATGGGCCGGCCGGCGCGGCCGGAGGAGGTCGCAAATGCCGCGCTGTTCCTGATCTCGGACGAGGCGTCCTATATCACCGGCGTGGCACTTCCGGTCGATGGAGGTGCTACAGCGTAGACGCCGCTGCCATCATATCGGCGGTCTGGAACGTGCGACGGGATGAAGACCGGCGTGACGGGTCGTCACGCAGCCGCTGCGGCCGGCCGCAATGCCCTACTCCGCGCCCCAGCCGCCGTCGATCACCAGGCTCTGCCCGGTCATGAACGCCGACGCGTCGGAGGCCAGGAACACCACGCCGCCCGCCATCTCGTCCGGGGTCGCGAATCGTCCCATCGGCGTGCGGTCCAGCAGCCGCTGGCCGTGCACGTCGTGGCCGAGCAGGCCGTGGGTCAGGTCGGTGTCGACCCAGCCGGGAGCGAGGGTGTTGACCCGCACACCGCGTTTTGCCCAGTCCAGCGCAAGCGCCTTGGTCAGCAGCTCCACGCCGCCCTTGGATGCGCAATAGGGCACCGACCGCGGCAGGCCGCCATGGCCGGCGACGGACGACACGTTGATCACCGACCCGCCCTGGGTCATCGCGCCGCCGAGGTGCTTGCAGCACAGGAACACCCCGGTGAGGTTGATGTCGATGATCTGCTGCCACTCCTGAAGGCTGGTGCGCTCGATCCCCTTGAAGATCGCGTTCACCCCGGCGTTGTTGACTAACACATCGATTTTCCCGCTGCGCGCCAGCACGGCGTCGCGGAGCGAGACCACGTCGGCCTCCTGCGCCACGTCTGCGGTGAACACCATGCTGTTGCCGCCGATCGCATGGGCGGTCTCCTCCAGCGTGGCGCGGGTGCGCCCGGCGAGCACGACGAACGCGCCGTGTCGGGCGAGGCCCTCCGCCATGCCGCGCCCGATGCCGCGGCCGGCGCCGGTGACGATGCAGGTCTTGCCGGTCAGGTCGAAGTCCTTCACCAGTTGGCTCCATTGCGGGCGATGCGTTGCGCCAGGCTCCAGCGATGCACTTCCGACGGGCCGTCATAGATGCGGAAGCCGCGGACCTCGCGGAAGATGCGTTCCACCAGCGTTTCGTCCGTGACACCCTGGCCGCCCAGGACCTGCACGCAGCGGTCCACCACGCGCCAGATCGCTTCCGAACAGAACACCTTCGACATGGACGATTCGGCGGTGCCGCGCGCGCCCTGGTCCAGCGTCCAGGCGGTGTGCCAGATTGACAGGCGGCTCATGCGGATATCGATCTCGTTGTCGGCGAGCATGAAGCCGACACCCTCATGGCCGATCAGCTTCGAGCCGAACACCTCACGCTTCAGCGCGTAGCTGGTGGCGATGTCGTGCGCGCGGCGGGCGGCCCCAAGCCAGCGCATGCAATGGGTGAGGCGCGCGGGGGCAAGACGGACCTGGGCGTAGCGGAAGCCTTTCCCCGGCTCGCCGAGGATATCGCTGGCAGGAACCCGCAGGTCGATGAACCGCACGACGCCATGGCCGCCGGCGAAGGCGTGGTCCAGGCTGTTCATCGACCGCACGATCTCGATGCCTTGCGTGTCCATGTCGGCGAGGAACATGGTGGCGTTGCCGTCCTCGTCCTTGGCCATGATGATGGCGAAGCTGGCGCCCTCGGCCCCGGTGATGAACCACTTGGTGCCGTTGATGACGTAGTGGTTGCCGTCCTTCACTGCGGTGGTGGCGAGGGCGGCGGGGTCGGAGCCGGCGCCCGGCGCGGGTTCGGTCATGCAGAAGCAGGAGCGGGTCTTGCCTGCTGCGAGCGGTCGCAACCAGCGGTCCTTCTGTTCGGCGTTCGCCACCGCCTCCATGAGGTGCATGTTGCCCTCGTCGGGGGCGAAGATGTGCATCGCGACGGGACCCAGCAGCGAGTAGCCGGCTTCCTCGAACACCACTGCCTTGGCGACGTGGTTGAGCCCAAGGCCGCCGTATTCCGCTCCAACATGCGGCGCGACGAGGCCTTCACGGGCGGCAAGTGCCACGAGTTCCTGGCGGAATTCTTCGGTGGGGCCGTGACGGGTCTCACGCGGGTCGCCTTCAAGCGGGATGATCTTGTCGTGGATGAAACGACGCGTGCGCTGCTGAAGTTCCAGCAGTTCGGGGGGCAGCGAGAAGTCCATTATCGTTTCCTCATGTGTTCCGCAGCAAGACCGGATGAAGCCGCGTCTCCCCCTCCCCTTGAGGGAGGGGGAGAGTCCGGTGTCAGAATGCACGTCCCTGCGCAATCTCTTGGGTGAACTCCAGGATGCCGGTGCCGATCGCCGACAGCTTCGCATAGCGCGGGTCCATCGTGGCCCCGGTGCGGTAGCGCAGCCCGAGCTGGAGGAAGATCACGCTCAACTTGTACATTGCCAGCACCCGGTGAAACAGGAAGTCCGAGACGTCCCGCCCAGTGATCCGCGCATATTCCGCGACCGCCTTCTGGCGCGGCCACAGGCAAGCCTCGTCGGCCGGCATCTGCGCCAAGGCGTGCATCGCCCACGGGTCGTCGGTGTGGATCCAGTAGCTCAGCAACGTCGCGAAATCGAACAGCGGGTCGCCACGCGTGCCCTGGTCCCAGTCCACCACCGCGCGCGGCGAGAAATCCGCCGGGTCGAGGATCATGTTGTTGAGTTTGTAATCATTGTGCAGCAGCCCCGGCTTGCCATCGGGCACCGCGTGACGTTCCAGCCAGGCACCTATCTCGCCATGCAGGACCTCAGTGCCGTCCTCCTGTGCCGCCAGGCCGCGCTTGCGCCAGCCGGACACCGCGCGCGCCAGGAAGCCCTCCGGCCGGCCGAGGTCGTCCAGCCCGATCGCAGCCGTGTCCACGGCGTGAATCGCCGCCAGCGTCTCTAGCAGCACATGTGACAGCCGGTCCCCGATCTCCGGCCGGTGCGCCAGTTCGGGCGGCATGTGCTCGCGGATCACCAGGCCGGGCCGGTATTCCAGGATCTGGAAGCGCTGCCCGATCACCGCCGGGTCGTCGCACAAATGCAGGCTGCGCGGCACGAACGGCAATGCGTCCGGCAGGCGCGAGAGGATGCGGTGCTCTCGCGCCATATCGTGGCTGCCAGCCGGCAACTCGCCCATCGGCGGGCGGCGCAGCACCGCCAGCGCGCCGTCGAGGCGGATGAGGTAGTTCAGGTTCGCCAGCCCACCAGCGAACTGGCGCGGCGGCGGATCGGTCTCCAACCGCATGCCGGCGGCGGCGAGGTGCGTGCGAACGGCCTCCCAGTCCAGCGCCACGCTTTCCGCCAGCGTGCGCAGATCGGCGTCTTCTTGGGGCGCCACGTGTCCTCCTATCGACTGTCGGCCGATCCGGTTACAGATAGCCGATAGTCCAGGACTGAAACAGGAGGAACGCCATGACGCAACCAGGCTTGGTGGGGGCGACAACCGTGACACGGGCCGCCGTGCTGGGCGCCGGCACGATCGGGGCAAGCTGGACCGCCTGGTTCCTGGCGCGCGGCATGACTGTCACGGTGTGGGATCCGCGTCCGGAGGCCGAGGCCTACGTCCGCCGTTCCATCGCCGACGCCTGGCCCGCGATGGCGCGGCTCGGCATGGTGGCAAACGCCTCGCCCGATGCCTGGCGGTTCTGCGCCACCGCCGAGAACGCGGTCGCCGAAGCGGAATTCGTGCAGGAGAACGCACCGGAGCGGCTGGCGATCAAGCGCGAACTCTATGCGCGGCTGGACACCGCGATGCCGGCGGACACAGTGCTGGCGTCCTCCAGCTCCGGCCTGATCATGACCGAGATGCAGGCTGGCCTGCGCACCGCCGCCCGTTTCGCCATCGGCCATCCGTTCAACCCGCCGCATCTGATCCCGCTGGTGGAGGTCGTCGGTGGCCGGGAGACGTCGCCTGAGACGGTGAAGTGGTGCATGGAATTCTACCATCACATCGGCAAGCGCCCGATCCATCTGCGCAAGGAGGCGCCCGGCCACCTCGCCAACCGCCTGCAGGCGGCGCTGTGGCGGGAGGCGATCAGCGCGGTCGTCAGCGGGCTGGCGAGCGTGGAGGACGTCGACACCGCGATCAGCGCCGGCCCCGGCCTGCGCTGGGCAGTGATGGGCCCGCATATGACCTTCCACCTGGGCGGTGGCGAGGGCGGCATCACCCACATGCTGGACCAGTTCAAGCCGGCGTTCGAGACCTGGTGGGCCAGCATGACGACGCCAGCGTTCACCGAGGAGACCTGCCGTCAGCTGATCGACGGCGTGGCGGCCGAGGCGCATGGCCGTTCGGTGGCGGAGCTGGTGCGCGATCGCGACGCGTTGCTGCTGCCGCTGCTGGAACTGGTGGCGAAGCGGGACCGGGAGGCATAGGCCGGCAGCGGAACGGCGTCGCACGCGCCACACCCACCCGGTGTCATCGCCGGCCCGGCCTCGGTGCCCCACGGCCTTGCCTGCTCGCAGCACCATAAGCCATGGGCGGCGGGCCACGCCCGGGCCTGACACCGGGGGCGCAGGCCGCGTCGGCGATTACACACCGGCGTCTTCCGTGACGAAGCTCACCAGCATCTGGCCCTCCTGCACCATGTCGCCGGGCGAGCACGCGACCTCGGCGATCGTGGCATCGGCGGGCGCCGTCAGGCGGAACACCGTCTTCATCGCCTCCAGCACCACCAGCACCTGACCGCGCGTCACCACGTCGCCCGCCGCCGCATTGACCTGCGTGACCTGCCCGGGGATCGGAGCAAGCAAGCGGTCGCTGGCGTCCTCGTCCTCATCCGCGCCGGCAATCGGGTCGGGCAGGCGCAGGCGGTAGGTTTCGCCGGCATGGCGTAGCGTGAGGCTCTCACCGTCGCGCGTCACGACCCATCGGCTGCGCGCACCGTCGAGCGTCAGGTCGAGCGTGCCGTCCAGCCCGTGGGTGGCCTGCCCCAGTACCGACTGGCCGCCGATCGTCAGCCGCCAGGCATCGCCCTGGCGTCGCACCTGCACGGGATGGGTCGCCTCGCCCGCATGGAACGCCAATTCGCGCACTGGCGCCGCATTCACCCACCACTGATCGCGCGCATGCCAGGGCGAGTGCGGGTCGCCGCTCGTTGCGGCCAGATGCGCGGCTTCCTCCGCCTCGGCCAGCAGTTCCGCCAGCGCGGCGGCCGCCAGCACCGGAACGGGCGGAGGCGGCGCGGAGGCAAGCAACGTTGCAGCCTCACGCGCGATGAAGCCGGTATCGATGCCGCCTGCCGCGAAATCGGGATGCGCTGCAATGCGTCCGAGCAGATCGAGGTTGGAGGCGACGCCGGCGACGTGGGTCTCGGCCAGGGCGCGGCGCAGCGTGCGCAAGGCGGCGTCGCGCGTGGCGCCCCAGCAGATCAGCTTGGCCAGCATCGCATCGTAATGGATGGAGACGATGTCGCCGGCCACGAAACCGGTGTCGATGCGGACATCCTCGGTGGGGTCGGGCATGCGGAATGCGGTCAGCCGCCCGACCGAGGGAGCGAAGTCGCGCGCCGGGTCCTCGGCGTAGATCCGGGTCTCGACGGCGTGGCCGGACAGGCGGATGTGGTCCTGTATCACCGGCAGCGTCTCGCCTGCGGCAACGCGGAGTTGCCATTCCACCAGGTCGAAGCCGGTGACCATTTCGGTGACGGGGTGCTCGACCTGCAGGCGCGTGTTCATTTCCAGGAAGAAGAACCCGTCGGCGTCGGCGACGAACTCCACAGTGCCGGCTCCGACATAGCCGACCGCCTGGGCCGCGGCGACGGCGGCTGCTCCCATCGCGGCGCGGCGGTCGGCGGAGAGGCCTGGCGCGGGGGCTTCCTCGATCACCTTCTGGTGGCGGCGCTGGACGGAGCAGTCGCGCTCGAACAAATGGACGGCGTTGCCGTGCGTATCGGCGAAAATCTGGACCTCGATATGGCGCGGACGCTGAAGGTACCGCTCGATCAGCACGCGGTCGTCGCCGAAGGCCGAGGCGGCTTCCTGCCGTGCCGAGGCCAGGGCAGGCGCAAAGCCGGCTGGCGTCTCCACGACGCGCATGCCGCGCCCGCCGCCGCCGGAAACGGCCTTGATCACCAGCGGGAAGCCGATCCGGACCGCCTGGTCGGCCAGGAAATCTGGGTCCTGGTCGTCGCCGTGATAGCCCGGCAGCAGCGGCACGGATGTGCGGGCCATCAGCGCCTTCGCAGCGGATTTCGAGCCCATCGCGCGCATCGCCGAGGCCGGGGGCCCGACGAACACAATGCCGGCGGCATCGCAGGCATCGGCGAAGTCGGGGTTCTCCGACAGAAAGCCATAGCCGGGGTGTATCGCCTCGGCGCCGCTTGCCCGCGCGGCATCCAGGATGCGTGCGATATTCAGATAGCTTTCGCGCGCCGGCGCCGGCCCGATTGCGATCGCGCGGTCGGCGACCTGCACATGCAGCGCGTGCGCGTCGGCTTCCGAGAACACTGCCACCGTCTCGATGCCGAGGTGGCGGGCGGTGCGGGCGATGCGGACGGCGATCTCGCCGCGGTTGGCGATCAGAAGGGTGTTGAACATGCGGGCCATCACATCCGGAACACGCCGAAGCGCGTGTCCCCGACCGGCGCGTTCAGAGCGGCCGACAGCGCCAGGCCGAGCACGCGGCGGGAGTCGGCGGGGTCGATCACGCCGTCGTCCCACAGGCGCGCGGTTGCATAGTACGGGTTGCCTTGCGTCTCATATTGCGCACGGATCGGAGCCTTGAAGGCTTCCTCCTCCTCGGGCGAGGCGAAGCCGCGGCGCACCGTGGCCAGCACGCCGGCCGCCTGCTCGCCGCCCATGACGGAGATCCGCGCGTTCGGCCACAGGAACAGGAAACGTGGGTCATAGGCGCGCCCGCACATACCGTAATTCCCGGCGCCATAGCTGCCACCGATGATCATCGTGAGCTTTGGCACCGACGTGGTCGATACGGCGGTAACCAGTTTCGCGCCGTCCTTGGCGATGCCACCGGACTCGTATTTCCGGCCGACCATGAAGCCTGTGATGTTCTGCAGGAACAGCAACGGGATGCCGCGCTGGCTGCACAGCTCGATGAAATGCGCGCCCTTCAGGGACGACTCGCTGAACAGGATACCGTTGTTAGCGAGGATACCGATCGGATAGCCGTACAGATGCGCGAAGCCGCAGATCAGCGTCGTGCCGTACAGGCGCTTGAACTCATCGAATTCGCTGCCGTCAACGATGCGCGCGATCACCTCCCGCACGTCGTATGGCGCGCGCAGGTCGGTCGGCACCACGCCATGCAGTTCGGCGGGGTCGTATTTCGGCGCGACCGGGACGCGCATCGCCACGTCGGGACGCTTCACCCGGTTCAGTCCGCCGACGATGCGCCGCGCGATCGCCAGGGCATGGCGGTCGTTGTGCGCGTAGTGGTCGACCACGCCCGAGGTGCGGGCATGCACGTCGGCACCACCGAGGTCCTCCGCGGTGACGATTTCACCTGTTGCCGCCTGCACCAAAGGCGGGCCGCCGAGGAAAATCGTGCCCTGCTTGCGCACGATCACGCTTTCGTCCGACATCGCCGGGACATAGGCGCCACCGGCCGTGCAGGAGCCCATGACGACCGCGATCTGCGGAATGCCGGCTGCCGAGAGGTTGGCCTGGTTGAAGAAGATGCGGCCGAAATGCTCGCGATCGGGGAATATCTCGTCCTGCATCGGCAGGAAGGCGCCGCCGGAATCCACCAGGTACAAGCACGGAAGATGGTTGGCGCGCGCGATCTCCTGGGCGCGCAGATGCTTCTTCACCGTCATCGGAAAGTAGGTGCCGCCTTTCACCGTAGCGTCGTTCGCCACGATGATGCATTCGCGGCCTGCGATGCGGCCGATGCCGGTGACGATGCCGGCGGCAGGCACGTCGCCGCCATACATCCCATAGGCGGCGAGCTGCGACAGTTCCAGGAACGGGGAGCCGGGATCGATCAGGCTGGCCACACGCTCCCGCGGCAGCAGCTTGCCGCGCGACAAATGGCGTTCGCGCGCGGTCTCGCCGCCGCCTGCCTGCACCTCGGCCACCTTGGTGCGCAGGTCTTCCACCAAAGCGCGCATGGCGGCGGCGTTGGCGGCGAAACTTTCGGAGCGCGGGCTCAGGTCGGAACGCAGGATCATGCCGGCCGTCGCATCGCAGACAGCGAAAAGGAACCACAGATGCACACAGATACACACAGATGGTCCGAGTCAGCCCGCTCGGTTTGCAGCTTTATCCAGTTGCATCTGTCAGCACAGGCCAGCCCCTGGTCCGGGCCCCATCTGTGTGCATCTGTGTGCATCTGTGGTTCCTGATTCTTATGCCGTTTCCGCAAACAGCTCACGCCCAATCAGCATGCGACGGATTTCGCTGGTGCCGGCGCCGATCTCATACAGTTTGGCGTCACGCAGCAGCCGGCCGGTCGGATAGTCATTGATGTAACCATTGCCACCCAACGCCTGGATCGCTTCCAGTGCCATCCAGGTGGCTTTTTCGGCGGCATAAAGGATCGCGCCGGCGGCGTCCTTGCGCGTGGTCTCGCCGCGGTCGCAGGCCTTCGCCACGGCATACACATAGGCCTTGGCGGCATTCATCGTGGTGTACATGTCGGCAAGCTTGCCCTGCATGAGCTGGAACTCGCCGATCGCCTGGCCGAACTGTTTCCGCTCATGCACGTAAGGCACGACCACGTCCATGCAGGCCTGCATGATGCCGATCGGGCCCGCGGCAAGCACTGCACGCTCATAATCCAGGCCGCTCATCAGCACGTTCACGCCGCGGCCGACCTGGGACAGCACGTTCTCTTCCGGCACTTCGCAGTCCTGGAACACCAACTCGCAGGTGTTCGATCCCCGCATGCCGAGCTTGTCGAGTTTCTGGGCCGTGGAGAAGCCGCGGAAACCCTTTTCGACCAGGAAGGCGGTGATGCCGTGCGGGCCGGCGGCCGGGTCCGTCTTGGCATAGATGACCAGCACGTCGGCATCCGGACCGTTGGTGATCCACATCTTGCTGCCGTTCAGCACGTAGCGGTCGCCGCGCTTCTCCGCGCGGGTGCGCATGCCGACCACGTCCGACCCGGCACCTGGCTCGCTCATGGCCAGCGCGCCGACATGCGCGCCGCTGACCAGCTTCGGCAAATAGCGGCGCTTCTGTTCCTCGGTGCCGTTGCGGCGGATCTGGTTGACGCAGAGGTTGGAGTGGGCGCCGTAGGACAGCCCGACCGAGGCCGAGGCGCGGGAGACCTCCTCCATCGCCACGACATGCTCCAGGTAGCCCATGCCGGCGCCGCCGTACTCCGGCTCGACCGTGACGCCGAGCAGGCCGAGATCGCCGAATTTTCGCCAAAGGTCCATCGGGAAGGCGTTGTCGCGATCGATCGCGGCGGCGCGCGGAGCGATTTCGACGGCGGCGAACGCCTCGACCTGCTGGCGCAGCATGTCGGCAGTCTCGCCGAGGTCGAAATTCAGGCTGGGCAGGCGGTTGGAGAGCGAAGCCATGCGGAATCCTTCGACATCGAACGATTTCGCCGCGAGCATGCCGTAGAATGAGGTCGCCGCCAAGCCTGGCGTCGGTGCCTGTGGCTAGCTCGTGGTTTGGCCGGATTTTGTAGCTCGTGAAGTGTCCGGTCATCTGGGCCTCCTGGACGGGGGGTTTTTGATGGACCGGGCACGCATTCACGAGGGGATACGGCGGATGCGTTTTGAGGATGTTTTGGGCCGTTCCGAGCGTTCGGAGCTGAGCCAGATCGAGGCGGCGGAATTGCTTGGGATCAGTGAACGAACGTTCCGTCGCTGGCGTAATCGCCATCGGGAGGCGGGGGTCGAGGGTTTG
>JARLIJ010000295.1 GCA_031291795.1 Acetobacteraceae bacterium | reverse complement strand
GTGCCCTTCGAACCAGTCGGCATCCCGTTTCACGGGCGCTCCTTCCGGCCGTATTCCGCGACCAGCCCGGCCACCACTCCCCGCCGGTCGGCTTCCGGCCGGTTCTGGCTCATCTTCCACTTCCCTTCAATCGACTCGATGCCAATCTCAATCCCGACAATTCCTCCCGCCAGGCCTTCCACATAACCCGCCGGCGCGTCGCCCACTCCCCACGGCTTTTCGAAAGCCGACTCCAGGGAAGCCGTCAGTTCCGTCACATGTTCGATCAGTTCGCCCCGATCCTCAAAGACTCTTCCCCGCCCCCGCACATGGACCACGGCGTAGTTCCACGTCGGAACGACTTTGCCATGCTCGCGCTTCGCCGCATAGTACGACGGGGTGATATACCCCTCCGGCCCCTGGAATATGACCAGCGTCTGCACCCCAGCATCAGCCGAACGCACATGCGGGTTGGCCTTCGCCAGGTGCCCGATCAGCGTGCCGTAGGGCGCCGGATCGGGGTCCAGCATCAGCGGCGCATGACTCGCGATCAGTCCGTCCGCCGTCATCGACACCAGCGTGGCAAGCCCCGCCGTCCGGATCAGATCATGCAAAACGCCAACGCGGTCTTCGTTGAAATGGGCAGGGATATACACGGCCGGATCCTTCGCGAAACACCTCGAGGCTAACGCATATCGGTCCAAACGGAAGGATCAGTTCGCATCCTCTCGATCAGTCCAATATCACAGCGCTCCGCCCCGCCGCCCCGCCGCTGCCCCCAGCCGCAGCCGCAATGCGTTCAGTTTGATGAAGCCCTGTGCGTCGACCTGATCATAGGCGCCCTGGTCATCCTCGAATGTCACCACCTTCATCGAATACAAGCTGTTCGGGCTCTCGCGCCCGATGCACGTCACATTGCCCTTGTACAGCTTCATCCGCACCCGCCCGGTCACGCTGTGCTGGCTGGTATCGATCAGCGCCTGCAGCATCCGCCGCTCCGGACTGAACCAGAATCCGTTGTAGATCAGCTCCGCATACTTCGGCATCAGGCTGTCCTTCAGGTGGGCCGCCTCGCGGTCGAGCGTGATGCTCTCGATGCCGCGATGCGCTGCCAGCAGGATGGTGCCGCCGGGTGTCTCATACACGCCGCGCGACTTCATGCCGACGAAGCGGTTCTCCACCAGGTCCAGCCGGCCGATGCCGTTGGCCTTGCCGAGTTCGTTCAGCCGGGTCAGCAGCGCGGCCGGCGACAGCTTCACGCCGTCGATCGCCACCGGGTCGCCGTGCTCGAAATCGATGGCGATCACCGTCGCCTGGTCTGGCGCGTCCTCCGGGCGGATGGTGCGCTGGTAGACGATCTCGTCGGCCTCGACCGCCGGATCCTCCAGGATCTTCCCCTCGGAGGACGAGTGCAGCAGGTTGGCATCGACGCTGAACGGCGCCTCGCCGCGCTTGTCCTTGGAAATCGGGATCTGGTTCTGTTCGGCGAACTCGATCAGCTTCGTGCGGCTGGTCAGGTCCCATTCGCGCCAGGGCGCGATGATCTTGATGTCCGGCTTCAGCGAATAGTAGCTGAGCTCGAACCGCACCTGGTCGTTGCCCTTGCCGGTCGCGCCATGCGCCACCGCGTCGGCGCCCACCTGCTCGGCGATCTCGATCTGGCGCTGGGCAATCAGCGGACGCGCGATCGAGGTGCCCAGGAGGTACTGCCCCTCATACAGCGCATTGGCGCGGAACATCGGGAAGACGAAGTCCCGCACGAAGGTTTCGCGCAGGTCGTCGACGAAGATTTCCTTCACGCCGAACATCTCGGCCTTCTTGCGGGCCGGGCCAAGCTCCTCGCCCTGACCGAGGTCGGCGGTGAAGGTGACGACCTCACAGCCATAGGTGGTCTGCAGCCAGCGCAGGATCACGCTGGTGTCCAACCCGCCCGAGTAGGCAAGCACGACTTTCTTCACATCCTTGACGCGCATGGTCCGCGGTCCTTCAGCCATTTATGGAGTAGCCCTTGGGGCGGGAGTAGCCCCGGGCGACGTCCTTGCGCAAGCCGCGCCAGCCCGTCATGGCCGGCCGCCGTGTCCCGACAATATGTCCCAGTCAATGTGTCAACGTGTTACACACCCCGGACAAGGCTTGTCCCGCGTGTCCCGCCCGTTGCAGGGTCTGGGGCAGGAGAACCCATGCAAGGCCTGACGCATATCGCGGTTGTCGAGGACGATCCGGCCATCAGCCGGATGATGCGGCAATGCCTCGGGGAGCACGGCTTCGTGGCCTCGGCAGCGAGCACCGGCAACGAGCTGGACACGCTGCTGGCGGGGGAAAGGATCGATCTCGTGGTCCTCGACCTCGGCTTGCCGGGGGAGGATGGGCTGAGCATCTGCCGCCGCATTCGGGTCCAGTCGGGCGTGCCGATCATCATGGTCACGGCCCTCGACGGCGAGACCGACCGGATCGTCGGGTTGGAAATGGGGGCGGACGACTACCTGCCGAAGCCGTTCAACCCGCGGGAGTTGGTCGCGCGGATCAGGGCGGTCCTGCGTCGGAGCCACCACGGCACGCTCGTGCCGGCGCAGCATCCAAGCGTGCTGTGTTTCGATGGGTGGCGACTTGACCTAGCGCGTCGCGACCTGTTCGACCCGTCGGGCGTACCCCGCCCGCTCAGCAGCGGCGAGTTCAACATCCTGGCCGCATTTTGCCAGAATCCGCGCACGGTCCTGGCCCGCGACTTCCTGCTTGGGCTGGTGCATGCCCGCATGGCCGCCGTGTTCGATCGCAGCATTGACGTCCAGATCAGCCGGCTGCGACGCAAGATCGAGCCGCATGCGGGTCAGCCGACCCTCATCAAGACGGTCCGCAACGGCGGGTACGTCTTCACGCCGCTGGTGACTGCGCTCGACGCCTGACCTTGGCGGCCGGCACCGGTGCTTACCCTGACGGGGAGCCTTCGGCGGTGACAGGATCCCTCGCCGGCCCCGTACGATGTCGGGGGTTGTAATAGCCGACCGCGCAGAAGATCGGGCTGCGCGACCAGTTCCGAGCTGGTTTTCGCAGCGGCAATGAGAACGGCGCCAAGGCCTGCACGCCCTCGCACCGGCCTTCCCCGGTTTGCCTGCCGGCGCAGGCCGGTGCAGACTCGGGCCGCTCCGCTGCGAACCGGGAAACGTCATACATGACCAAGGTCATCATCAGCTGCGCCGTCACTGGCGCCATCCACACGCCCAGCATGTCGGACTACCTGCCGATCACCCCCGAGGAAATCGCCAGGTCGTCGATCGAGGCGGCCGAAGCCGGCGCGGCGATCATCCACCTGCACGCCCGCGACCCGATCGATGGCTCGCCCACCCCCGATCCGTCCGTGTTCATGCGGTTCCTGCCCACGATCAAGCAGAGCACGGACGCGGTGATCAACATCACCACCGGCGGCGGCCTGACCATGACGCTGGAGGAGCGGCTAGCAGCACCCCTGGCGGCGAAGCCGGAGATGTGCAGCCTCAACATGGGCAGCATGAACTTCAACATCTCGCGCGCGGGCGACCGCATCGCGAAATGGAAATTCCCGTGGGAGAAGCCCTACCTCGACAACACCGAAAACTTCATCTTCCGCAACACCTTCAAGGACATCGAAGGCATCGTCGAGAAACTCGGGAAAGGCCACGGCACCCGCTTCGAGTTCGAGTGCTACGATATCGGCCACCTCTACAACCTGGCCTACTGCCTCGACCGCAAGATTGTGGAGCCGCCGCTGTTCGTGCAGTCGATCTTCGGCATCCTGGGCGGTATCGGCGCGGAGCCGCGCAACCTGCTGTTCGCCAAGGAGACGGCGGACCGGCTGTTCGGTGACGCCTATGTCTGGTCGGTGCTGGCGGCCGGGCGTCACCAGATGGCGTTCACCACCATGGCTGGGATCAACGGCGGGAACGTGCGCGTCGGGTTGGAGGACAGCCTCTATATCGGGAAAGGCCAGCTCGCGAAGTCGAACGCCGAACAGGTCGCGAAGATTCGTCGGATCCTGGAGGATCTGAGCCTGGAGATCGCCACGCCCGCGGAAGCCCGCGAAATCCTGCGCCTGAAGGGCGGCGATCGGGTCGGTTTCTGACCGCCGGCGCTACACCCGGTTCCGCATCAGTTGCGCCGCCCAGGGCGGCAGGTCGGCCGTCCCGTGCGCAAACCCCACCGCCCGCAGCACACGGTCGAGCATGTCGCGCCAATCCAGGCCGGGCGAGGACGACGCGTCCTCGCCAACCGCCCCCCGTGCGCGCAACCGCCCCAGCGCGTCGGACGTCCCGGCCAGTGCAAGCGTCCGGCTGAGCGGCGGCAGCGCCACGCCAGGGACTCCCGACCGCAGTTGCAGCGTCATGCTGCGCGCCACCGGTAGCGCGTCGGCCGCGGTCTCAGCCTCGGAGCCGTCCGGGGCGCAGGCAAGCATCGCCTCGCCGGCATCGCAGGTGAGCGGAATCCACGCGCCATCGTCGAAGCGCAATGACACCATCGGCATGGCGATCGCGGCGACCATCGCGGCCGGTTTCAATCCCCGCAGCGTCACCACCGGGACGAAAGCATTCCCGCGCCGCTCGATGTCCAGGCTGGCATCGATGCCCGCCACGGATCGGACAAGGGCGGTCGCGTGCCGCAGCATGCAGGGGGCCGGCGCCGGAGCGCAGGTGAGGACCCAGGTGCCGATCCGTTCCTCGGCCGGGCGGCCCGGTCCGGACGCCGCCGCCATCTCGGCGGGGACGGCCAGCACCAGCCAGATCGGAAATGTCCACCGCCTCATCGGGCCGTTTCCCTGGAGAGAGATGTCCGGGGATATACGCTTACATGCCGCAACAATCACCGATTGCGTTGCAGCTTGGTCAGGCGGCCGAGCGTCGGCCGATTCACTGCCGGTCGCGCCAGGCCGGTCCGGCAGCTCACTGCCGATGGGGCACGCGGCGCCTAATCTGCGTCGATCACCTGACCCGCACGCGGCCGCAGGGCGATATATTCGTTTGGCAGCGTATGCCCTTGCCGGCGGATCTTCGGGCGGCGCTCCTCATGGTCCAATACCTGCAGCAGGTAGATCTGGTCGATCCAGCGCGCGTTCTTGAAAATCCGTTTCGTCCGCAGAAGTGGAAACGGTGCGATCTTCCGGAGTTCGGTCTCCTCGTTGAACTCCCGGATTGCCAGGTTCTCGCCGCACCATGGGTTCGTCGAGTCCTCGACAATATCGTCCAGATAGACCACCACTGACGGCATGTACAGCCCTGGTGGGCCCTTGAACGCTTCGAGCGCCTTCTTCGTCGAAGAATAATAATCCAGGTCGAGCGAGACGAACGCCAGCGGTGCTTCCGGCGAAAGCGTCGCCAGGAAGGCGGGGATGGTACTCTCGACGTCGCCGATCAGCAGGTGCGCGAACGGAGGCAAAGCCTGCTGCAGGCGGTCGACATCCATCGGAAAGTCGCCCTCCTGCCAATGCTCGGGATGATCTCGATGGTCGATCGGCGTCGGCATGCCGGTGGTGGAGTCGAAGCCATAGACCTCGATCTCTACGCCGGTGGCGCGCATGACATCGGCGGCGATGGTGCACATGTTCAACAGACCCGAACCGCTTGCGACGCCGAATTCGACGATCGAGATGCGGCGGATGTTCCGGGCGGCGGCCTGTTCGGCGGCATAAAGGATGGGAAACGCGAATTGCTGGCGCACAACAAGATCGAATGCAATCCGATGACGGAGCTTGCCAAACAGCAGGACGCCGCAAGCAATGAGGTTGAGATGAAGAGGTTCCGTCAGTCGTTCGATAAATATCTTGCGATACTTCTCTTTGTCGTTGCGTGCCCGCTTGAGGGCGTAGAGCAACGTGCCAAATCGTTGCAAGCTCGAACGAGCGGGGCGTGTCTGCCGATCCGTTGACGAGGCGGTCGCCGCTGTCATTTTTCCCCCATGGCGTGACCGCTGCAGCCGAGATGGCGTCGTGCACGGTCGCACCGTTGTTTTGGCGCTGATGGTCGCCTCTGATCGAGGATACGACTAAGCCGACCTGGAACGGGGATTCCAACAGGATTCGACCACATCAACAATTTATGTACAATCGTGGTGGCGAGCGTTATTATTTGTATCAGGGTGACTTTGGTCGGTCGCCGATCGCAGCCCCGCCCAGCGCCCGGAGGGCGCAGCCCGCATGCGGCGATCGCCCCGGGTGTCCGGGCGAAACGGAGGCCGGGCGAAACAAAAAAACCGGTTCGGACGCGCTGACCGATCCATGGCCGGCATGGTGCGGGCGGCACGCGGTAGGCCGCCGCGGCCAGCCCCTTCCCGGGGGCCCTTCCGTGGCGGGCCGATATCTGCGAGCGTGCGCGGCCATGAACGATGCCCTTGCCCCGGATGCCCTGGCGCTCCATCGCGCCTTGCTGACCATCGACACCCATATCGACATCCCCTGGCCGACTGGGCCGGACGCGTTCCAGGATGGCACTCGCTGCGTCGATATCCCCAAGATGCACCGCGGCGGCCTGACCGCCGGCTGCTTCGTGGCCTACGTCCCGCAGGCCCAGCGCAGCCCTGCCGCCGAGGACGCCGCGTTCGCCCGCGCCTGCGCGATGCTGCAGTCGATCAACGCCATGGGCCGCACCGAGGGCGGCCTGACCGCGCGCGTCACCCAGACGGCCGACCAGATCGAGGCGGCCAAGCGCGACGGCGTGCTGGCGGTCATCCCGGCGGTGGAGAACGGCTTCGCCATCGGCGCCGACCTCGGCCGCATCGCCCGGCTGCGGGAATTGGGCGCCCGCTACCTCACCCTGACCCATAACGGCCACAACGCGCTGGCGGATAGCTGCAATCCCAGGCGCGACCTGGGCGACCGCGACACCGAACATGGCGGCCTGTCCACGTTGGGCCGCGCGGCCGTGGCGGAGCTCAACCGGGTCGGCATGGTGGTCGACGTGGCGCATGTGTCGCGCGATTCGATGCTGCAGGCGGCCGAGGCCTCCCGCACCCCGATCGTCTCGACGCATTCCTGCGTCAGCGTGTTCTGCGACCACCCGCGCAACATGATGGACTGGCAGCTCGACGTGCTGCGGGACGTGAAGGGCGTGATCCAGATCACCGCCGTCGCCGCGTTCCTGCGCCCGAACGCCAAGCCCGACCAGGTGACGGTCGCGGATTTTGCGGACCATGTGGATCATGCCGTCAAGCGGATCGGCATCGACCATGTCGGCATCTCGTCGGACTTCGACGGTGGCGGCGGCTTCAGCGACTGGCGCAATGCCGCAGACAGCGCCAACGTGACGATCGAGCTGGTGCGCCGCGGCTATGACCGGGACGCAATGACAAAACTGTGGGGCGGCAACTTCCTGCGCGTCCTGCGTGCAGCGGAGGAGGCTGCGGAATGATCCCGACCGTTCGCCTGCCGGGCGGCGAGGCCGTCCCCGCTTTGGGCCAGGGCACCTGGTACATGGGCGAGCACCCAGGCCACGCGAAGCAGGAGATCGCGGCGTTGCGCTGCGGCATCGATCTCGGCCTGACACTGATCGACACGGCCGAGATGTACGCCGATGGCGGTTCGGAGGAGGTCGTCGCCCAGGCCATCGCCGGGCAGCGCGACAAGCTGTTCATCGTGAGCAAGGTCTATCCCCACAATGCCTCCCGCAGCGGCGTGCCGGCGGCCTGCGAGCGCAGCCTGAAACGGTTGAACACCGACCGGATCGATCTCTATTTGCTGCACTGGCGCGGCAGCCATCCTCTGGCCGAGACGGTTGCGGCGTTCGAGGCGCTGCGCAAGGCGGGCAAGATCCGCCATTGGGGCGTATCGAACCTCGATACCGACGACATGGAGGAACTGGCCGGCGTGCCGGACGGCGGGCACTGTGCGGTCGACCAGGTGCTGTACCATCCGAACAGCCGCGGGATCGAGTTCGACCTGCTGCCCTGGTGCACCGAACGCGCCATCCCGCTCATGGCCTACTCCCCGCTCGGGCATAGCCCGGCGCGGCTGCTGCACGCCCCGGCGCTGGTGGCGGTCGCGCGGCGGCATGGGGTCTCGCCCGCCCAGGTCGCCATCGCCTGGAGCATGCGGTCCGGGACCGTCATCTCGATCCCCAAGGCGTCGTCGGCGGAGCATGTGCGGGAGAATGCCGCGGCGGCCGCGCTGCAGCTGACGCCGCAGGACCTGGCCGAGATCGATGCCGCGCATCGCCCGCCGTCCCGCAAGCAGCCGCTGGACCTGCTGTAATACCAGCCGACGAAGACAGTGACCCTCCTGCCTTCGTCATGGCCGGCCACCGTGCCGGCCATCTGTCGCGGCATGCTGCCTCATGGATGGCCGGCACAGGGGCCGGCTATGATGAGTGGGGAAGGTCAGTGTCAACGGCGGCTGGCGTAACACCGGCTGGCGCGCGAGACCGTTCGCACCATCCCTGCGTGCGCCTTCGGTCGTGACGGGACTCTCCTCGTCGCAGGATCGTGCGCCACATTCCGCAACATCTGCTGCCTCCTGCCGCGTTCCGACTCCGCCGCACTCTGCTAGCGTGCCCGCGTGAGCGATCCCATCCTTGCGGCACTCGCCGTCCTGCTCGTCGCATTGTTCGGCCTTGGCGTGCTGGGCGCCGTCGTTCCGCGCATAAAGGGCGCCGTCGATCTGGGATGCGCCGGCCTGGCCGGCTTCGGCGGCATGCTGGCCCTGCTCGCCCTCGCCGCCGGCAATCCCTCGACCACGCTGGAATTGCCTTTCGGCCCGGCCGACCAGGCCATGCATTTGGCCCTGGACCCGCTGGCCGCCGGCCTCCTCTGCCTGTTGTTCATCGCCGGAGCCGCCATCGCCGTGATCGCCGAGGCAACCGAACGAAAGGCAACCACCGGTGGGGCGGGCCTCCCCATCAGCCTCGCCGGTCTGGGGCTGGCCGTGCTCGCAGCCGACGCGGTCACCCTGGCCATCGGGTTCTCCGTGGCCGGCGCAGCCCTGTGGACCTGCGCCCAACCCGGACGTGCCCGCACCATCCAGCTCGTGGTCATGCTGTTCGCCGCGGCCGGGCTGTTCGTCGCTCTGGCCCTATTGTCGCCTTCCGGCGCCGCCAGCACCTTTGAGGCGATCCGTGCGACGCCGCCCGACCCATGGCGCGCCGGTGCCGGGTTCGTATGCGCGTTGGCCGCGGCCGGTGCCCTTGCCGGGCTCGTGCCGCTGCATGCCTGGCTTGTCCCGGCGGCCTGCGACAGCCCGCCGCCGGCCACGGCGATGCTGTGCGGCGGCGTGGTCCCGATCGCGCACGGCATACTGCTGCGGATCGCGGCGGAGTTGACCGGCCCGGCACCACTTTGGTGGGCCTTGCTGCCACTCGCCCTGGGTGCCGCAACCGCCCTCGTCGGAGGCTGGCAGGCGGCACGCGCCACCGAACTCGATTCAGCCGTCGCCGCCATCAGCCATCGGCAAACCGGCCTCGCCGCGATGGCGCTCGGGCTGGTCCTGCTCGCCAAAGCGGCGGACCTGCCGGACCTGGCCGCCCTCGCCGTGGCCGCCATGCTGCTCCTGCTGGCGACCCAGGCAGTGTGCGGGACGCTGGCCACGCTGGCGGCGGCGTTCATCCGCAACGGGGCGGGCACCCGCCGGCTCGATCGCCTCGGTGGCCTGGGCCACTTCATGCCGCTTACCACCATCGCGTTGCTCGCCGGCGTATTTGGCCTGGCCGCACTCCCGCCCGCAGCCGGCTTTGCCAGCGTCTACCTGCTGTTCCAGGCGATCCTGTCGGCGCCGCGTGCGACCGGCCTGGCGCCTTCCCTGGTGCTCGCCGGAGCGGCCCTGGTCCTCGCGCTCACCGCCGCGCTGAGCGGCACCGCGCTGGTCCGGCTGGTCGGCGTCGCCTGCCTCGGCCGCCCGCGCACGCCCCGGGCCACGGCCGCACAGGATCCCCCGCGCCCGGTCCGGGCCGCACTGCTGACGCTGGCCGGCGTGTCCGCCATGCTGGGCCTGGTGCCCGGCAGCGTCTTGCGGCTGCTGGCAGATCCGGCGATCCGCCAGTTGACCGGCGCCGACCTCGGAGGCCGCGCCGGCCTGTTGCAACTCTCGGCCGTGACCGATGCCCCAGGCTATGCCCCCCTGCCGCTGGCGGCCCTTGTCGCGCTGTGCGGCGGCATGGTGGTATGGCTGCAGCGTCGCCGCGGCCTTCCGCCCGGGGAGGCCGTCCCGGCCTGGCAGGACGGTTTCGCGCCGCCCCCCGCCTGGATGCCGTTCGGCGATCCGTTGACCCAGGCGACCGGCGTCGGATTCCTGCCGGACCTCGTTCCACCGAGGCCATTGATTCGCCTGGATGTCCGCCGGCTTCCGTCGCTCCGGATTGCCCGCCGCAGGGCATACCTGCGCCACGCGGCACGCCACCTCCCGCAGCAGGTCCCGCTGGCACTGCTCGTGCTGCTCGCGCTGGTGCTGACCTTGCTCGCCGGCATGGGGGCAACGTGAGCATCCTTGCCGCGCTGCTGGCGCAGGGGATCCACATCGTTCTGATGGTGCTCACCGCGCCGACCTTGGCCGGCGTCCTGGCGGCGACCGAAGCACGCCTCGATGGCCGCCACGGGCCACCCGTCCTGCAAGTCTGGCGCGATCTCGCCCGCCTGGCCCGCAAGCGGCCGCTGCTGGCCCAGAGCGCCTCGTCCATGACCCCGTTCGCGCCGGTCGTCCGGCTTGCCGCAACGACCGCCGCGGCGGCCCTGGTGCCCTCGTTCACCCTTGGCATGGCCCTGAGCCCGCTGGCCGACCTGCTGGCGATCGTGGCGCTGCTCGGGGTCGCGCGCGCCGCGGCAGCCCTCACGGCCATGGATGCCGGCACCGCCAAAGGCGGCATCGTGGCGGCAAGCAGCATGCGGCTGGCGCTGTTCGGGGAGCCCGCCTTGCTGCTGGCGGTGTTCACCCTGGCGCTGCTGGCCGGCACCAGCAACCTCGACCTGATCGTGTCCCTCCAGCGGGAGGGGATGATGCAGCCGGCCGCTGCCTCGGCGCTCGCCGCCGCGGCGCTGGTCGCCGTGACGATCAGCCGGAGCCGGGACGCGGCCGACCCCGAGCTGAGCGGCGGTACCTTGGCGGTCACCGGCCTCGCCGACGCGTTCGGCGTTCTCGTCTGGCTCAACCTGCTGAGTGCCCTGTTCCTGCCGATCGGCATCGCCGAGGCAGGTGGCGGCCTGGTGGCCTGGCTGGTCGGCCTGGCGGCCTGGCTGGCCAAGCTGACGGTGCTCGCCCTCGCGCTGGCGGCCTGCCGCCGCACCTTCGGGCGTCACCGGCCGCGCGCCACGGCCGAGTTGCTGGCGGTCGCCGGGCTCCTGGCCCTGATCGCCGTTGTCTTCGCCCTGTCCAGCGCATCATCCGCATGAACGCGCTCTCACAGGGCATGGGTGGCCTCGCGCTGATCCTCAGCTTCGGGCTGCTCTGCGCCCGCCGGACTGGTCTGGCACTCTTGCTGTTCGGCCTGCAGGGGCTGGCGGTGTCGGTCGCCGTCGCGGCCCAGCACGCGCTGTCCGCCGCGGCCCTGAATGCGGTCTCCGTGCTGGCGGTCCCCTGGCTGGCGCGCCAATGGGCCGTCGTGTCGGCGGCAGGCGACCGAACCTGGAGCATGCCGGTCACGCTGGCCGCGGCAGCCGTGCTCAGCCTGGTGGCCGCGGCCGCCGGCACGCTGGCCTTGCCGCTGGCGATCCTGCTGCTTGGCTTGCTGCTGGTGGGGGCGCGTCCCAGCCCGATCCTGCAGGCGCTGGGGCTGTGCAGCCTGCAGCAGGCGGCAGTGCTCGCGGCAAGCGGGCTTGCAGGCACTGCGCCGCTGCTGCCGATCGCCGTGGCCGTGCCAGTCCTCCCCGCCCTCGCCCTCGCTGCGCTGCTGCTGCACGCGGCGGGAGGATGGCCCACTGGTGAGCGGCCAAAGGGAGAACGACCGGAGGGAGAGTGGCCGCAGGGAGACCGGCTGTCGTGATCCCGAGCACCGGCCTGGCCGTCCCGCCGCTCCTGGCTGCAGCGCTGCTGGTCGCGCTGCATGCGACCGCGTGGCGTCGCCGGGTCGACCAGGGCGCCTGCCTGCTGGTCCTGCTGCTCGCCCTGGTGCTGCCCTGGATGGCGGACGCGCCCGCGCCGAGTGCCGCCGATCTGCTCGCGATCCTGTTCGCCGCGGGCGCGCTGACCGATGCCGTTGCGGGCCCTTCGCGCCACCGGTTTGTCCAGGCGGCCGGCCAGCTCCGCCTCGCGGCCATGCTGCTGGCATTGCGGCCCGCCGACCCGCTCGTGAGCCTGTTGTTCCTGGCGCTGGCGAGTACCGCGGGCGCCGCGCGCCGGCTACCGCGCACCGATGCCGTCGCCGCGCGGCTGCTGGCGGGCAACGTATCCCTCGGCCTTGCCTTGTTCGGCGTGGTGGCATTGCAGGCCGGGTCGGTGCCGATCGGCGGTGCGGCCCTGCTGCTCGGCTGGGGCGCGCTGGTCGTGCTCGATCCGACCCTGTTGCCTCTGGTGCTGCTGCTGGCGCTGCGCCTGCAGGCCGCCACCGGCGCCGAATCGCACGGCAACCTGGTGGGTAACCTGATGGTCGCCGGCGGCCTCGGCGTGCTGCTGGCGTCGGCCGCGGTCCTCCTGTTGCGGCGGCCCGGCCTGCGCCGGCTCCCCAACCTGACGACGCTCGCCCAGGGCGGTGTTGCCTTGTGCGGCTTCGGTCTCGGCGGCCCGGACCTGCGGTTTGCCGGCCTGGTCCACCTGGCGCTGCTGACGCTGTCACGCAGCGCCCTGCTGCTCTCGGGCGAGGCCGGCCTCGATCGCCTTGCAAGCCTCCTCGGCCTGTCCGGCCTGCCGCCGATCGGCCTGTTTCCGAGCCTGGCATTGATCGTGGGGGGAATTGCCGTGATGGCGCCGTGGTTGCTGCTGCCGATGGCTGTCGGCTTGGTCGGCCTGGGCTGGGTCTGCGTCGCCAGCCTACCGGCGGCGGTCGGGCCCGCGCACCTGAGCCCGGCCTGGCTTCCACTGGTCCTGGCCCTGCTGCTCGGCTTCGCGATGCCGGCCCCGATCGCCGCCTGGTTCCACGCAATGGCGGTGGCACCCCCATGACCGCCGCCGCGATCATCGCCTCGGCCGGCGCCGAAAGCTGCCATCCCTGGCCGCGTCACATCCTGACACCCACCGATTGGGCCGCCATGGCCGCCTTCCTGGTCGCCGATCCGAGCCTCGCCTTGGTGGGACTCTGGGCCGACACCACGCATGTGCATGCGCTCTTCCTGACCGAGGCGGAGGATCTGCCCCTCCTGGCATCGGTCCCGGTCGAAGCCGGCGCCTACACCGCGCTGTCCCCGGCCCGCCCAGGCGCGGCCTGGTTCGAGCGCCTGATCCACGACCTGTGGGGCCACGCAGCGACCGGCGGCATGGATGCCCGGCCCTGGCTGGACCACGGCCTGTGGCCGCACAGCGCGCCGCTGTCGCCGCGCCCGGTGCCGCCGCCCGCAATGGCGGAGCCGCCCGACTTCCTGCCCCCCACAGAGGACGGGCTGTTCCAGCTCCCGATCGGCCCGATCATCGGGTGCATCGACGACGCCTGGCACCTGCGGCTGACACTGCGGGGCGAGACGGTCGAGCGTGCGGAAGCGCGCCTCGGCTACACCCACAAGGGAACACTCGCCCTGATGCGCGGCAAACCGCCGCGTACTGCCGCCCGGTTCGTGGCACGGCTGGGGGCGGAAGCGACCGTGGCCCATTCGCTCGCCTTCGCGCTCGCGACCGAGGCCGCCCTTGCGGTCGCCGCTCCCCCGCGCGCCGCGACCCTGAGGCGCATGATGGGGGAGCTGGAACGGATCACCGTGCATCTCGGCGACCTGGCCCTGCTGGGCGATGCCGCGGGCGCGCCAGGGGTGGCCGCCACCTGTGGAGAGCAGCGCGAGTTGCTTGCCCGCGAGCTGGAAATCGCATTCGGGCACCGGTTGATGATGGATTGCGTCGTGCCGGGCGGGGTTGCAGCCGATGTGGGGCCCGAAGGCATGCGCGCGGTGCGACGCGGAGTGGGACGGGTGGTCACGGCGCTGCCGGGGCTGCGCCGCCTGCTCGAATCCAGCGCATGCCTGACACGCCTTGTCGGACTGGGCCGGGTCGACCGCCAGATGGTGCACGCCTTTGCGGCCGGCGGGGTCGCGGGGCGCGCCAGCGGGCGCCGGTTCGATGCACGGCAATTGCGCGACGAACGCAGCGTGACCGCACCGATCGACACCACGGGCGATGCCGCCGCGCGCTGCCGCCTGCAACTCGTCGAAATCGAGTCCAGCCTGCGCCTGCTTGGCCGCTTGCTCGATACCCTGCCGGATGGCGGCACCTCGGTCGCGCTGCCGATGCTGAGCGGCGAAGGGATCGGCTGTGCGGAATCGGCACGCGGCGACGTATGGCACTGGCTGCGTCTCGACCATGGCCAGATCGCTGCCGCGTTCCCGCGGGATCCGGGCTGGGCGTTGTGGCCGCTGGCCGAGTGGGCCATGCAGGGGGCAGCCCTGGAAGACGTGCCCGCCATCCAGCGTTCGTTCGGCCTGACTGCTTCGGGAGCCGACCTGTGATCGACCCTCGCCGCTTCTGGCGCCGCCATGCGGCCGACCCAGGCCCGACGCCGGACGCGGAAACCACCCAGTCCCTGGCGGCTCGCCTCGACTCCGCGTCCCAGCAGCGGCTAGGCCGCAGCCTGGCGATCTGCCATGTCAACGCGGGAAGTTGCGGTGGTTGCGAGCTGGAGCTCCGCGCGCTGACCGGTGTGCTCTACGACCTGGAGCGATACGGCCTGCGGTTCGTCGACAGCCCGCGCCATGCGGACGTGCTTGTAACGACCGGCCCGTTGACGCGTACGCTGCGCACGGCCCTGGAACAGGCATGGGATGCGACCCCGGACCCGAAATGGGTTGTCGCGGTCGGCGATTGCGCGGTGGATGGCGGGGTGTTCAAGGGCAGCTACGCGGTGCTCGCCGGAACCGGATCGGTTGTACCGGTCGACCTGACGATCAGCGGCTGCCCGCCGACCCCGGCCCGTCTGCTGGCCGGCCTACGCGCCCTGCTGGAAGCGAACGCGCGCTAGTGCGGCGTCCCTGCAGAAAAAAAGTTTGGGCAAAGACAGCTGCGGCAAAACAACATCCGCATCATCACCCCGGGCTCGGCACGGGGACCCACGGTTTACGCTGCTGGCAACGCTTCAAGCCGCGAGTCCTCGGGCCAGGCCCGAGGATGACTGATGGCAGTGCGGGCCCCCCTGAAGGCCGGCGGGGCACCCGCAGCAAGTAACGGCAGGCTTAGCTGGACGGGGTCACGGTGTGCTTCGCCTTGTGGGACGAAGTCTTGTGCGCGCTGGTCTTGTGGACCGACGTGCTGTGGTGCTTCGGCGTCGCGGCATAGGCGGCCGGAGCGGCGACCAGAGCCGCAACCGGCAGGACGAAAGCGAGCGCGGCGAAAAGGCGTGTGCGCGAGGTGGTCACGGCAGATGCTCCGTGGAACGGGGGGAGGGGATTCGGCTTATAGTCGGGGCGAGGAATCGGCCCTAATCGACTGAGAACACTCTGCGTCCGGGTATTAATCCGATCAAGTGAATTCACGATGCCGCGTGCATTCCACGCCACACCGTGGGCACACTGCCACACTCTGG
Organism: Acetobacteraceae bacterium; assembly: GCA_031291795.1. Taxonomy (GTDB): domain Bacteria; phylum Pseudomonadota; class Alphaproteobacteria; order Acetobacterales; family Acetobacteraceae; genus Rhodopila. The sequence goes on along the minus strand of JARLIJ010000295.1, from coordinate 18,615 downwards.
CCGGTATCAGAACAGACCGTAGCGTAGCACCAGCCAGAGCTTCCGCCATTTCGGCAGGCTCACCCGCTCGCCCAGCCTGCGCCAGCCCCTTCGCTCGAGTTCCGACAGGATTGCGGCGTAGGTCGCGCCCATCAATCGCGCCGGCTTCATCGCCCGCCGGTCGCACGCCTGCATCGCGTTGGCCGCCGTCGCGAAATGCCGGTGCGCCAGGATCGCGAGCCGTTCGCACACCGCGGGAAGACCGGCTGCGGTCAGGGCTGCAACCGGATCCAGCGGGACGCCGGCATCCTGGAGGTATTCGCGTGGCAGATAGAGCCGGCCGCGCTCCGCATCCTCCTGGATGTCGCGCAGGATGTTGGTGAGCTGCAGGGCACGTCCCAGGGCAAACGCGACGCGATCGGCGTCGGAGGAGGCATCGCCGAATGCGCGGACCGACAAGCGTCCCACGGCACCAGCCACCCGATCGCAGTACAGGTCCAGCGTCGCCAGGTCAGGCGCGACGATGGTGGATTCGGCATCCATCTGCATGCCGTCGATCACGGCGATGAAGTCTTCCGCCCGCAAGGCGAAGCGATTGACGGCGGCAAGCAGGACGCGCGTGACCGGGTCGTCGGCCTGCCCCTGATAGAGTCCCGCCACCCGGTCCCGCCAGGCGGCCAGGCCGTGGCGCTTCTCGGCCAGGCTGCCTTCTTCATCGGCGATGTCATCGACCAGGCGGCAGAAAGCGTAGATCGCGTACATCGCCTGCCGGCGGTCCGGGGGCAGCACGCGCATGCCGCGATAGAACGACGTGCCAGCCTTGCGGACGACCATCTCGACCGCGTCGAGGTCGGCCTGGGAGGCGGCGAGCGAAGCGGTCACAGCAAATGCCGCAGCGCGCCCAGCGTGCTGAGGGCGAAGTCGCCCCGGGTCAGCTTCACGCGTGAGGCCAACGGATCGGTCAGTGCCAGTCGGCGAGCCAGGCGGCGGGCGAGGCGGAGGATTGCGGCGGTCTCCATCTTCAGGCGTTTGTCGCGTGTGATCTCGGGCAGCTCCGCGGCGGCCTGGGTCAGCCGGTCGATCCGGTCGAGCAGCGTAACGAACACCCGGCGCAAGGCAGGCGTTTCCGCCGGCAACCGAAGGTCGACCACCTTCACCCCGAAATGGTCCAGCAGGCTCTGCGGCAGGTAGCAGCGATCGAGCTGGGCCAGGTCGATGGCGCAATCCTGCATATGGTTGAGCACTTGCAGGGCGATGCACAGCGCATCGGACGACGAGTAGCATTCATGGCTCTCGCCATGCAGGTCGAGCACGTAGCGCCCGACCGGCACCGCGGAATAGCGGCAGTAGTTGTACAGGTCGTCGATCGTCATGTAGCGCCGCTGCACCGCATCGCGGCGGAAGGCGATCAGCAGGTCGGTGGCGTGCACCGCCGAGACGCCGGTCTGCGCCAGGCTCTCGCGCAGCTTGATCGCGCTGGGGGAACCACCGTCGCGGTGCCCGAGCAGCACGTCCTCCATGGTATCGAGGCGGGCAATCTTGTCGTCGGGCCGCAGCGTCGGGGAGTCGGCGATGTCGTCGGCGTTGCGGGCGAACGAATAATAGGCATGCACATGCGGACGCAGGGCACGCCGGATGATTACGGAGCCGACCGGGAAGTTCTCGTCCCCGCGATCCTTGCCCGACCATACCTCAACGTCAGCCACCTGACTCACTCGCCTGCCTCCTGGTAGGCGCGGCCTTTCCACGCGACGCCGCGTCCCAAATGGTGGTTGATCGCGGAGCCGATCGTTGCGGCCATGTAGAATGCTGCCACGATCGGAAGAAACGGCGCCCAGAGCGGCGAGCGGCCGAAACGGCGCAGGGTCGGCAGGTAGCTGGCGGCGAGCAGGACCCAGGTCAGGATGCCGAGGTTGCGCGCCAGCCCGTGGCCGAACAGAGCGGCTGCCGGCGGCACCAGCCAGGTCAAAGCCATCCCGATGGTCGTGGCGACCAGCAGCAGGGGCGAGAATCGGAGCTGCACATAGGCCGTGCGGGCGACCATGCGCCAGATATCCAAGACCGATGGATAGGGCCGCACGGAGCGGGCCAGCGCCGAGTGTCCAAGCCAGATCTTGCCACCGCGTTTCACGGCGGCCGCAAGCGCCACGTCGTCGATCAACCTGCCTCGCACTGCCTCAATCCCGCCAATCCGAACCAATGCGCGGTCGCGGATCAATATGGTCCCCCCAGCCGCGGCGGCGGTGGCGGACAGCGAATCGTTTACCCGACTGAAAGGGTACAGCAATTGAAAGAAAAACACGAATGCAGGAACAAGCGCCCGTTCCGCCGCACTGTTGCACGCCAGCGCGACCATCTCAGAAACGAGATCATAATCCCGCCGCTCGGCCTGCGCCACAAGTGCCGCGATGTGGCGCGGGTCATGCACAATATCGGCGTCGGTGAGCAGGATCAGGGCGGCTTCCCCGGCTTCGGCGATGCCCTGGTGGACGGCCCAGAGCTTGCCGCTCCACCCAGCCGGGCGGGGCGCACCGGACAGCACGGTCAGGCGGGTATCCGCAAGGCTGCGGGCGATATCGCCGGTGCCGTCCGTGCTGCCGTCGTCGACCAGGATCACCCGCAAGGTGCCGGGATAGTCCTGAGCCAGCAACGAGCGCAGCGTCTCGGCGATCAGCGGCGCCTCATCGCGGGCGGGAACGACCACGGCGACCGGCGGCGCCACCACCGGGCGGTCCGGCGGCAGGACCGGCCCGGCCTGCCAGAACCGCCCATGGCCCAGCACCAGATAGAGCCAGATGATCAGCGAGAGGGTCACCAGACCAATCATGTGCGATCCTGGCCCCGCAGCATCCCGTTGGCGCGGAACCAGGCGACGGCGTCCTCCACGGCCTGGCGGACCGGCCGCGGACGGTATCCCAGCTCCGCAATCGCCTTGGCGGATGAGTAGTACATCTTCTTGCGGGCCATCTTAAGATGGTCGCGCGTCATCATCGGCGGAATGCCGGTCAGCTTGGCAACCCCTTCCATGACCAGGGCGACCGGCCAGACCGCCGCCTCCGGCAATCGCATCAACGGAGGCCGGCTGCCGGACACATCTGCGACCAGTATCAGCAGGTCCTTCAGCAGCAGGTTCTCACCGCCCAGCACGTACCGTTCACCGACGCGGCCATGTTCGAGGGCCAGGGCATGGCCTTCCGCGACGTCGTCGACATGGACGATGTTGATCCCGGTATCGATATAGGCCGGCACGCGGCCAGCGGCGGCATCCAGGATCATCTTGCCGGTTGGCGTCGGCTTGATGTCGCGCGGCCCGACCGGGGCGGCCGGGTTGACGATCACGGCCGGCAGTCCCTCCTGGCGGACCAGGTCCACGACCGCCCGCTCCCCCAGGAACTTCGACCTTTTATAGATGCCCACGAAGTCGGCCTCCTTGGTCGGCGATTCCTCGTCTGCGATGCTGCCGTCCCCTTTCAGGCCGAGGGCCGCGACGGAGCTGCAATGCACGATGCGCTCGACGCCGGCCTGCTGCGCGGCGCGCATGATCGCGACGGTGCCCTCGACATTGGCCCGCAGCATCGCCGCCGGGTCCGGCACCCAGAACCGGTAATCGGCAGCCACGTGGACCAGGTAGTGGCAGCCGGCCACCGCCCGTGCGAGGGAGGCATGGTCGGTCAGGTCGCCGACCACGATTTCGGCCTCGACGCCTGCCAGGTTGCGGCGATCGCTGCTCGCGCGCGTCATCAGCCGCAATGTGTGGCCGCGTGCCGCCAGGACGCGTGCGACGGCCGATCCGACGAAGCCGGTCGCGCCGGTGACCAGCGTTGTCATTCTGCCTCCATCCGTTGCCGGTATTCCATAGACGAGGGGGCGCGGGCTGGAAACCGGTGGCAGGTCCGTGCGATCACGGTTTGCCTCCAGCCGGGCTTGCTGGCGATGCGCACGGGGGGCAGAAGCTGCGCCACGCAATCACGAAGGGTAGAGCAGGGCCGTGGGTGGGACATTCGACATGGCGAGGCAGCATGCTTCGGATCGCGCGGCAGCATGAGCATGCGGCGGCTTTCGTTCCTCCTCGCGCTTATCGGCGTCCTGATCGCGGTGGTCCTGGTCGGCTATTACGGGCTGGGCAACGTGGCCGCCGCCGTCGGGCGGGTTGGCTGGCCCGAGTTTGGCGTGATCCTGGTCTGGCAGCTCTTCATGTTCGTCGTGCTGGGCCTGGCATGGGACGTGATCGCACCGGCCCGTGCAGCCCGGCGGCCCTGGGTGCTGACCTGGGGGCGGATGGTACGCGACGCCTCGGCCAACTGCCTGCCGTTCTCGCAGGTGGGTGGGTTTGTGTTCGGGGCGCGGGCAGTCACGCTGCACGGAATCGATTGGCAGACCGCCACTGCCTCCACAGTCGTCGATGTCACGGCGGAATTCCTCGCCCAGATCGCGTTTGCCTCCATCGGCCTCGGGATCCTGCTCGCCAGGGCGCCCCGCTCGGGATTGGCCGTGCCGCTGGAAATCGGCATCGGCCTGGCGGTGATGGCCTGCTTCGCGTTCGTCTGGCTGCAGCGCGGGGCGGCGCCGCTGTTCGCCAGGCTGGGGCGCCGGATTGCCGCCAGTTGGTTCGACGACGCCCATGACCGGGTCCTGGTGCTGCAGGCCGAACTGAGCCTGATCTACGGCCGCACCGGGCGACTCGCGCTCGGTTTCATGGTGCATCTGGTGGGCTGGATCTGCACCGGGGTCGCCGGCTGGATCACCTACCGGGCGCTGGGTGTGGACATCGACTTCGACGATGCACTGGCCATCGAGGCCCTGCTTGCCGCGGCGGCGGCGATTACTTTCCTGGTGCCGGTGAACGCCGGCGTGCAGGAGGCGGGCTATGCCGGCCTCGGGACGATCTTCGGCATCGCGCCGGAGCTTTCGCTGGGCGTGTCGCTGGTGCGCCGGGCGCGCGACATCGCGGTGGGGGTTCCGATCCTGTTGATCTGGCAACTCCTCGAAATGCGGCGGCTGCGGCGGGAGAAGGCCGCGCAGGAGGCAGAAAAGGTGCGGGTGGCAGATTGATGCCGGTCCGGCAGGCTGGCGCAGCGGCAGGCCAACGTTCCAGCCTGCTTCGCCACCCCAGCCGCCATCATCCCGGCCGTCATCACCCCAGCCATCATCCCCCTGGCTGGGCGGCCGCCCGATAGACGGCGGTTTCGAACCGATCCAGCAGCCCCAGCACCGTCTGATCCGCAAAGGGCAGGATCTGGGTCATCACGACGCCGGCCACACGTTTCGTCGGATCGAGCCAGTAATACGTGTTGTTGAGCCCCCCCCAGGCCAGGCTGCCGGCGCTTCGGCCGGTCGGCGCGTCCTCGGTGTTGATCAGGAAGCTCAGCCCCCATTTCTTCACCATGCCGGGGAACAGCTCCACCGGGTTGGACATGCGGGCGTTGAAACTCCGCATCGGCAGCACCTCCAGGGCACCCATGTGGTTGCAGCCCATCAGCGCCACGGTCTCCGCCTGCAGGATGCGCTGGCCCTGCCAGGCGCCGCCATGCATGAGCGCCTGCAGGAAGACCAGGTAGTCGCGCGCGGTCGAGAACAGCCCGCCGCCGCCGGGGAAGAACTCGGGCCTGTCGGGCGGCAGGGGCACCTCGATCGGCGCCAGCGTCCCGTCCGGCTGGCGCGCATGCACCTGGGCCAGGCGCGACACCCAGTCCGGGCGGACCAGGAAGCCGGTGTCGCGCATTCCGAGCGGGGCGAAGAGGTGGGCTTGCATGTAGGTTTCGAGGTCTTCGCCGCTGGCGGCCTCCACCATTTGGCCGGCCATGTCGATGTTGATGCCGTATTCCCAGCGCTCGCCTGGGTCGAAACCAAGCGGCGCAGCCAGGGCGGCGAGCTTGCCGGTGCGCATGGCCGGAAGGCCGGTGACCACCGCGTAGCGGTTCATCTGCTCGTTCCAGGTGTCGTAGACGAAGCCGGCGGTGTGGGTCAGCAGGTTGCGCAGCGTGATGGTGCCGCGCGCCGGCCGCAGCTTCGGCTGGCCGGCGGCATCGAAGCCCTCCAGCACCTGCGGGTTGGCGAGGAGTGGCAGGATCTCGCCGGCTGGCTGGTCGAGCGCCAGCTTGCCCTGCTCGACAAGCTGCATCGCGGCGGCGGCGGTGACGGCCTTGGTCATCGAGGCGATCCGGAACACCGTGTCCGGCATCATCGCGCCCTCGCCGCCCAGGCTGCGCGCGCCATGGGCCCCTTCATAGAAGGCGCCTGACGCGTCGGCCGCGGTCGCGACGACACCCGGCACGCCGCCGGCTGCGACGGCCTCGGCGAGCACGCGATCGATGTCGGCGGTGTTTCGCATGGTCATTCCCCCTTTTGTCTCGCGCAGTATGTGGCGCTTCAATGCCAGTTGCCTATGCGGCATGGCCGCGTGACACTGGCTGCAAGGTATCGCCGTGAAAGCAACAGGGCAGGAGGACAGGATGTTCGAGCAGCATGTCGTCGTCACCACGAAGCATGGCAGGATGCCGGCGTTCGTCGCCTGCCCGGACGGGACCGGTCCGTTCCCGGCGATCATCTTCTATATGGATGCGCCGGGCACCCGCGAGGAATTGCGCAACATGGCGCGTCGGATCGCGCGGCATGGTTACTTCTGCATCCTGCCCGACATGTATTATCGGCTCGGCACGATCCTGTTCGACCTGCCGCGGCGGGACGATGCGATGTCGGCGGTCGTGCGGGCGTCGATGAACAGCCTCAGCAACGCATTGGTAACCGATGATACCGCCGCGATGCTGGGTTGGCTGGATGCGCAGGACAAGGTGAAGCCCGGCCTGGTGGGCTGCGTCGGCTATTGCATGAGCGGCCAGTACATCACGACGGTGTCGGCGAAGTTCCCCCATCGCATGGCGGCTGCCGCGTCGTTGTATGGCGTGAAGATCGTCACGGACCAGCCGGACTCGCCGCATCTGCTGGTCGACCGGATCAGGGGCGAGCTGTACTACGCCTTTGCCGAACACGACCAGTCGGTGCCCGACCATGTGATCCCGGACCTGCGCGCCGCGTTGGCGAAAGTCGATGTGAAGCACGCGATCAAGATCTTCCCTGGAACCCATCACGGCTTCGCGTTCGCCGAACGTGCGGTCTACGAGACGGTTGCCGCCGAACAGACCTGGACCGACATGCTGGCGATGTGGGACCGCTGCCTGCGGTAGCACCGCGCGTCAGCCAAGTACGGCGAGGCGGTCCATCTCCTGCCACGCGGCACGATAGGCCGGCAGCGGCGCGACGCGCGAGGCGCGGATGCTGCGGTGCCAGCGCGCCTCGGTGGCCGCGGCCTCGGCCCAGCACGCATCGACCACGCGGGCGCGCTCTGCCTGCGGAGCATCCATGACGGTGGCGATCCGGCCGCGGAACGTGGCTTCCAGGGCGTCGCGTTCGGCACGGATCGCGTCCAACGCGCCGGGCAGGTCGGGCAGCATCGCGCGGTGCATCTGCTCGTGGCGCCACCACAACGTTGCGGGATCGCAGCGTGCTGCCGGAGACGGCCCATGCGCGGGCACGGGGACGCCGAACAGCACCGGCTTGAAAATCGAAAGACACGGCGCCGCGGTACCGGTTACCCAATGCATCGCGTGGCCGGCATGGAGCTGCGACACCAGGCTGTTCACCGTCTGGCCGCCGCGCCGGGCATCTGCCGCGTGCATGCAGATGGTGCGGCCAGACGCCGCCTGCGGATGCCACGATGGATCGCCGGTGCCGTGGTCGCGCAGGATCGCGATCATGTCCGCGGTCTCGACCCGCCCTTGCACGCCGCGCAGCAGGGCGGTGGACCGGTCGCATCGCGCGCGGCCCTGGCTGGCGGCGTCCTGTTGCAGGTCGGTCAGCCCCCGCGCGCCGTGCCCGCCCATCCGCGCCATCATCTCCGGAGCCGTCATCCCCCGGCTGGCACGGTCATAGGCTACCCCGATGCTGTAGGCGTTGGAGATCGATCGTCCCCCCGCCGCGCGCTGCACGACCCAGTCGCGCGCGACCGTTTCGAGCACGAACGCCTCCCGCCCATCGGCGATAATGAATGCGTTGTTGTAGAACCGCGGTGCCAGGTAGCCGCAGTTGCCGCCCTGGCCGTGCCGTTCCAGCAGGGCGATGACGACGTCCAGCGCCTCGGCCGCCGTCGCGCCGCGCTCCAGGCCGAGTCGGAGCAGGTCCATCCCGGTGAGCGCGGGCTGCTGCTGGGCGGGCGTCGGCGCATGCACGGCTTCATTGCCGATGACGACACCGTGTTCATTCGCGCCCATCTCGGCGCCCCACATCCAGAACGGGCGGCACAGCAAGGTTGCATGGGTGCGGCGTGCCTGCGGGATGTCGATATAGGTGCAGTGCAGCGTTGCGTCGGATTGATGTTCAGCAGCTGGGACGAACGCGACGGCCTGCGCCTCGTTGCGCTCGCGGTCGCTGTTCTTGCCGAACAGCACTGCGCCGCGGGCGGTCGTGGACGGAAGGGCAACGATCGTGTCACACATGCAGCGTTCATCCGGAAAGTCGGCGCGCTTCAGTGTACCGGCCAGCCGCACAAACGCAACTGCCGCACATTTGCGATCCCTCGCCATACTTTGATTGTATGGAACGACAAGAAACGATCTTGCCCAAGAACGGCACCCGCAACCTCCCCGGCAACGCCCTCGCAAGAGAGCCGTTCCCTCGGGGGAATATAGGCGATATATGGGGGGACTGCCGAGGGGAGATAGTTCTGAATGAAAACAAGGGCCAAAGAAACCGCCCTGCCGGACACGGCCGCGGATGCATTCCAGTTGGAGGATTTCCTGCCATACAGGCTGGCCGTCGCGTCCGCCCACGTCTCACGATTGTTCACACGAAACTACGCAGAGAATTTCGGACTGACGATCCCGGAATGGCGTGTGTTGGCAGTCGTCGGCCGCTTCCAGACGCTGTCGCCCAGCGCAGCGGGAGAGTGGACGGCAATGGACAAGGTCAAGGTCAGTCGTGCCTCCGCCAGCCTGGTCTCGCGCGGATTGCTCCGGCAAAGCCAGGACCCGTCGGACGGGCGCGGGCGCCTGCTGCGCCTGACCCGCAAGGGCGCGGCGCTCCATGCCCAGGTCGTGCCGGAGGCGCTCGCGTTGGAGGCGACGCTGGCCGACGGGCTCAGCCGCGCCGAATGGGTGTCGCTCAACAAAGCTCTGGCCAAGTTGAACACCCATTGCGCCGCAATTGCGGCAACCGGGGAGGATGACGAAGAATAGGCACAACCCCTGTCCTTTTGATCGAAAGACTCGCCTGTCGCCGATTCTCCGCTAACATCGTTTGACGAGGTGCCCGCCGGGCTCCGGGCCCAGCAGGCTCCTTCGAAAAAGAAGGAGGTGCGGCCATGACAGGAACGGAAAACGGCAGAAGTCCCCGCTCGGTGGCTCTGGTGGGCCCGTACAGCAGCGGCAAGTCGACGCTGTTCGAGGCTTTGATGGAGGCCGCCGGTGCGCCCGTGAAGCGCCCGGTCGACCCGCGCAACCGCCCGATGACCACCGAGACCCGCATAGGGCATTGCACATTCCTGGGCGACCCCTGGGCGATCCTGGACTGTCCGGGCTCCATCGAATTCGCCCATGAGGTCCGCGCCTCACTGGCCGTCGCCGATATCGCCGTGGTGGTGTGCGAGCCGACGCCCGCACGGGTCCTGACGGTCGCGCCGCTGCTGAAGCGGCTGACCGACGAGGGTATTCCCCATCTGCTCTTCATCAACAAGATCGACACGCTGGACGGCAGCGTGGGCGACACGCTTGCCGCACTCCAGGCCTATGCCGGGTCGCCGCTCGTCCTGCGCCAGGTGCCGATCGTCGAAGGCGGCGCGGTCACCGGCTATGTCGACCTGATGAGCGAGCGCGCCTACCGCTACCGCCGCGGCCAGCCGTCCGAACTGATGCAGATCCCGCCCGCCATGCTGCTCGAGGAACAGGACGCCCTCGGCAAGCTGGTTGAGGTCCTGGCCGACCACGACGACGCCCTGCTGGAAAAAGTACTGGAAGACGTCAAGCCGACCCCCGCCGAGCTGTACCGCGACATGCGCAAGGACCTGCTGGCCGGGTCGGTGGTCGAGGTCCTGCTGGGCTCTGCCGAGAACGCCGGTGGTGTGCAACGGCTCTGGAAGGCGCTCCGCCACGACACGCCCGAGGCGATCGAGACGGCGGATCGCCGGGCAATCGACGCCGAAGGGCCGCCGCTGGCGCAGGTCTTCAAGACCTTCTATGCGGGCCATACCGGCAAGCTGTCCTATGCCCGCATCTGGCGCGGCCCGATCAAGGACGGTGTCGTGCTGGGCGGCACACGGCTGGGCGGGATCTACCGGTTCCCGTCCGGTGAAGCGGCCAAGGCGGTCGAGGCCCAAACCGGTGAAATCGTGGCACTTGGGCGGCTCGACGGGGTCGCGACCGGCGCCACGCTGTCACCCGGTGCGACGCCCGAATCGCTGCCGTTCCCCGAAGCGCCGCCGCCAGTCTATTCGCTGGCGATCTCGACGACCGACCACAAGGATGCGGTCAAGCTGTCCAGCAGCCTGCAGAAGCTGGCCGAGGAAGATCCGTCGCTGGTCATCGTGCATGATGCGGACACTGGCGAGACCGTGCTGCACGGCCAGGGCGAGATGCACCTGCTGGCAACGGTCGAGCATTTGGCAAAGAACTTCGGGCTGAAGGTGGTGAGCCGCAAGCCGCAGGTGGCCTACAAGGAGACGATCCGGCAGGCGGTGCACGAACATGGCAGGCTCAAGCGCCAGACCGGCGGGCATGGCCAGTTTGCCGACGTGAAGATCGATATTGCCCCGCGCGAGCGTGGCGCCGGGTTCATGTTCATCGACAAGGTCGTGGGCGGCTCCGTGCCGCGCAACTTCATCCCGGCGGTGGGCGAGGCAGCGGAGGAAGCTGCTGCAAAAGGTCCGTTCGGCTTTCCCGTGGTGGACATCTCCGTGACACTGGTCGATGGCGGCTTCCACTCGGTCGACAGCTCCGACATGGCGTTCAAGACCGCAACGAGCCAGGCCATGAAGGAAGGCCTGGCGAAGGCCGACCCGGTGCTGCTGGAGCCGGTGGACCGCGTGACGATCAGCGTGCCGAACGATTTCACCGCCCGTGCGCAGCGGCTGCTGACGGGACGGCGCGGGCAGATCCTGGGCTTTGCCGAGAAATCGGGGTGGTCGGGATGGGACGAGGTCGAGGCGCTGGTGCCTGAGGCGGAACTGCACGACCTGATCATCGAGCTGCGGTCGCAGACGCTGGGCCTCGGCACATATCGCCGGCGGTTCGATCACCTCGCCGAATCCCGCGGCGGTGAAGTCAGGAAAGGAGCCGCGTAGTCGTCCAGGTGAGAGGGGGTGGCTACAAAATGCTCCCTCTCCCCTTGAGGGAGAGGGAGAACGGTCTGGGGTGCCACTTTATCCTGGTGCGCGGGGGGATGAGTCCGGCCATGACGATTTTCCGGTCAGCCTGCAACCGCTCCAGCGAGCCACGCCCCCTTTTGACCTGCACCGCGTGCTGCCGCACAGTCCGCCGCCTCGACCATTCCACAACGCGGGGCGTCCCATGAACCTGTTCGATCTCACCGGTAAAGTGGCTGTCGTCACCGGCGGCAACGGCGGCATCGGCCTGGGCATGGCGGAGGGCATCGCCTCGTGCGGCGCCAACATCGTCATCGTCGGCCGCAACGCGGACAAGGCCACCGCCGCGCTGGAGATCCTGCGCGCACTGGGTGTGCAAGCCGCGTTCATCGCCGCCGACGTGACGCAGAAAGCCGAATGCGTGAAGCTGGTCGCCGAGACCGTGGCGAAGTTCGGCCGGCTCGATATCCTGGTGAACAACGCCGGCACCTCGATCCGCAAGATGCCGCAGGACTACACCGAGGAAGAGTGGCACTACGTCCTCGACACCAACCTGACCAGCGCGTTCCTCTGCTCGCAGGCGGCCTATCCGGCAATGAAGCAGGCGGGCAGCGGCAAGATGATCAACATCGGCTCGATGATGTCGCTGTTCGGGGCGCCCTACGCGGCACCGTATGCCTCCAGCAAAGGCGGCATCGTGCAGATGAGCCGCGCGCTCGCCACCGCCTGGGCGAAGGACAACATCCAGGTCAATTCGGTGCTGCCGGGATGGATCGACACCGACCTGACGAAGCGCGCGCGCGAGCAGGTGTCGGAGCTGCATGCCAGCGTGGAGAAGCGCACCCCGGCCGGGCGCTGGGGCGTGCCGCACGACATGGCCGGCATCGCGGCATTCCTCGCCAGTCCGGCGTCCGACTTCGTGACCGGCGCGGCGATTCCGGTGGATGGCGGGTTCTCGATTACGACGTAGTCCAGCCGAAGGACCGCTCGACCGCTTTTTGCCAGGCGCCGGCAAGCTCCGTGCGCCGTACCTCCGACATTGCCGGCGTCCAGGTCCGCGCCACCGCCCAGTTGCGGCGCACATCGTCCAGGTCGCGCCAGTAGCCGACCGCAAGGCCGGCTGCGTAGGCGGCGCCGAGCGCGGTGGTCTCGACGCAGCGCGGCCGGACGATGGGGACGCCGAGGATGTCGGCCTGAAACTGCATCAGGGTCTCGTTGAGGACCATGCCGCCGTCCACCCGCAGCGTGCGGAGCGGCATTCCGGCGTCCTGTTCCATCGCGCGGACAACGTCCATGGTCTGGTAGGCGGTCGCCTCCAGCGTCGCGCGGGCGATGTGGCCGGCGGTCGCAAAGCGGGTCAGGCCGGCGATCACGCCGCGCGCATCGGCCCGCCAGTGCGGCGCATACAGGCCGGAGAACGCCGGCACGAAGTAGACGTCGCCGTTGTCCGGGACGGTCGCGGCGAGCGTCTCGACCTCGGCGCTCGACCGGATCAGGCCAAGGTTGTCGCGCAGCCATTGCACCAGGGCGCCGGTGATGGCGATGGAGCCTTCCAGCGCGTAGGTCGCCGGCGCGTCGCCCAGCTTGGCGGCCACGGTGGTGACCAGGCCGTGGCGCGACTGCATCGGCGTGGTGCCGGTGTTCAGGAGCAAAAAACAGCCGGTGCCGTAGGTGTTCTTGGCCTCACCCGCCTCGCAGCAGGCCTGCCCGAGCAGCGCGGCCTGCTGGTCGCCGAGGATGCCGGCAATCGGGACGTTGGCCAGCGGCGCACCGGCGACACCCAGGACAGAGGAGGACGGGACGATTTGCGGCAGCACCTCCCGCGGGATGGTGAACGCGTCGAGCAGCGACTCGTCCCACGCCAGGGTCGCCAGGTTCATCAGCTGAGTGCGGCTGGCGTTCGTTACGTCGGTGACGTGCAGGCCGGCGAGATCCCACAGGATCCACGTATCGATCGTCCCGAACATCAGCTCACCGCGCTCGGCGCGCCGCCGGACGCCGGGGATGGTGTCCAGCAACCAGCGCAGCTTCAGCGCCGAGAAGTAGCTGGCGAGCGGCAGGCCGGTCTGGGCGCGGAATCGGTCCTGGCCGCCGTCACGTGCATAGGCTGCGACCAGCGAATCGACCCGCGTGTCCTGCCAGACCACGGCATTGTGCACCGGCTCGCCGGTGGCGCGGTCCCACAGCACCGTGGTCTCCCGCTGGTTCGTGATGCCGACCGCGGCGAGGTCCTGGGCCGTAAGACCGGCGCCGTGCAGCGCCTCCGCGATGACCTGGCGGGTATTGGAGCGGATCTCGATCGGGTCGTGCTCCACCCAGCCGGGTTGCGGGTAGATCTGCCGATGCTCGCGCTGCGCCAGGGCGACGATCTCGCCGGCGCGGTCAAATACGATGAAGCGGCTGGACGTCGTGCCCTGGTCGATAGCGCCGATGTAGCGGGTCATTGTGGTTGTCCTCCATGCCGCGCAGCGTAATGGATTCTACCGGTATGGCCGACCACCGGGACGCGCTGGCCTGGGTCGCTTGGGGCAATGCCGTGCGGCGACCTGCGGACGCGCCGCCGCGCACCCATGGCGCGCATCGCGCCGATGCGCCATCCGCCGCCACGCACACGCAGCGGCAACGCTTCGACCGCCCAGGGGGAAAGCCGCGTTCTTATTACGGAGTCGATATGTCAAAATGAAACAACGGATCAAAACACGCAAAGATGATCGGCAGTCAATGATGCCATCAATCCGCCAACCTCGTGCCCTGCTTTTGCCCGCTTCGAAGACGAAGCTCACTTCCATTGCGGGGCGGTTGCCCCGGGAAAAGGGGATTACACCGATGCCTCGTTCGCTGTTGCTTCTTGTCGGTCTGCTGTTCGCGACAACGATGCTCTCCGGCTGCGTGATCGAGGAGCCAGGGCATCACGGTTGGGGCTGGGGCTGGCACCACCACGGCGACCGGTAAGGCTCAGCCGGTCGGGTAGTCCCGCGTCTCCCCGAACGCCATCACGTCGAAATCGGCCTCCGGAATGCCCGCTTGCGCGCGGGCTTCGCGGAGCGCCAGCACCGGCGCATCGATCGCCTCGTCGGTCAGCTGGAACGTTCCGAAATGCATGCCGATGCTGCGGCGCGGCTGCAGGTCGAGATGCGCCTGCACCGCTTCCTCCGGGTTCACGTGCTGCTGGCGCATGAACCAGCGTGGCTCGTAGGCCCCGATCGGCAGCAGGGCGACGTCAATGTTCGGGAACCGCCGCCCGATTTCGGCGAAATGCGGGCAGTAGCCGGAATCGCCGGCGAAGTACACCGCCGCCCCGCCCGCCTCCACGACGAAGCCGCCCCACAGGCAGCGGTTCCGGTCATACAGCGTCCGCGCCGAGAAATGCTGTGCCGGCACGTAGGTCACCCGCGCGCCTGCAATCTCCGTTGTGTCCCACCAGTCGAGCTCGACGGCCGTCCGGATGCCCGCCTTGGCGAGGTGGCGGGCATTGCCAAGGCCGGTCGCGACCGGCGGATGCCAGCGCCGCTGCACGCGACGCAGCGTCCCCAGATCCATGTGGTCGTAATGGTTGTGCGAAACCAGCAGCAGGTCGACGTCCGGCAGCGCCTCCAGCTTCTGCCCCGGTGGCCGCACCCGGCGCGGCCCGGCGAACTGCAAGGGGCTGCAGCGTGCGGACCAGATCGGGTCCAGCAGCACCGCGATCCCGCCGACCTGCACCAGGAAGGACGAGTGGCCGATGAACGTCACGGCGATCCGGTCGGGCGCGACCCGGACCGGCGGCGGCATCAGCGGATCGACGACCCGCTTCGGCCAGACCAGTTTGACACGCTCGCGCCGCCAGCGCCGGAGGTCGTCTGCCGTCTTGCCGCCGGGAGCGTGCGGATTGAAGAACCGCTCCCCGTCGAAATGCTTCAGGATCGGCGTCCCGGCCCTATCGGCGCGACCGTTGGTCGACGTCGCGCACCGCTCCGCGGGCCGCGCTGGTGGTAAGGGCGGCATAAGCCTTCAACGCCGCCGAGACCACGCGGTCGCGCGCCACCGGCTGCCACGCCTTGTCGCCACGCTGTTCCATGGCGGTGCGCCGTGCCGCCAGCACGTCGTCCGCGACGGCCAGCCGGATGGAGCGGTTGACGATGTCGATCTCGATCCGGTCGCCGTCCTCCACCAGGCCGATCAGCCCGCCCTCGGCCGCTTCGGGCGACAGATGCCCGATCGACAGGCCCGACGACCCGCCGGAGAACCGCCCGTCGGTGACCAGGGCGCAGACCTTCCCCAACCCCTTCGACTTCAGGTAGCTGGTCGGGTAGAGCATTTCCTGCATGCCGGGGCCGCCCTTCGGGCCCTCGTAGCGGATCAGCACGATGTCGCCCGCGGCGATCTTGCCGCCCAGGATGCCGTCCACCGCGTCGTCCTGGCTCTCGAAGATGCGCGCCGGGCCGGCGAAGCTCAGGATGCTGGCGTCGACACCGGCGGTCTTCACGATGCAGCCGTCCTCGGCCAGGTTGCCGTACAGCACCGCCAAGCCGCCATCGCGGGAGAACGCGTGCGCCACGTCGTGGATCACACCCTTCTCGCGGTCCAGGTCCAGGTCGTCCCAGCGCTCCGACTGGCTGAACGCCTCGGTTGTCGGGATCCCGCCGGGGGCGGCGCGGAAGAATTCCTGCACCGACCGGCTCTCGGTCCGCTTCACGTCCCAGCGCGCCAGCGCCTCTCCCAGCGTCGCGGTATGAACGGTGGAGGTCTCCTTGTGGATCAGCCCGGCGCGGTCGAGCTCGCCCAGGATGGCCATGATGCCGCCCGCACGGTGTACGTCCTCGACATGCACGTTGGCGACCGAGGGTGCGACCTTGCACAGCACCGGCACCCGGCGCGACAGCCGATCGATGTCGCGCATGGTGAAGTCCAGCTCCGCCTCATGCGCTGCGGCGAGCAGGTGCAGCACGGTGTTGGTCGAGCCGCCCATCGCGATGTCCAGCGTCATGGCGTTCTCGAACGCCCCGAAACCGGCGACGGACCGCGGCAGCACGGAGAAATCGTCCTGCTCGTAATGCCGGCGGGCGATGTCGACGATCAGGCGGCCGGCCTCGAGGAACAGGCCCTTCCGGTCGAAATGGGTCGCCACCACCGTGCCGTTGCCGGGGAGTGCGAGGCCCAGTGCCTCGGTCAGGCAGTTCATCGAATTGGCGGTGAACATGCCGGAACACGACCCGCAGGTCGGACAGGCAGAACGCTCGATGACCTGCACCTCGGCGTCGGTCATGGTTTCGTCGGCGGCGGCCACCATGGCGTCGATCAGGTCAACCGCACGCTTGGCACCGCGATGCACGACCTTGCCGGCCTCCATCGGGCCACCCGAGACGAACACCGTCGGGATGTTGAGGCGGAGCGACGCCATCAGCATGCCGGGCGTGATCTTGTCGCAGTTGGAGATGCAGACCAGCGCGTCGGCGCAATGCGCGTTGACCATGTACTCGACGCTGTCGGCGATCAGCTCGCGCGACGGCAGGCTGTACAGCATGCCGCCATGGCCCATGGCGATACCGTCATCGACCGCGATGGTGTTGAATTCCTTGGCGACGCCGCCGGCTGCCTCGATCTCCCGCGCGACCAGCTGGCCGAGGTCCTTCAGATGGACATGGCCGGGCACGAACTGGGTGAACGAGTTGGCAATCGCGATGATCGGCTTGCCGAAATCGCCGTCCTTCATGCCGGTGGCGCGGCACAAGCCACGGGGGCCGGCCATGTTGCGGCCATGAGTGGTCGTTCGCGAGCGGTAAGTGGGCATGCTGGGCACCTCCAACCTGCCGCGTAGCGCCTCGCACGGCCAACGTCCAGTTCCCCCCGCTGCATGCCTGGGTGGCCGAACGACCTGCCGGCGCCACTCAACCGCGGCTGAGATACGCCTCCGCGGCATAGCGGCGCATCATGCGATGGGACGTGAACACCGCCCCGACCTTGCTGATGGCGCCCTTCATCACCCGCGTCCATCCCGCCTTGTCGTCATGGAACAGCGGCAGCACGACGTGTTCCAGCTTGTCGAGCAGCGCCTCCCCGTGGCTTTCCGGCGCATCGCCCTCGACCCCGATGGCCCAGCCGGTGACGCCCTCGATGCACCCCTCCACCCACCACCCATCCAGCACGCTCAGGCTCGGGACCCCGTTCATCGCCGCCTTCATGCCGCTGGTGCCGGAGGCCTCCATCGGCGGCTGCGGCGTGTTCAGCCAGAGATCGGCACCGGCCACCAGCTTGCGGGCCAGCGCGAAGTCGTAGCCGGGCAGGAACGCGATCGACACCACGCCGCGCAGCCGCTGGATGTCGGCGAGCAGTTGCGCGATCAGCGCCCTGCCCGGCTCGTCGTGCGGATGGGCCTTGCCGGCGAACACCACCTGGAACGGTCGCTGGCGGGCGATGGCGGCCAGCCGGTCCGGGTCCTCCAGCAGGAGATGGGCGCGCTTGTAGCCGGTCATGCGCCGCGCGAAGGCGATCACCGGCAGCGTCGGATCGAACATCTGCCCGCCCGTCTCGCGGATCACCGCCAGCAGCTCCGCCTTGGCCTGGGCATGCGCCGCCTGGATGTCCGCATCCGGGATCTGGTCGGCACGTCCGAGCAGTTCGGGCTCGTGCGACCAGTGCGGGACGAGTTGGGTGTAAAGCCGGGCGAAGGCCGGATGCGTCCAGGTCGCCGGATGCACGCCGTTGGTGACCGCACGGATCGGATAGCCGGGGAACATGCGCGCGGCGGTCTCTTGATGCCGCTCCGCCACACCGTTGACCCAGGAACTGAGATTGAGCGCCAGGCGCGTCATGTTCAGCACGTCATCGCCGGCCAGCCGGCGCAGCGCGGCCGGCTCGATGAAATCGCCCAGCAGGCGGGAGACCAGCGCGTAGTCGAACCGGTCATGCCCGGCCTCCACCGGCGTGTGGGTGGTGAACACGCAGCGTTCCCGCACAAGCTCCACGTCGTACGGCAAGCCGCCCTCCACGCCGGTCGTCTGGACATGCCGCCGCAGGAGCGACAGGGTCAGCAGCGCGGCATGGCCTTCATTGAGGTGGTACGTGGCGATCTCGAACCCCAGGGCGCGGACCATCCGCTCTCCGCCGATCCCCAGCACGATCTCCTGCCTCAGGCGTAGCGCGACGCCGTCGCCGTAGAGCCGGCCGGTGATGCCGCGATCGGCCGGATCGTTCTCGCTGATGTCGGTGTCGAGCAGCAGGATCGGCACCGCGCCGCCGCCGACGCCTTCCAGGACATGCAGCCATGGCCGCACCCAGACGGTCCGGCCCTCGACCTCGATGGCGAC
>JARLIJ010000052.1 GCA_031291795.1 Acetobacteraceae bacterium | reverse complement strand
CGGGGAGGGATCGTCGGGCTGAAGGGAATCGGCGGCTACCATTTGGCCTGCGACGCGACCAACGAGGCCGCGGTGGCGACCCTGCGCCGGCGGAAGCATCGCCCGACCAAGCCGTTCGCCCTGATGGCGCCCGACCTGGCCGCGATCGCGCAGCACGCCACGCCCGATGCCGCCGAAGCCGCGCTGCTGGAAAGCCCCGCCGCGCCCATCGTTCTGCTGGCCCGCACGGGCTCGACTGGTCTCGCCCCGTCGCTCGCCCCAGGGCAGGCGACGCTCGGCTGGATGCTGCCCACGACGCCGCTGCACCATTAGCTGTTGCGCGAGTTCGGCGGCCCGCTGGTGATGACCAGCGGCAATCGCTCCGGCGAGCCGCAGGCCATCGAGGACGCCGAAGCGGTCGAGCGCCTCGGTGCGTTCGTCGACCTGTTCCTGATGCACGACCGCCCGATCGCTCGCCGTCTGGACGATTCCGTGGCGCGCGTCGTGCACGGGGAAACCCGCCTGCTGCGCCGCGCGCGCGGCTACGCCCCGGCGCCCGTGCAGCTGCCCCCCGGCTTTGCCGATGCGCCGCCGGTGCTCGCGGTCGGCGGCGACCTGAAAGCCGCAATCTGCCTGTCCCGCGACGGGGAGGCGCTGCTGTCGCACCATCTCGGCGACCTGGAGGACGCGCTGACCCACCAGGCGTTCGAGCAGGCGATCGCGGCCTGCACGGCGTTGTTCGCGCACCGCCCGGCCATCGTGGCCTGCGACCTGCACCCCGGCTACCACGCCACCGCCTGGGCGCAGGACGAAGCGGCACGGCGCGGCGTGAAACTGGTCCAGGTGCAGCATCACCACGCCCACATCGCCGCCGTCATGGCCGAACGCCAGTGGCCGCGCGCGGCGGGGCCGGTGCTGGGGATCGTGCTGGACGGCCTGGGGTTCGGCACCGATGGCACAGTGTGGGGCGGCGAGATCCTGCTCTGCCGCTACGAAGGCTTCCGCCGGCTCGCCCGCCTGCGCCCGGTTCCGCTGCCCGGTGGCACGCTCGCCGTCGTGGAGCCGTGGCGGAACCTGGTTGCGCAGCTCGACGCTGCATTCGGTGCGCCCGAGGCCGATGCCTGCCTGGCCCGACTCGGTGCCGCCACCGCGAAGCCGCTCGGACTCCTGCGCCAGTCCGTCGCGCGTGGGCTGAATGCGCCGCTCTCGTCGTCCTGCGGCCGGCTGTTCGATGCGGTGGCCGCCGCCCTCGGCATCGCCCCCGACCGGCTCAGCTATGAAGGTGAGGCGGCGATGACGCTGGAAGCCCTTGCCGCCGAGGCCGGCCCGCAATCGCCCTATCCCTTCGCGGTCTCAGGCGACGTGCTCATGGATGAAACCTTGCAGGAGATCGACCCGGCGCCGATGTGGGCCGCGCTGCTCGGCGATCTCGCCCGCAGCACTCCGGCCCCGATCGTGGCAGCGCGATTCCATGCCGGCATCGCCGAAGCGGTCTGCGGCCTGGCCATCGACCTCGCCGCGCGGCACAGCGTGCACACCGTGGCGCTCGGTGGCGGATGCTTCCAGAACCGCATCCTCAGCGACCGCTGCGAGGACCGGCTGCGCGCGGCCGGCCTGACGGTGCTCGTCCCCGCCGCGGTGCCCGCCAACGACGGCGGCCTCGCGCTGGGTCAGGTCGCCGTTGCCGCGGCGCGCGCGGTCGCCGGCTGGACGGAAGACCGCCTTACCGCACCTCCATCTCGATAAATCGCATCTGGTCGCCGCCGGTCGGCCGCAGTCGCTTGCCGCCGCAGGCGGGGCAATCCGACAGCCGCGTGTCCACCGCGACCGCCGCCCCGCAATCGAGGCAAATGGCGTCCCCCGGCGGCTGGTCGATTTCGAGCTTCGCACCCTCCAGCATGGTCTCCCGGCCGAGGATGTCGAAGGCGTAGCGCAACGCCTCCGGGTCCAGGCAACTGAAGCGCCCGATTTCCAGCCGGACCCGGCAAACCTTGGTGAAATGGCGGGTCTGCTGCTCCTGCTCCACCATCTTGAACAGGCTTTCGCAGATCGTCAGTTCGTGCATCGGTTCGATCCCGGTATGGTACCGGCCGGCTGCCTTGCGACAGCCGGCCGGCATCGCCTTCGACTCAGACCGGTTCCAACGCCTTGGTCGGCAGCTTGGCACCGACCCGCGCCAGGTCGCCCTTCAGCTTGGCGTAAGTCGTCTGGACATAGTTCTCCGCCCAGAGCTGATCGGCAATCGGCTCCAACCGCACGGCGCAGAACTTGTATTCCGGCGTCTTGGAGATCGGGTCCACATGGTGGATCGTCAGTTCGTTGCAGGCCCCGATCCACCACTGGTACGTCATGTAGACCGCGCCGACATTGACCCGGTCGGTGACGCCGGCCCGCGCGATCGCCTTGCCGCGGCGCGACACCACCCAGATCAGCTGCTGGTCCTTCACGCCCAGTTTCTTGGCGTCCTTCGGATGGATGGTCACGTAGCCGGGTTCGTCGGCCAGCGTCTGCAAGGCGACGCAGTTGCCGGTCATCGAGCGGCAGGAGTAATGCCCGACTTCCCGCACCGTGCAGAGCCCCAGCGGATACTCCGCGTCAAGCTGCTCGATCGGCGGGCGCCATTCGGAAGCGAACAGCAGGCCCTTGCCGCTGGCGGTCTGGAACTTGTTGCCCTTGTAAAGATATTCCGTGCCCGGGTCTTCGGCATCGACGCACGGCCATTGGATGTAGCCCAGGCCATCCAGCTTCTCATAGGTGGCGCCCAGATACAGCGGGCAGAGGCCGCGCAGCTCGTCCCAGATCTCCTTGGTGTCGTGGTACTGCATCGGGTAACCGAGGGCGGTCGCCATCAGCCCGAAGATTTCCCAGTCGTGCTTGACGTCGCCCTTGGCATTGACCGCCTTGGTGAAGCGCTGGAACCCGCGATCGGCGCTGGAGAACACGCCGTCATGCTCGCCCCAGGAGGTCGCCGGCAGGATCACGTCGGCGAACATCGCCGTCTTCGTCATGAAGATGTCCTGGACGATGATCAGTTCCAGCTCGTTGAACGCCTTGCGCACCAGCGCCAGGTCGGGTTCGGTCTGCGCCGGGTCCTCACCGAAGATGTAGAACGCCTTGAGCTTGCCTTCCTCGACCTGGTGCGGCACGTCGGTGATGCCGAAGCCCACCTTGTCCGGCAGGCTGGGCACGCCCCACGCCTTGGCAAACCGAGCGCGCGCTTCCGGATCGGTAACGTAGTCGTAACCGGGGAACACGTTCGGCAGCGCGCCCATGTCGCACGCGCCCTGCACGTTGTTCTGCCCGCGCACCGGCCCCACGCCGACATTCGGGCGACCGAGGTTGCCGGTCAGCAGCGCCAGTCCGGAGAGCCCCTTCACGACGTCGACCGCCTGGCCCCACTGCGTCACGCCCATGCCCCACAGGATCGTGGCGGACGGCGCGGCGGCATACATCCGCATGGCCTCGCGGATCTGCGCGGCCGGCAGGCCGGTGATCGACTCGGCATACTCAGGCGTATACTTCGCCACCATGGCCCGGTATTCTTCGAACCCTTCGGTATAGTTCGCGACGTATTCCTTGTTGTAGAGCCCTTCCTCGATCAGCACGTGGGCGAACGCGTTCACCAGCGCCATGTTGGAGCCGTTCTTCATCCCCAGCCAAAGGTCGGCGATGCGTGCGGTTTCGACGTGGCGCGGATCGCAGACGATGATCTTGGCGCCCTTCTCCTTGGCCTTGATGATGCGGCGGGCCACGATCGGATGGCTGTCGGCGGCGTTGTAGCCGAACACCAGCAGGCACTTGGTGTCCTCGATCTCGCAGATCGAGTTGCTCATGGCACCATTGCCCAGCGTCACCATCAGGCCGGCGACCGACGGGCCGTGGCAGACGCGGGCACAACAATCGATGTTGTTGGTGCCGATCACCGCGCGGGCGAATTTCTGCATCACGTAGTTGGATTCGTTGCCGGTGCCGCGCGAGGAGCCGGTCAGCATGATCGAATCGGGGCCATGCTTGGCCTTGATCGCGGCGAGGCGGGACGATGCGAATTCGATCGCTTCATCCCACGATACCACCTCGAACTCCGCGTCGCGCGAGCGCCGCAGCATCGGATGCTTCAGGCGCGGCGTCAGGATCTTGGTGTCGTTGATGAAGTCCCAGCCGTAGTAGCCCTTCAGGCACAGCTCACCCTCATTGGTGACGCCGTTCAGCGGTTCGGCGCCGACCACGCGATCGTTCTCGACCAGCAGGTTGAGCTTACAGCCGGACCCGCAATACGGGCACACCGACATATGCTTTTCCATGATTCCACCTTACGTTTATGCAAATCGGACAAAGCCCGGATCGGTTCAGGCGCGCGCAGCCAGGGCGGTCGGATCGGCAGCGGAATGCTCCCGCCGCCGGCGCAGGGTTTCCTGCATGTAGTCCTCATCCATGACGTGCAGCGCATCGGTGGGACAGACCTCGATGCAGGCCGGCCCTTGCGTGCGGGTGACGCAGAGATCGCACTTATGCGCCTCGGCCCGCACCCCCACCGCGACGGTGACGCCGGCGAAATGCCGGGTCGACGGGACGGTGACGACTTCCATGGCGCCGAACGGGCAGGCGACAACGCAGGTCTTGCAGCCGAGGCAACGCTCCTGCTCCACCTGCACGCTGTTCTGCCGGTACACGATCGCCCCGCTCGGGCACGCGTTCAGGCACGGTGCGTCTTCGCAGTGCCGGCACATCACCGGCGCGCTGATATTGAGGCTCTTGATCACCCGCAGCCGCGGCTGGAACGCTGCGGCAGACAGCTCGCTGACGCGGGCGTCACCAGCGTGCGCCAACACGCAGGCGATTTCGCAGGTGCGACAGCCGATGCACCTGCTCGGCTCTGCGACAATGAACCGGTTCATCTTTGGTTACTCC
The DNA here is from genome assembly GCA_031291795.1 of Acetobacteraceae bacterium. Lineage (GTDB taxonomy): Bacteria > Pseudomonadota > Alphaproteobacteria > Acetobacterales > Acetobacteraceae > Rhodopila. The sequence goes on along the minus strand of JARLIJ010000052.1, from coordinate 3,492 downwards.
ATACGCGACGGGCGCGCATTCGATAGGGCGGATAGGATGTGGGGCGTGGGGCGGCAGGTCGGATGTGTGCCGTGGGAGGGCCGTGTGCGATGGTCCGGCACCGGTCCCGGGTAAGCGCAGGGACACACGCCACCCCGCCCGGAGCACCGGTGCGTGGTGTGCGTGTTGGCCCTGAGCCACAGCAGACCGAGAATTTCGGAACACCGAGCATCCGCCCCCGGTGCCCGGCCAGCAAACTTTCCTTCAAGGCGACCATCCTGAGGCGAACACGAAGCGAACCTGCGATGCCTGTACGCCAGGTTCTATTGATCATGCCGGGAAGAATTTTCGAGTGTCTTGATCCAGATCAATTCATCGGAATTAGTTTGACCCTATGCGTCCCGCAGCGAATTCCGCGGCTGGTTGGAGTCCTGGTGAGAAGCAGATTATTGGCCATCCCGACGTCGTCGATTCGCGCTTGTCCTGGTAAGGAATCTACTACCCGGTAAAGCGTCTATACTGCGTAAATAATGGGACCCTATTTTGGCCGGCGGTGTCCGGTCGGGATAGTGTGTGCCAAAAGCCTGCCGCCGCTGTTCGAGATACCAAGTCCAATGCGTTTGTCTCCTTGCCATTGTCATCAGACGGCTCTGCCAGGCTGCGGACGACCGTCCGCCGTCCCGATCGTCGCAATGCACCGTCGCGGTCGCGTGCCGGACCTTACCGGATCCGTAATAACATGGCGGCGAGTCCACGTGGACTACCGCAGTGGAGGGCACCTGGGCTATGGTGCCGCAGGTCGCGTGCCGGCCTGGTTGCCGGAGGGGCAGGCATGAATCGCTTCGTCATCGCCGATCCCAGGCGCTGCATCGGCTGCAACACCTGTATGGCCGCCTGCACCCAGGTGCATAAGGCCGCAGGCCTGCAATCCCACCCGCGCCTGACCGTGATGCGGACCGAGGACGTCACCGCCCCGGTGGTCTGCCGGCATTGCGAGGACGCGCCCTGCGCCCGCGTCTGTCCGGTGGACGCCATCACGCACGGTCCCGACTCGATCGTGCTCGATGAAAAGACCTGCATCGGCTGCAAGATGTGCGCGCTCGCCTGCCCGTTCGGCGCGATCACGCCGCAGGGCACCGGCATTGCGGGCGTCGCCGGCGTCAGGATCAACACCCCGACCTTCTCGGCCGCGCTCGATCCCCTGCTGGCCTGGGAGATCGGCGTGCGCAGCGTCGCGGTGAAATGCGACCTGTGCGCGTTCCAGGAAGCCGGCCCCGAATGCGTGCGGGTCTGCCCGACCAACGCCTTGTTCGTTCTCGACCACAGCGCCTTCGAGCAGGCCGCCCAGGCCAAGCGCCAGTCCGCGGCCGGCGTGCCCGGCTTCGACCTGCCGCCGGCAGCCCCGCGGGAGCCGGAGTGACCATGCATCCGTTCAGTCTTCTCCTGGTATCGCTGCTGCTTTCGCTCGTCGGCGCCGTGGCCAGCCTGCTGTACCGCAACGATGAAGCAACCGCGATCCGCCTCGCGGGCTTTGCCGGTGCGCTCTCCGCGGTGGCCGGGCTCGGCGCCAGCCTGCCGGCGCTGGTCGGTCCGGCGCGGGTCTTCTCGATCGCCGGGCCGTATCCGTTCGCGCATTTCGTGCTGCGGCTCGACCCGCTCGCCGCCCTGATGATCGCGGTGATCTCGCTGCTGGCGCTGGTCGCCTGGATCTACTCGCTGGCCTACGTCAAGGAATACGCCGGGCGCGGCATCGGCCCGATGGGGTTCTTCATGAACCTGTTCATCGCTGCCATGGTGCTCGTCGTCGCCGCCGACAACGCCTTCTGGTTCTTGATCTTTTTCGAAATGATGTCGCTGGCGTCGTACTTCCTGGTGATCTTCGACCAGGATGAGGATGCGATCTCCGCCGGCTATTTGTATTTCTTCGTGGCGCATGCCGGTTCCGTGCTGATCATGATCGCCTTCTTCCTGATGGCGAACCAGGCCGGCAGCTTCGATTTCGCCGCGTTCCGCATTGCGCATGTGCCGGCCCCGCTCAGCTCGATCGTGTTCGTGCTGGGCTTCCTGGGCTTCGGGGCAAAAGCCGGCATGATGCCGCTGCACATCTGGCTGCCGCGCGCCCATCCCGCCGCGCCCTCGCACGCCTCGGCGCTGATGTCGGGCGTGATGATCAAGATCGGCGTGTTCGGCATCATCAAGGTCGGCGTCGACCTGCTGGGCGGCGACGTCCTGTGGTGGGGAATCCTGGTGCTGGCGGTCGGCGCAGTATCGTCGGTGCTGGGCGTGGCCTATGCGCTGGCCGAACGCGATATCAAGCGCCTGCTGGCTTACTCCAGCGTGGAGAATGTCGGCATCATCCTGATGGGCGTCGGCGTCGGGATGATCGGCATCGCGACCGGGCGGCCGGTGGTCGCCGTGGTCGGCATGATGGCCGGGCTGTACCACCTGCTCAATCATGCGGTGTTCAAGGGCCTGCTGTTCCTCGGCGCCGGGTCGGTGATCTACCGTGCGCACACCAAGGACATGGAGGCGATGGGCGGCTTGGCCCGCACCATGCCCTGGACCGCGCTGACCTTCCTGATCGGCGCGCTGGCGATCGCCGCCGTCCCGCCGCTGAATGGTTTCGTTTCGGAGTGGTATGGATATCAGGCGCTGTTCGCCGCCGCCTTCAGCGGCACGTTCCTGGTCAAGCTCGCCACCCCGATCGCCGCGACAATGCTGGGATTGACCGGCGCGCTGGCGGTGATGTGCTTCGTCAAGGCCTACGGCATGGTGTTCGCCGGCGCGCCGCGCGCCCACCACCCCAACACCGAGGGCGACGTGCCCGTGCCGATGCTTGCCGCGATGGGAATACTGGCCCTCGGCTGCGTGGTGCTGGGCCTGCTCGCACCGCTGGTCGCACCGGTGATGACGACGATCGCGACCGCGACCATCGGCGCGATGGCAACCGATGCGGCCCGGGTGGTCGTGACCGACGGCGCCGTGCTGATCCCCGGCGATGCGCACCAGGCGGCGCTCTCGACTCCGCTGATTGCGGTGCTGCTGCTGGTGCTCGCCATGCTGCCCGTGGTCATCCGCGCCGCGTTCGCCGGCAAGCGCGCGCTGCCCCGCCGCGCGGCACAGCCTTGGGCGGCCGGGTATCTGCCGGATGTGCATATGTCGGTCACCGGCCGCGGCTTCATCCAGCCGATCCTGATGTTCTTCCGTCCGCTCTACGCCGTGCGCGCCGACATCGACGCCGCCTGGGCCGTGGTGGTGCGCCGCTTCGCCGACTTCGTCTCGCTCGCGCGCCGCGTCGAACCCGGCTGGGATCGCGGCATCGTCGATCCGATCGCCCGCGGCGTGCAGGTGCTGGGCGAACGGATGCAGGCCGTCCAGGGCGGCGATCTGCGCGGCTACTGCCTCTACATCGTGGCGGCGCTGGTCATCCTGCTCGCCTTGGCTGTTCGTTAGGAGCCCCGTCGTGCCCAGCTTCAGCCAGCTCCTGCTCGCCATCCTGCAAGCCTTGCTGCT
>JARLIJ010000294.1 GCA_031291795.1 Acetobacteraceae bacterium | reverse complement strand
GGTGAGGGGGCGAGCCGCACCGCCGGTGGTGGTACGCCCCCTCACCCCAGCCTTGGTCCGCTCTGCGGCCCAAGCCCTCAAGGGGAGAGGGAGAAGTGTCATTCTCTTCGGCGGTTGGTATCAGATGAAAACCCTTCTTCTCTGTGACCTTCCCGTGCTCGCCTTCAAACTCTGTGTTGAATCAAAGCAGAGCCAGCCGCACAGACCCTGCCCGTATCCGCAAAGCCCTCAGCCCCTCACCCCTCGGTTTCGACCCCGAGCGCCTTGAGGTCGGTGACAATCTGCTCCCGCTTGGCGTGCAATTCCTCGACCGCAAGCTGCTTGAGCCGGCCCAGGAACGCATCCGACACGCCGACGCCGCGCGCATGGCTCGTGCTCGGGCCCTCCTGCGACATCTTCAGGCTGCCATCGCCGGGCGCCTCGACAAAGACCTGGTACGCATCGATCTCGGCCCGCGAGGCGATGCCAATCAGGGCCTTGATGTCGCTCAGTTCGCCAACGAGGTGGTTCACCCGCTCAATATCCGTTAGTTTCATCCGCTGCCCTTTCGACGCGCCCCGTTCTTGCGGAGCAAAAACTCGCGGCCGACTTTCACCATCGGCACGCCCTCATACTCAACGATGTCCGCAGTGGCATAGGTTTCGTGCCACAGGTCCGGCAGGAAGCTGCCGGTGCCGACCAGGTCGATCGGCGCGTGGGCATCTGCCATCACACGGCATTTGTCCACCCCGAAGCCGGACGACGCGACAATCTTCGCCTTCGGGTAGCCCGCTTCGTCCAACGCCTCCCGCATGCGCCAGATCGCCGCGGTGGAGACGCCGGTGCCGACCAGGTAGCGCAGTTCCGTCTCGCTGCGGTAGCGCCGGATCGTACCGGGCGCGCGGCGTTCCAGGACAGCGTAGCTCTCCGGCGGGTCGAGTCCTTCGAGGAACCGTCCGCCATGGGTGTCGAGCCGGAACGACAGCGTGCCCGACCGCGCCAGTTCGGGAAAGCGCGCGCAGACCGCCAGCGCGTCGGTGATCTCGCGGCCGAAATAGTCGACCAGCACGGTCATCGGCTCGTCGGGAAAGGTTTCTGCGAACATCTCGGCCGCGCGGACCGTGGAACCGGCGTAGCCGATCAGCGAATGCGGCATGGTGCCGAAGCCCCCCGCTGCGCCGAACCAGTGCGCGGTGCCGTCGTTGGCGTTGCCGACGAAGCCTTTCGCGCCCTCTTTCTGCGCCGCGGCACTGCCGACCGAGGCCGCGTAGGCCATCATGTCCTGCATCTCGGCGCCGGCGCAGTGGCGCGCCTCCATCGCCAGGAAGCCCACCTGGGGCAGCGCCATGCTCATCTGGTAGGCGTTGTGCGCGGCGACGCAGGCGGGACCGATCTTCTGCAGCAGCAGCGTCTCCAGGTCCGACAGCTGCACCAGACTGCCGGTGAGGTAGACGATCGGCTCGCCGGCGCCGACCCAGTCGCCCTCCTGATAGACCAGGTCGATGTCGAGCGAGGTGCCACGCTCGCGCACCACCGCCATCAGCCATTGCAGCATCAGCATCGGCGCGCAGATCACCGGGCGGCGCAGGAACACCGCATAGGTGACGCGCTTGTCGCCGAACTTTGCCACGATCTGGCGGGTGCGGTTGAAATAGGTGTCGGTCCGCGCGGCGACGTCCCGCCCGAGTTCGCCGGACGCCGTCAGGCCGGACGGGACCACGGCGGCCGGCACCCGGTTTGGCGCGACCTGGTTCGGCGGACCGCCGTCGGCACTCATCCTGCTGCTTCCAGCCCTATTGCGCGGCGAGGGCGGGCTGGCCGTGATGGATGCGGCGCTGCTTCAGCTCCTCCGCCACCAGGAAGGCCAGCTCCAGGGACTGTTCCGCGTTCAGGCGCGGATCGCAGAACGTCTCGTAGCGCTCGGCAAGGTCCGCCTCGCTGAGCTGGTGGGCACCGCCGGTGCATTCGGTGACGTCGTGGCCGGTCATCTCCACATGGACGCCGCCGCCCCAGGTCCCCTCGGCCGCATGCACGTCAAAGAAGCCGCGCACCTCCGACAGGATCGCATCGAAGTCGCGGGTCTTGAGCTTGTTGACGGTCGAGATCGTGTTGCCATGCATCGGATCGCACAGCCACACCACCTTGTGGCCCGCCCGCTCCACCGCGCGCACCAGCGGCGGCAGCTTGGCGGCGACCTTCTCGGCGCCCATGCGGCTGATCAGCGTGATCCGGCCGGGCTCGTTGGCCGGGTTCAGCACATCGAGGATGCGCAGCAGGTCGTCCGCCTCCTGGCTCGGCCCGACCTTCATGCCGATCGGGTTCTTCACCCCGCGCAGGAATTCCACATGCGCCCCGTTGAGCTGGCGGGTGCGGTCGCCGATCCACAGGAAATGCGCGCTGCAGGCGTACCAGTCGCCGGTGGTGGAATCGATGCGGGTCAGCGCCTGCTCATAGGGCAGCAGCAGCGCCTCATGGCTGACGTAGAAATCGGTCTCCCGCAGGTCGCGGGTGGTGGCGCTGGTCATGCCGCAGGCGGTCATGAAGGACAGCGTCTCGTCGATCCGGGCGGCGAGGTCGCGGTAGCGGCCGGCCAGCGGCGAGCGCTCGACGAAGCTCAGGTTCCAGCGGTGCACGTCGTGCAGGTCGGCGTAGCCGCCGGAGGCAAAGGCCCGTAGCAGGTTCAACGTGCTGGCGGACTGGAAATAGCCGAACTCCATGCGCGCCGGATCGGGAATGCGCGCCGCGGCCGTGAATTCCGGGCCGTTGATGATGTCGCCGCGGTAGGACGGCAGCGTGACGCCGTCCTGCGTCTCGTTGTCCGAGGAGCGCGGCTTGGCGAACTGGCCGGCCATACGGCCCATCTTCACCACCGGGAGCGAGGCGCCGAAGGTCAGCACCACCGCCATCTGCAACAGCACGCGAAACGTGTCGCGGATGTTGTTGGCGGTGAACTCGGCGAAGCTTTCGGCACAGTCGCCACCCTGCAGGACGAAGGCCTTGCCTTCGGAGGCGAGCGCCAGGTGCGCCTTCAGCCGCCGCGCCTCGCCGGCGAACACCAGAGGAGGGTATTTGCCGATCCGGCGCTCCATATCGTCGAGCCGCGCCAGATCCGGATAGGTCGGCACCTGGCGGATCGGCTGGTCGCGCCAGGTGTTGGGCGTCCAGACGCTGGCCGGGGCTGAGGGTGGGGTCGTGGCGGTCATTGGTGGCTCTCCTTGACCGCTTTATGTCGCGAAATCGGCCTGGTGGCTACCGGGTGGGCATATGGCTGGTCTGCGGGATCGCGGTGGTCGCGGGCGCCTTTGCGGATAAGGGCGAAGCTGACGACCACGCGACCTTCGTCGATGGCAGGGATGATCCGATCGGCGTCGAGCACGCGGCGATGCAAGAGCGGACCCAACTTGCCGCGCTTCGACCGGCGCGGTGTCGCCATCGCGATCGGGCCAGGCCCCCATAGGCGCTAACATAAGCCGTGACGTCGCAGTTTTCGTCATGCCCGGGCTTGACCCGGGCACCCCCACCGGCACCGAAGTCGCGTGCCTGACGGCCGCCTGCGGCACTTTCCTGGCGGGGATGGCCGGGTCAAGCCCGGCCAGGACAGTGTTGGGCAGCCGAGGCCACCTTATGTTAGCGCCTATGGGCCAGGCCCCCCACTCAGGCAGCGGTCACGCGCAGATGTCCGTGGTGCCGGGGCAAACGCGTGGTCATAGGCCGGTCGACCAGCCGCTTCATACCCGTCCGGGCCGCGGAACGCCCGCGGCGGCGGCCACCGTATTGGCGCGCGTTCCCCTGCGCCTCGCCGACCCTACGCCGCTGCCTCGGCGACCCCTGCGACCCTGGTGCGCGTACGCAGCGTGACGAACTCCTCGGCCGCGGTCGGATGAATGCCGATCGTGCGATCGAAATCCGCCTTCGTGGCGCCCATCACCACGGCAATTGCCATGCCCTGGATGATCTCGGGCGCGTCCTCGCCCAGCATGTGGACGCCGAGCACCTTCTGGGTCGCCTGGTCCACCAGGAGTTTCATCAATGTCTTGCGGTTCCGCCCGGTCAGCGTATGGCGCATCGGCGTGAAGCGGGTGACGTAGACATCAACCGGCCCACGCGCGGCGGCCTGCTCCTCGGTCAGCCCGACGGTGGCGATCGGGGGGCTGGAGAACACGGCGGACGGCACGTTCGCCAGCGAGATGCTGTGCGGCGTGCGGCCGAACAGCGAGTCGGCCAGCGCGTGCCCCTCCGCCGTGGCAACCGGCGTCAGGTTCACCCGATCGGTCACGTCGCCCATGGCGTAGATATGTGGCTGCGAGGTGCGCAGATGGTCGTCCACGATCACCGCGCCGCCCGCGCTGGTCGCAACCCCCACGTCCTCCAGTCCCAGGCCGGCGGTTGACGGCCGGCGGCCGGTCGCGAAGAATACCAGGTCGACCGCCAGCGTCTTGCCGTCGCCGTAGGTCAGCAGCCGCCCCTCGCCGTCCGCCGCCACGGCTTCGGGTCGGCAACCGGGATGCAGCACCACGCCCTGGGCGGCCAGCGCCTCGGCGAGGCCCTCCCGCATGTCCTGGTCGAAGCCGCGCAGCGGCAGCGGTTGGCGGTAGATCAGGTGGGTCTCGGCGCCCAGCGCGCGGAAGATGCCGGCAAATTCGACTGCGATGTAGCCGGAGCCGACAATGGCGATCCGCTTCGGCATGCGCTTCAGGTAGAAAGCGGCGTCCGACACGATGCCGAGTTCCGCGCCGGGGATCGGCGGGCGTTCCGGATGGCCGCCGGTGGCGATGACGATCCGCTCCGCCGTGACGCGCTTGCCGCCGACGTCGAGGGTGTGGGCATCGATGAACGTCGCCCGCGCGTCGAACACCTGGGCGCCGGCGTTGGCCAGCAGCTTGCGGTAGATCCCCTCCAGCCGGGTGATCTCGCGATCCTTGGCGGCGATCAGCTTCGGCCAGTCATGCGACCCCTTCTGGATGGTCCAGCCGAAGCCGGCCGCGTCGTCCGCCCAGGCGCCGTACTCGCCGGCCTGCACCAGCAGCTTCTTCGGCACGCAGCCGACATTGACGCAGGTACCGCCCCAGAAACGCTCCTCGGCGACGCCGACCCTCGCACCGTGGCCAGCCGAGATGCGCGCGCACCGCACGCCGGCAGAGCCGCCGCCGATCACGAACAGATCGTAATCCATCGTTCCACCGCTCCCCAAGCAGGTCAGATACCAATGCCAGGCAAGTCGGATGCCGAGGCAGGTCGAATAAGTGTGACGTTGGCTCCGGACGGGTTCAAGGGGCGCTTCGGAGCGGCGCCCGTGCCATGCCGCCTTGCCTCGGGCCGAAGTTGCATTAACTGTACATCCAATGGAACGTCTGACAGCCTTGCCCGGCAGGGGCATCATCGGGGTCACCGGGGAAGACCGGATCGCCTTCCTGCAAGGCCTGGTGTCGAACGACGTGGCGCAAGCGGTCCCCGGCCGCGCCGTCTGGGCGGCCTTGCTGACCCCGCAGGGCAAGTACCTCGCGGACTTCTTCATCATCGCCGACGGTGATCGCCTGCTGCTGGACTGCGAAGCTGCGCAGATCGCGACGCTGCTGCCTCGCCTGTCGCGATTCCGCCTGCGCGCCAAGGTCACGCTGCAGGCCCTGCCCGAGCTGGGGGTCTACGCCGCCTGGGACGCGCCGCCGAACGCCGGGCGTATCGTCGCCGCCGACCCGAGACTGCCCGAGGCCGGCTGGCGCGTGCTATCCGAGGTGGCATTGCCCACCAACGCCTCCGAGGCCGATTGGGATCGCCACCGGCTTGGCCTCGGCCTGCCCGATGGCGCGCGCGACCTGGAAATCGAAAAGACCGTCCTGCTGGAAGCCGGCTTCGACGAGTTGCACGGCGTCTCCTGGAGCAAGGGCTGCTACATGGGCCAGGAGCTCACCGCACGGACCAAGTATCGCGGCCTGTTGAAGCGCCGCCTCGTCCCGGTGACGATCGAAGGCCCGCTCCCCGCCCCCGGCACCCCCGTCCTGCGCGACGCGGCCGAAATCGGCACCATGCGATCGGGGCGCGACCAGGTCGGCCTCGCCGTGCTGCGGCTGGACGCCCTGTCCGGTGGCCTGCTGACCTGCGGCGACGCCACGCTCATCCCGCGCCTGCCCGGGTGGATGAACCTGCCAGCGCCGGTCTCATGACCGAGGGCCGGGCGATCGACTGGGAAGCCCGCTACCACGACGGCGCCACCGCGTGGGAGCGGCCGGGCCTGCATCCCAGCTTCGTCGACTGGCTCGAAACCGGGGCGCTCGCCCCCTGCCGCATCCTGGTACCCGGCGGCGGACGCAGTTCCGAACCGCTGGCACTGGCCGAGGCCGGGTTCGACGTCACCGTCGTGGATCTGGCCGAAAGCGCCGTCGCCGCCCAGCGCGCGCGGCTGGAACGCCTGCAGGTCGCCGCCCGCGTCGAACTTGCCAACCTGTTGACCTGGGACGCGCCCGCGCCGTTCGACGCGATCTACGACCAGGCTTGCCTGTGCGCGCTGCCGCCGGCCACCTGGCCCGGCTACGTGCAGCGTCTGCATCGGTGGCTGCGGCCCGGCGGCCGACTATTTGCCCTGTTCATGCAAACCGGCAGCGCGGGCGGCCCGCCCTTCGACTGCGGCCTGCCCGCCATGCGCAGCCTGTTTCCCGATCCACCCTGGCAATGGCCGGCGACGCTGGGAAACCCTGTCCCGCACCCTTCGGGTCGCATTGAACAGCCGGTTATCCTGTACGCGCGATCGTGATAAGGGTCGACCATTTCTTGGGTGTCACGCGAACGTTTCAAATATTTTCCGATTGCATCTTGTTGACAGTGACTAAATGCTTAATTGCAGGCGGATGTTGCCCGACCGACGTGGGCGGAGCCGCATGCTGGTGGTGGTTGCGTTTTTCGGATGCCTTCGATGTACCGAACGACTGCATTGATGTTGACGCCGTGCGAACGCTGCATGCGGAACAAGCGCCATCCGGTCCAGATCGAATCGATGAAGATCGGCAGGGAGTATCGGTGGATCGGCTGACAAGTATGACCGTGTTTTCCCGCGTAGCTGCCACACGGAGCTTCTCGGCTGCTGCACGTGAACTTGGGATTTCCCAGGCCACGGCGAGCAAGCATGTCCAGATGCTGGAGAGCTGGCTGGGCGCGCGCCTGCTGAACCGGACGACGCGGCGCGTCAGCCTGACCGAAATCGGCGAGACGTTTCACGCCCAGTGCATACGTATCCTCGATGACTTGGAGACCGCGCGTCAAGCCGGGCGGCCGGAGACCCGACTGCGCGGCAGCTTGCGCTTTACTGCTCCCGTATCGATCGGCTGCACTTTGCTGGGCCCGTTGCTGGTGGCGTTCATGCAGCAGAACCCCGACCTGTCGCTGCACGTGACGCTGGTCGACCGGTCGGTCGATGTGATCGAGGAGGGCTACGATCTCGCCCTGCAGGTCATGGAGGGGGGTGCCAAGGACGCCGAATTGCCCGGCATGGCGCTGCACAGCCTCATGTCGATGCCGTTCATCGTGTGCGCCGCACCGTCCTACCTGGCGCAGGCAGGGATGCCTCAGACCCCGACCGACCTGACCCGCCATGCCTGCCTGACCGACAACCGCCACCCAGGCGACATGTGGCATTTCAGTGGGGTCGATGGCGAGATCGAGGTGTCGGTTCCCGGGCGGCTGAAATGCGACAACGGGCTGCTGCGTCGCGACGCCGCGCGGGCCGGTGCCGGCGTGCTGCTCGCCCCGGCGCTGCTGCTGGTGGACGATATCGCCGCAGGCCGCCTGGTTCCGCTGTTGCCGGACTATCGCCCCCAGGTCTCCACACTGTTCGCCGTCTGCCCCGCCTCGCGCGCAGCCCTGCCCAAACTGCGCAGCCTGATCGGGTTCCTCGCCGATCGGCTTGCCGGCGGTCCGCCCGGCACGTGAACGCACTTGCGGCGACTCCCGTCGGACCTGCTATGGACGGGCATGCCGAACTTCGCCTTGGAAAAGGCCGCCGGTGGGCGGGTGGCGGGCGTGGATGAAGCCGGGCGAGGGCCCCTCGCCGGGCCGGTCGTCGCCGCGGCCGTGGTGTTTACCGCCGGTGTGCCACGCCGCCTGGCCGCGCTGCTGGACGATTCCAAGAAGCTGACCGCCGACCAGCGGCAGGCGGCGTATGTCGCGCTGCTGGCCTGCAAACGGGTGGAAATCGCGGTCGGGGCCGCCTCGGTGGCCGAGATCAGCCGGCTGAACATCCTGCACGCGGCGATGCTGGCGATGCGACGAGCAGTTGGGCGACTGCCGACGATGCCGGATCTGGCGCTGGTGGATGGCAACTACCCGCCCAGGCTGGGCTGTTCGGTGCGCTGCGTGGTGGGTGGCGACGCGCTGTGCCTGTCAATCGCCGCGGCCTCGATCGTCGCCAAGGTGGTGCGCGACCGCGCCATGTTGCGCCTCGCAGCCCGCTTCCCGGTGTATGGCTGGGACTCCAACGCCGGTTATGCCACGGCGCTGCACCGCGATGCCCTGCTGCGGTTCGGGCCGACGCCGCATCATCGCCCGACCTTCGGGACCGTGGCGCAACTGACGCTGGCATTGGAGACGATCGAAGCGGTCCTGCCGGACCCGATGGCGGCAGACGAGCGGGTGGTTTCGCAACTGGTCGATTGACGCGACTTCCGTTGGCCCGTCACGATAGGGGTCACGTCGCCTGTTCCTCCCTCTTGTCCCGCCCCTCTGTCTGATCCCCCCGTCGCGCCCCGCCAGGAGCAATGTTGGAAATCGTTCGCGAACTGCCGCTGGATCAGGTCCTGCTGGGCGACTGCGTGCATATGATGCGCATGTTGCCCCCGGCCTCGGTCCATTGCGTGTTCGCCGACCCACCCTACAACCTGCAGCTCCGCGGCGAGTTGCGGCGGCCGGACGACAGCCTGGTCGATGGCGTAGACGACGACTGGGACCGGTTTGCCGACTTCCCGACCTATGATGCGTTCACCCGCGAATGGCTGACGGAATGCCGCCGTGTGCTGCGCAAGGACGGCACGCTATGGGTGATCGGCGCCTACCTCAACATCTTCCGGATCGGCGCCATCCTGCAGGACCTCGGCTTCTGGATCCTGAACGACGTGGTATGGCGCAAGGCCAATCCGATGCCGAACTTCCGCGGCCGGCGGTTCACCAACGCGCATGAGACGCTGATCTGGGCGGCGCGCGGACAGGATTCGCGCTACCGGTTCAACTACCAGGCGATGAAGTCGCTGAACGACGACATCCAGATGCGCAGCGACTGGTTCCTGCCGCTCTGCACGGGTCCCGAGCGGCTGCGCAACCAGCATGGGTTGAAGCTGCACCCGACCCAGAAACCCGAGGCGCTGCTGCACCGCGTCATGCTGGCCAGCACGGCGCCCGGCGATATCATACTGGATCCGTTCCTGGGCACCGGCACCACCGCGACCGTGGCGAAACGGCTGCACCGCCATTTCATCGGCATCGAGCGCCACCCGGCCTACGCCGAGGCGGCGATCGGCCGCGTCCGCGCCACCCGGCCCGCGCCGCATGACGGGTTCTCCACCGCGCCCACCAAGCGCGACGTGCCGCGGGTGCCGTTCGGCAGCCTGGTGGAGCGCGGCCTGATCGCGCCGGGCACCCATGTGTTCGACCGCCAGCGCCGCATCGCCGCGGTGGTCGGTGCCGACGGGACGCTGGCCGCCGGGGATTTGCGTGGCTCCATCCACAAGGTCGGCGCGGCCGTGCAGAACGCGCCGTCCTGCAATGGCTGGACGTTCTGGCACTTCGAGCGCGACGGCAAGCTGCTGCCGCTCGACGTGCTGCGGACGGTCGGCAATCCGACCGCTGCCGACACGACAACTTGACCGCGCGGCGCGGCCGGCGCCCGCATGTCTGTCCGGCAACCCCGCAGACGTTCAAGGAGCCCATCCCATGGGGAGCCCGCCAGTGGCCACCATCCCGCGCATCAGCGGCGTGCTGGAAACCTCGCTCTATGTCGAGGACCTCGACCGCTCCAGCGCGTTCTACACCGGCCTGTTCGGCTTCACCCCGTTCTTCAGCGATGAGCGCATGTGCGCGCTGGAGGTCCCGAACGAACAGATCCTGCTGCTGTTCCGCCACGGCATGACGGACGAACCGGCTCCCGTGCCCGGCGGCTTCATCCCGCCGCATCACGGACGCGGCGCGCTGCATCTGTGCTTCGCCATCCCGTTCGGCGAACTCGCGGCGTGGGAGGACCACCTGCGTCGGCGCGATATCCCGGTGGAGAGCCGGCTGCGCTGGCCGCACGGCGGCACCAGCCTGTATTTCCGCGACCCGGACGGCCATTCGCTGGAAGTCGCGACCCCGGGGCTTTGGCCCAACCGCTGACGATGGTGCGGATCGCGAGCCTGGGCGCGGTGGCGCTGCTGCTGCTGCTCGCCCTGGGCGCGGCTGCCGCGCCATGGCTGATGCCGGCCGACGACGCGATGGCGTGCCGCATCGCCGCCGGCGCGATCTTCGTTGGCAGCTACCTTGCGCTGGCGGTCGGGAAAGTGCCCGGCCTGGCGATCGACCGCGCGGGCGTGGCGCTGGTCGGCGCCTGCCTGATGGTGGCCTGCGGCGCCATCCCGATCGAGGACGCCTACAAGGCGATCGACCTCGACACGCTCACGCTGCTGCTGGGCATGATGATCGTGGTCGCCAACCTGCGGCTGTCCGGCTTCTTCGCGCTGGCCAATGCCTGGGTGATGCGCCGGGCGCACCGCCCGCTGACGCTGCTCGCAGGCGTGGTCGCGGTGTCCGGCGTGTTCTCGGCCTTTCTGGTCAACGATGCGATCTGCTTGGTGCTCGCGCCGCTGGTGGCGGAGCTGGCCGTTACGCTGCGGCGCAACCCGGTGCCCTACCTGCTGGGGGTCGCGATGGCCTCGAATGTCGGATCGACCGCGACGATCACCGGCAATCCGCAGAACATCATGATCGGCAGCCTGTCGCACGTGCCCTACGGCGCGTTCGCGGCCGCGCTGGCCCCGGTGGCGCTGGTCGGGCTGGTGCTGACGGTGGCGCTGCTGGCGCTGCTCTATCCCGTGGAATTCCGCGGGCGCGCGCGGCTCGACCCGCCGGCGGTGCGCATCCGCAGCAACCAGCCGCTGGTGATCCGAGCGCTGGTGGCCACCCTCGTGGTGGTCGCATTGTTCTTCGCCGGCCAGCCCCCGGCCAAGGCGGCGATCATCGTCGGCGGCCTGCTGCTGCTGACGCGGCGCATGCGCAGCGCGCGGATCTATGCCGATATCGACTGGTCGCTGCTGCTGATGTTCGCCGGGCTGTTCATCATCGTGGCCGGTGCCGAACGCGTGCTGCTGACCCCCGAGACGGTGGCGGCGGTCGGGCGGTCCGGGTTGGAACGGGTACCGGTCCTGTCGCTCGTCACCGCGGCGCTGTCGAACCTCGTGAGCAACGTGCCGGCGGTGCTGGTGCTGAAGCCGTTCGTCACGACGCTGCCCGACCAGACCCGCGCCTGGCTGATCGTTGCCATGGCGTCCACACTCGCCGGCAACTTCACCGTGCTGGGGTCGGTCGCCAACCTGATCGTGGTGGAGAAAGCGGCCCGTCGCGGCGTGGCGATCAGCTTCCGCGCCTATTTCCGCGTCGGAGCCCCCCTGACGCTGATCACGCTCCTGCTCGGCACCCTGTGGCTCTGGTGGTGACGCGGCGTCCGGCACGCAGCCGCGCGCCCTCCCGGGTCGTTCGATCCGCGTCGAACGGGAGAAGCAATGATGAGCCGGCTCAAGATGCTGGACGACGCGCTACGGCCCGCCGTCCCCAAGGACGTGATGGACGAGGCAAAGCATGCGGCCGGAGCGGACCCCTGCTGGATCGCGATGCTGGGAGCCGGGCACGTCGTGGCAACCGAAGGCCCCGGCAGCCCGGATGTCGCAACGGGCGATGTCGTCTACATCGCGGACGTCGCCCCGCGCGAGGCCTGAGCCGGTTCGGCCTCCGGTTCGGCCATCGGCGGCGCATCCCCGGTCGGGGCCTGGGTCGCCTCGGCCAACGCGGCATCCAGTGCGGCACATAGTGTCGCGCGATTGAATGGCTTGGCGAGGAAGCCGATCATCCCGGCCTCCAGGCAAGCCGCATGGTCCTCGTCGGATGCGTTCGCCGTGACCGCGACGATGGGCACCTGCCGGCCCGCCAACTCCGATCGGATGGCGCGGCTTGCCGTGACGCCATCCATCTCGGGCATCATCATGTCCATCAGGATCGCATCGAAACGCTGTTGACGCGCCGCCTCCACCGCTTCCAGACCATTGGAGGCAAGGTGGACACAATGGCCCAGCCGCTCCAGCATGCGGCGTGCGATCAATTGGTTGATCGGGTTGTCCTCGGCCAGCAGGATGCAGAGCCGCGGCGCGGCCGCCCCCTGGGCTTGCGGCGCGGGTCCGCCGGCATCGGGCGCAAGGGCCCGATTCGGCAGCAATGGGATGGCGCAGCAGCAGGCGGTCGGCATCGGACGAATCTTTCCTGGCGAGACGAAGGGTCTCCGGGGGAGAACGGTCTCGCAGGAAATGATTAACCGTTGCTTTCGTCGGGATACGATGGTCCGCGAAAGGGGCCGCCGGATCATCAGGCCAGCCGTGCCCGCACCGCAGACATCGGCGACAGGCGGTGGAGCAGACGCACGCCCACGCGGCATCCCGCCCTTTGCGGGGCGGGGCCGAGCACCCGAGTCGGTGCGTCGCGTGTGTCAGTGTGTCAGATGCGCTGCAGCGCCGGCCTCCCGGTCGCGCCAGAAATTGTAGAGGCCGACGGCGCAGGCGGCCATCATCATGTCGCCGTCTTCCATCAGGTCGTCCATCGCCTCCTCCGGGATGCGGAGTTGCGGGTCTTCCTCACCCAGCGCCTGGCCGGCGACGATGCCGATCGGGATCAGCAGGATCGCGCTGTCCTCGTCCTTCAACACCGGGTCCCAGGCATCGGCGCGCAACGACACCGCGCGCATGAAGCCGATCGCCCATTCATCGACGACCGGCGTGCCGTCCGCCGCCTCCCAGAACAGCGGCACGAACGATTCCTGATCGCCGGCGAGCGCCGTGGCGATGGCATTGTAGCGTTCCATGATGGCGCCCAGGATCGTGCTGGCTTGCGCCTCGTCCTCGAATTCGGGCTCGTCGCCATCCCAGACGATCGGGAGCCACTCGCTGGGTGCGATCACCTCCGGTCCCGCCACCACGCCCGCCAGGAACCCGTCCAGTTCGGACAGGTCCATACAGTCGGGCGGGGAGCGATCCGACAGGAGGTAAGCATCGAGCGCCTCGATAGCGGGAGGCAGGGGCGTGTCTTCGTCCATGGCGGCCGGCTCCTCGTCCGGGATGAGGCGGCAAACTCCTCCTCGTCACATCAGTTGGCAAGGGTATCCGCACAGTGCGGTTGCGCGCGGCGCGTTCACGACATGTGGAGCCACCAGTCGAGGTCCGGTCGATGCGCGCATCTCCCGCAGCGTCGCCACCACGTTGCCCATCATGCCGAGAACCGGACGGTCCGGCTTGTGCTCCTCCCAGCCTTTTGATGGCCGGGCGCTCAGGTGAAGGCCTGGCTGCTCAGGGCGCGGCGTCGATTTCGCCGGCGACGTCTACGATATCGCGGGTGCGGGTGACCCGTGTGTCCCAGCATCGGTCGAATTCCGCGATCAGCGCCTTGATCGCAGCACCCTCGCCGATCGCGCGCACCGCCGCCGCGGAATCGAACTCGTAGAATGCGGTGTGCACCGAGGGGTCGAGCGTGCTCCAGCCGCGCCAGGCGCGGCGGGCATTGAACGCCTTCACGGCGTCCGGCAAATGCTCGTCGTTGTACCAGCGGTCGAAGGCCGCGCGGTCGGCAGGATCCGCCACCACCGCGCGCACCACGAGATAAGCGCGGGCCACGGCTCAGGCGTTCGGCGCGTATTTGCCGGAAACCTGCGGCGTCGGCCCTTCCTGGCCCTTCTCCTTGCGGTCCTGCCGCGTCTCACGCAGCCAGCTGCGCTTGAGGTCGTCGCGTATGTTGAAACGCAGTCTGCCGAGGCCCTGGGTTTCCAGTTCCACCACGTCGCCGTCCATGAAGCTCGACAGGCCGCGGTGGTTGGTGCCGGTGGCCAGAATGTCGCCGGGCTCCAGCGTATGGATCGACGTTACCCATTCGATGCAGCGGGCGATGTTGTGCGCCATGTCGTCGGTGTTGAAGTCCTGCTTCACTGCGCCGTTGACCGTCAGCCGGATGGGCAGTTTCTGCGGGTCGGCAATCTCGTCCTTGGTGACGAGGTAAGGCCCGATCGGCGCGAAGGTGTCGCGCGACTTCATCGCGAAGAAGCTTTGCGGCGGCAGGCCGCGCGCCGATCCGTCGATGAAGTTGATGTAGCCGAAGACGTAGTCCATCGCCTGCGCGGCCGGCACGTTGGTGGCGCGCTTGCCGATCACCAGCGCCATCTCGGCCTCGCCCTCGAAGATGGTGGCGGGGACGTCGGGCAGCACCATAATGTCGCCGGGGCCGATGATCGCAGTCGGGGCTTTGTGGAACGCGTTGATCGGCGCGGGCTTCGCGAGCGTGCCGTTCTCCATGTAGTTCACGGCCATGCATACGATGTTGCCGGGCTTCGGCAACGGCGGGCGCAGGCGCACATCGGACAACGCAACGCCGGCGCCGGTCGCAGCACGTTCCAGCTGGCCGCGGTAATCCGCGAATTGCGCAATCAATCCGCTGATGAGGTCGCCGGGACCAGTGTGCGGGATGCCGTGTACGACCGCCGAAACGTCGACGATGCGATCGCCCTGCACGACGCCGAGCTTGAAGTCGTCGAAGAATGCCAGCTTCATTGGTTCCTCCCGCGTGTTGGCGCAAGCCTATCCGGGCCCATGGCGGGCAGCAACGGCGTGCGCGCAGGAACGTCGGGGCGCTGCCCCATAGGCACTAAGATAGTGTCTTCCTGCCGTAGTTGACTGCTTGTCTTCGTTTTCGTCTGGGGTTGGCGAGGCGTTTGTGGAGGAGTGGCGAGGGTCGTTCGAGCATGGCGAGTGTGATGGGTGGCACGATCGCC
>JARLIJ010000005.1 GCA_031291795.1 Acetobacteraceae bacterium | reverse complement strand
CCCGCTCGGCATCACCGTCAACGCGGTCGCGCCCGGTTTCGTCAACACCGAGATGACGCACGACCTGACCGAGTCGCAGCGCGCGCGGATCGCCCGGCGCAGCGCGCTGGGGCGCCTGCCGGAGGTCGCCGACGTGGCCCAAACGGTCGATTTCCTGTTCGGCGACAAGGCCGGCAACATCACCGGCACGGTGACCACCGTCGATGCCGGCAACACCGCCTGACGCGTGCGGGGTCGCGCGGTCAGAGGCGGCGGCGGCCGTCGGCGATCGCCTGGAGCAGCGCCGCGTCGCAGACAACAAAGCCGCCCGCGTCGCGGTCGTTGAACCAGACCGGGTCGGAGGTGTCGGCATAGGCTTCGCGCGCCAGCCGCCCCTTGATCGGCTTGAACGTCCCGGTGGCATCGATGGTGTCGCAACGGCGCAGGAACAGCGGCCGCGCGTAGGCCGGCAGCCGCGCCGCGAGATGCGCGTGCAGGGCGGCGAGATCGAACCGCTCGTCGGTGGTCACCGCGGCCATGCCGGCGCGGCCCTCGTGCCCCGGCACCGCGACGCCATAGACCACCGCGTCGGTGATGCCGGGGCAGGCGCGCAGCACGCCGGCCACCTCGGTGGTGGCGACATTCTCGCCCTTCCAGCGGAACGTGTCGCCGATGCGATCGACGAAGAAGAAGTAGCCGGCGGCATCGCGGCGCATCAGGTCGCCGGTGCGGAACCAGCGGTCGCCCTTTTTGAACACGTCGCGCAGCACCTTGCCGGCCGAGGCGGCGGCGTCGGTGTAGCCGTCGAACCGCCGGGCCGGCGCGTCCGGCGCGTCGGGAAGCGGGCCGATCGCCTCGCCGATCTCATCGGGGCCGCAGGCGACGCAGAGACCCTCGGCATCGCGCGACGGCGTCGCCGTCTCGGCGTCGCAGCGGATCAGCGCGACCGGGAAGCGATGCGCGAGGAACGGCGGCACGCGGCCGATCGCGCCCGGCTTGCCCTCGCAGTTGTACAGCGAGACGCTGCCCTCGGTCGCGGCATAGAACTCCAGAATCCGGGGAATGCCGAACCGCTGCTGGAACGCCGCCCAGACGTCGCCTTGCAGGCCGTTGCCGCAGGCAAGCCGGAGACGGTGCCCTTGTTCGCGGGGGTGCGGCGGGCTCGCGGCCAGGATGCGGCACAGCTCGCCGATATACTGGAAGATCGTGCAGCCGCCATCGGCGACGTCGTCCCAGAATCGGCTCGCCGAAAACCGCGCGCGGATCAGCACCGAGCCGCCGCGCGCCAGCAACGCGCCGATCGCCACGATGCCGCCGGTGCTGTGATACAGCGGCAGGCAGTCGTACAGCCGGTCGTCGGGCTGGATGTCCATCATGCCGGCGAACCAGAAGCTCCATTCGACGATGCGCGCATGGGTGACGCGGGCGGCCTTCGGCATGCCGGTGGTGCCGGAGGTGTAGATCAGCAGCGCCTGGTCCCGCGGCGCCGGCGGCGCCCGTTCGGTCGCGGCGAGCGGCGACCCGTCGTGCCGCGCCAGGTCCGGCTCGATCCGCTGGCCGAGCGGGGGCGCGGTGCCGGCGGGCGCGCCATGCACATCGATGCCGAGATCCGGCGGCAGCCGCCCGGCCAGCGCCGCGACGGCGGGCAGCAGGGCGGCGGCGACGATCAGCCGGGCCGGGGCGGCGGCGCGGATGCAGTGCAGCAGCGGCTCGTCGGTGAGATGGGTGTTGATCAGCGCCACCGCGCAGCCGGCGCGGGTCAGCCCGAGCCAGATCGCGACGTAGTCCGGGCAATTGGGCATCAGCAGGCCGACGGCATCGCCCGGCGCAAGCCCCCGCGCGATCGCCCAGCGCGCGACGCGGTTCACCCGCGCCGCCAGATCCCGATAGCTCAGCGCATCCCCCTCGCCGAGCAGCGCCGGGCGCTCGCCATGCGTGGCGGCCAGCCCGTCGAGCAACCCGGGCAGCGTCGTCCCGGGCGCGGTCTCCATGATCGTGATGGCATCGAGCGCCCGGATCCAGGCCTTCAGCGCATCGCCGCGGGCTGGCGTCATGCGGGGTGCTCCGTCGCGGGGGGGATCATGCGGCCAGACGTGTTGCATGATGCCGGCGCCACGTCGGCACCGGCGTGGTCGAGCGTTGCCGGATCGTGGCGAAAAGTCCACCGAACCGCCGGTGATGTGGCATTGCGGAGAATTTGTTATACCGAAACTAGAATTATACGGTTACAATCCTCGACGGAGTGCGGGAGGCCGTGCATGCTGACCATGTCAACGGACGACAACACCGTTTGCGATGTGGCGCGACCGGCGCGGATGTCGCCGGTCAGCTTCGCCGGATGCTTCGGATGGCTGCACGCGCCAGCCGATGGCGCGGCGGGGGATGTCGCCGTCGTGCTGTGCGCGGGCCTGAAGAACGACGCCATCACGGCCTACCGGTCGTTCCGTCTGCTGGCCGATGCGATGGCCGCGGCGGGCTATCCGACGCTGCGGTTCGACTACCCCGGTACCGGCAATTCGCGCGACTCCGCCGAGCCGGAGCACTGGGCGGCCTGGCAGCGGAGCGTCCACGCGGCCGCCGATTGGCTGCGCGAGCAGAGCGGGGCGCGGCGGGTCGTACTGTGCGGTCTGCGGTTTGGGGCAACACTCGCGATGGTGGTTGCCGAGCAGCGCGACGACGTGGCGGGGTTGCTGCTGCTGGAGCCGGTGCCGCGCGGCGGTTCCTATATCCGCCAGCTCAGCATCGAGGCGATGCTGCACGACCCTGGGGCGCAGGCCCATGGCGGGCTCGTGCTGCACGAACTGCGCCTCTCGCGCGAGACGGTCACGCTGATCAGCCAGGTCGATCTGCGCAAGGTGGCCCTGCCGCCGGCCTGCCCGGTCGCGGTGTATGCCCAGACGACAACGCCCGTCCTGCACGACTGCGCCGAGGTCTGGCGGAGCGGCGGGTCTCAGGTGACATGCGAGGAATTCGCTGGATTGGAGCCGATGCTCCGGCCGGTCTTCATGAATCATGAGCCGCCCGCGGACATGGCGCGGTTCGTGGACTGGCTGAAGGTGGCGGTGCCGGCGCGATCCGCATCGCCGCGACAGGCGCGCGCGCTCGGTGACACCGTGCTTCGCGCCGCCGGATATGTCGAGGCACCGCTGCGGTTTGGCAGGGCGGGCAATCTGTTCGGCATCCTGTGCCGTCCGTCCGGTAGCCCGTCCGGCCATTCCGGCGCCGAGTTGGCCGTGGTGATCGGAAACGGTGGCGGCCTGCCCCATTCGGCCGCGGTGAGCGTCGATCTGGCACGTCGATTGGCGGCGGCGGGCATCGCGTCGTTGCGCATGGAT
>JARLIJ010000293.1 GCA_031291795.1 Acetobacteraceae bacterium | reverse complement strand
GCGGCTTTCCGGCGGCACCTGGCGCACATTGCCGGCGGCCC
Source organism: Acetobacteraceae bacterium (assembly GCA_031291795.1). Classification (GTDB taxonomy): domain Bacteria; phylum Pseudomonadota; class Alphaproteobacteria; order Acetobacterales; family Acetobacteraceae; genus Rhodopila. The sequence goes on along the minus strand of JARLIJ010000293.1, from coordinate 4,081 downwards.
AGCCGAGGCCGAGGACGAACACCGCGGCATACAGCATCACGAAGCCGATCCGGACCGAGGACGCCAGCGGCCCGCGCAGGGCCGGATCGCCGGCGGGATTGGCGACGCCCGCGCTCACCGGTCGACACCGGGGCGATGCGAGTCGAGCAGGCCCATCACGGCCGGCGGCAAGCCGGGGGACGCGGGCGGCGCAACCGGTTGGGGCGCGGGCGTCGCCGTGCCGGCCTGGCTGACATCTGCCCCCGGCGGCCCCTTCACCAGCACGTCGAACGGCGCGGCATCGGTGCGCAGGATCAGCCGCGTGCGCGGTCCGACCACTGCGCCCACCGTGTCGAGCGAACGCAGCAGTATGTAGAGCTGCGGGTCGCGCTGGTAGCTGGCGGCGTAGATCCCGGCCGCCTTCTGGCGGGACTGCGCCTCGATCTCCGCCGCATCGGCGCGCGCCTTGGCGACGGTGATGCGGGCGTCGCGCATCGCATCGGACCGGATGGCGGCCGCCGCACGCAGGCCCTCCGCGGTGCGTTCCGCGGCAACCGTCTCGCGTTCCGCCCGCATGCGCGCAACCGTGGCGGCCAGCGTCTCGGCCGGCAGGCTGAGCCGCTCGACGCCGACCTGCTGGACCTCCACGCCGTAGATCTCCAGCACCTGTTGCGCGACATTCTGCAGCAATTGCTGCTCGAACGCGGCCAGTTGCACCCGCTTCGGATCGGTGTTCACCAGGTCGGCCAGATCGAAATTGCTGGCGGTGATCTGTAGCGCGGAGCCGACGAAGCTGCGCAACTGGCGGGCGGCCTCGTCCGGGTCGTTGCCGGCGGCCCGCATGAACTGGCGGATGCGCGCGGGGTCGGCCGGTACGCGCCAGGCCAGGAACGCCTGCACCAGGACGCGCAGCCCGTCGCGCGTGCCGACATCCTGCATGCCGCTGGAGGTCGTGCGCAGCCGCAGATCGACCGGGATCGTGGCGTCGATCGGTGCCGGCAGCTTCCACGCCAGGCCGGGCTGCGTCAGGACCCGCAGCGGATCGCCGAACCGCGTCACCACCAGCGCCTGCCCCGCCGCCACCATCACCTGCGACGATGCCCCGGCCGCGGCCCCCAGGATGGCCAGGCCCAATGCCATGCGCAGCGCCCGCGCCGCCCGCCGTTTGCCGGGGCCGGCCACCTCGGACGGGAGGCTGGGCTCCGACAGCGCGATATCGTGCGTGCTCATGCCGGCGATCCTTCCTGGTTCATCGTCCGTCCCCCGCCATGGCGCCCGACGCGGCGCCCCGGAGGTCGATCATCGGCATGTCCTGGTGCTGCAGCCGGTGGTCGACGATCTCCAGCCCCGAGCGGGGCAGCGCCTGGCGCAAATTGCTGAAATAGCGCTCCAGCAGGAACGCGCGCCCGCCGCTGCGAAAGGCCAGCGCATCGGCGTCGGCCTGCGCGCGGTCGACCTGGGCGGCGCCGACCAGCTCCGCGGCCAGGCCCTGCGCCTGGTCCTGCACCTCATGCGCATCGCGCGCCGCCACGCTGAACGTGCCATGCGCGCGGCCGGCTTCCTCCGCCTCCCGGGTGGAGGCGACGATCTGCGCGGCCTGGACGCTGCGGTATGCCGATGCGGCGCCGCCCGGCGGGTGCATCGATTCGACGATCAGCGCCACCACCTCAAGCCCGCTGTGGCGCTGGTCGAGTTGCGCCTGGAGGTCGGCGCGCAGCTCGCCCGCCACGCGTTCCCGCCGCTCGCCCAGCACCTGCGGCAAGGTGCGGTCGGCGAAGAACCGTGCCAGCAGGCGGCCGGACAAGGAGCGCACGAGCAGGTCCGGATCGACCGACCCGTACAGCGCGTCGCGTGCCGCCTGGTCGCTCAGGCCGACGCGGTAGAGCACGCGCACGTCGACGCTGACCGTCTCGAAGCTCTGCCGGTCGCCGCTGCGGCTGGCGATCAGATAGGGGATGTCGACACCCGGCTGGGAATCCCACAGCCGGTTGGCACTCGTCGGCGGATCGCCGTCGGCGGTGGCCGTGTCGATCGCGGCTGGGGTGCCGGCCGGCGTGGGACCGGCAGCCTCGGTACCGACCGGGACGGCGTGGACCACGCCATACTCGACCCGCCGGACGCGGCCGAACGGCCAGGGCAGCAGCACATGCAGGCCGGGGCGCAGCATCGCGACCGGGGCACCGAACCGTTCGTAGGAGCCGCGCTCGCTGAGGCCGATGCTGGTGACGCCGCTCAGGCCCCAGGACAGCGCCAGCAGGAACAGCAGCACCGGGGGCGCCGCGCGAAGCGTGTAGCCGACCGCCCAGCTGCGCGAAATATCGATCCCCCGTTGCGTGCGCAGGCGCTGCGCCATGCCGGCAGGATGCAGCGCTCCCGGCTGCAGCAGCCCCGCCACCACGCTGCCGATCGCCGCCCGCGCCCGTTCGGGGGCCGGCAGCGGCAGGAACCACACGGCGAGCGTGCGCACGGCAAGTTCCGCGGCCACGGCGAGCACCAACACCGCCAGGATGCGCGCCGGCCAGACCGACTGCACGAACCCTGCGGCCAGACCGAAGCCGCGGGTGGCGGCGAGGCCGGCGAGCGCCAGCAGCACCAGCACCGGCAGGCGCAGCAGCGCAGCGAGACGCCCGCCCTCCGGCAACCGTTCGGAGGGCACGGCGGCGACCACCCGCTCGCACACCATCACCAGGAAGGTCGGCAATAGCAGCAGCCCGGCGATGCCCGGCCAACCAACCGGACCGGCGATGTCGCCCGCCACGGGACCGAAATGCTGCACCAGTCCGGCTGCGGCAGCCGAACCGGCCAGCATCAGGACGGCCTGCGGCCAGCCGGCCAGCCGGGTGACCGGAGACAGCGCCGCGCGCCGACCGCGCCGCCAGCGGGCGATGCGCAACGGTGCGACCGGTGGCGCGGCCGTCGGCGCTGCGCGCAGGCTGCGACGGCGGCCCCAGGCCAGCAGCAGGCAGCACAGCGTGCCGGTGAGTGAAACCGTCAGGGCGCCGCCGATCAGGCCGCCTGCCCCCGCATGCACCATCGCGTCGAGGTTCGGCGAACGCCCCGGCCGCGCCGCAATCAGGAATGCCGCCGGCAGCAGCAGCACGGCGAGCATGCCGGCCTGCACCACGGCGACCTGCCCCAGCGCGCGGATCGCCGCCGCCGCATCGGCGAACGCAGGCAGTGCCGCAAGCTCCGGAACAGGCTCATTCGCCTGGTTGCGCATCATCAATGGCAGGCCCTCGGTAAAAAACAGGGTGGCCGGAACCGCGGCTGCGGCTCCGGCCAAAGGCACGTCGTCAAGTAAAATCAGGCTTCAAACCAGGCCTCGATCAGTGCCGATCGAAGTCGAACATGTCCATCAGGTCGCCGATCGCCGGGCTGTTTACCGGCACATAAGCGTTGCGCTGATAGGCCACCGGGTTGGGCAAGTTGTCGCGGCCGGTCGGGGAGACCGGCGGCAGGTGCCAGTTCTTCTCGACGAACTTCAGGAACGACACCTGGTCCGCGTAGACATGCGAGACATGGCCGCCGGTGGAGTACGGGGAGACCATGATCGCCGGAATGCGCGTGCCGTCGCCGAAGAAGTCGAGCGGCTGGATGTAGCCCGAGTCCCAGTATCCGCCGCCCTCATCGAAGGTGATCAGGATCGCGGTGTGGGCCCAGAGTTTCGGGTTGGCCTGGACCTGCTTGACGATGTTCTGGCTGAACGCCTCGAACAGGCTCAGCTTGGACGACGCCGGATGCCCGTCGAGCAATCCGTCAGGCTTCACGACCGAGACCGCCGGCAGCGTGCCGTGGGCAATGTCGTTCGCGAGGTCCGGAATGTCCTTCAGGTGCTCCGCGCGCTGCGTCGCACTGGTCATGATCGAGGTGGTGTACTGGAACGGGTTGCAGATGTTGCAGTAGATCCCGCCCAGGTCGCTGTTCGGGTCCTTGACGTAGTTGTTCCAGCCGGCCCCGTAGTAGCGCCATGACACGTGGTGCGCGTTCATGGTGTCGCCGATCGTCGGCACGCTGGACGGCGGGATGGTGAAGGTCGAGGTGTTCACCGTGCCGTCACCCAGATAGCCCGGGTTGTAGTTGTTCAGCAGGTAGTACGCGCCGG
>JARLIJ010000292.1 GCA_031291795.1 Acetobacteraceae bacterium | reverse complement strand
GCCGGCGCCCTGCAGGATCGAGGGGCCATACATGCCGTCGCCGCCTGACTTAATCACATCCGGAATGATGTCATAGGACTGCTTGACGAGCTTCACGCCGGCCTGGGCATCGCCGCCGTAATACAGCGCCTGTGCCCCGAGCGATTTTATCTTGGTCAGAACCGGCATGTAGTCGGATGCCCTGGGGTCGAGCCGGTCGTGGCCCAACACCTCGATCCCGCGCTTTTTGGCCTGGGCTTCGAACGCGGTGGACAGGCCGATGCCGTAGGCGCCGCTATCGTCCAGGCCATAGATTGTCTTCACCTTCAGTGTGTCGGCGAAGTAGTTCGCCATGTTCGGCCCCTGGAAGGCATCGGTCGTCACGGTACGGAAATAGATCGCCTTGCCCTCGGGGCGGTACTGCGCAGCGAATTTGGGATCCGTGATATCGGGGTTGGTCGAGGTCGGCGTGATGGTTGCGAGGCCACCCTGGCTGAAGATCGGCGCCATTGCCTTGCCAGGTGTGCTGCTCATCGGACCGAGCGCGGCGACGACGGAACGATCGGACACCATCTTGCGCGCGTTGGTGGCCCCTTGCGCCGGATCGTACTGGCCGGCGGTGGCGGTGCCGTCGTCCAGCAGCAGGACATCCAGATGATAGCCGGCAGCGCCGCCTTTGGCGTTCGCTTCGTCGATCGCGAGCATGAAGCCGTCGCGGATGCGCATCGCGGTCTCGGCGTCTGCGCCGGTGAGCGACAGGTCGATCCCGAGGGTAACGGATTTGTCGGCGGCGAGGCCGGGGAAGGGGCGCATCATGCCGGCGAGGGCAGCGGCACCACTGGACCGGATCATCGAACGGCGGGTGAACCACGTCATGGCATGTCTCCCTGGATGGCCTCCACAGGTGGAGGCGCATGGTGAGGCTTGCTCTTGGACGTGGTTTCCCCTGCGGTCCGAGGCGTGTGGTTTGCCCTGGTAACGCGAGCTTGGCGGGCCGCATGCAATGGCGTCAAGCGTTATGAGGACGGTCCGTCGACGACAGGGGATTGGATCGATCCAGATCTGAACACGTACGTTCGGATGTTGAGCGCAAATGCGGCGCGTGGGCAGCGGTGCCGGGTGCCCGTATGGACGCCCCGCCGGCCGATTCCCCGGATAGGGTCCTGATTCCGAAGTTCGCAGCAACGGGCGAATGCCGGAATCGGGACACCAGCACTTTGTTTTCAGTGGCCTGCTGATCCCCTACGTCCGCTGCGAAGAGCAGCGAACCTCGGGGCGGGACACTAGCCCGCCAGCAGGCCGCGCTGCACGGGATAGGGCGCGGGCGGCGGTGCGTCGGGCGCACCGGCTGTGCGCATATAGGTGGTCGCCACGGCACGGCCGAGGCGGCCGGAGAACGCCCGAGTCGGCATCGTCGCTTCGGGTTCGAGATTGGCGAGGGCATCGGCCCAGGCAGGTGCGACGGCGGCCTCGGGGGAGCGCAGCAGAGCGGTGCCGATCTGCACCGCGCTGGCCCCCAGCATCAGTGCGGCGGCGAGACCGCGCCCGCCGGCGATGCCGCCAGCGGCAACGATGGGGACCGTCAGGTGGTCGGCCAGGCGTGGCAGCAGGGCGAACAGGCCGGCGTTCTGGCGTTCGGCGGCGGCGGCATCGAACGCGCCACGGTGACCGCCGGCCTCGATCCTCTGGGCGACGATCGCATCGGCACCGGCCGCCTGGGCGGCGCAGGCGAACCAGGCAATGCCGCTGACCTTCAGGGTTGCCACGAAATCCGGCGGGAAGACGCCCATGATGGAGGACACGACCGCTGGGCGGGCGTCCGCCAATGCGGCGAGTTGCGCGGCGAAGTCCGCGGCTGCGACATCGCCTGCCTCCGGGGACACCACCGGTCCGAATTGGCCGAGGAAGTCGCGCACCCGCGCTTCCGCCGGCGGGTCACGCCAGGGCGGCGGATCGGGGATCCAAAGGTTGAGCTGGAACGCGCCGTTGCTTTGGCTGCGGAATGTGCTCACCCACTCTGCGATTGCCGCGGGCGTGCTGAGCAGCGCGCCCATGCCGCTCGCGTTGGCGACCGCGACCGCCAGACCGACCGGACAGGCGCCCGCCATCGGGGCGGCAAGGATCGGCACCTGCAATCCGAACCGACGGCAGAATGCCTCGGCTCTTGCGAGCGGGGCGTGGTCGCGGTGTGTGCCTGCCATGGACCCGGCTCCTTGTTCCGCGTCGGACCAGATTGTTCGGTCAGGATGCCGCAGAGAAATGGTTTGTGGCGATGGGTCCGATCGCCTGGTGCGATGGCGCGCGCGGAAAACCGTGCATTGCCATCGCAACTGGTTGCAAGGCGAACCGCCGGCCGCCGCACCCTGGCGTCTCTCCGTCCAGGCGGGTCCTGGTGCGGACCGCTATCCGGTGGGGTCCGGTGCATGATTACCCCGCCAGCGGCGGCGATGGGCCGGTCCGCGCTGGTGGTTCTCGAGATTGAGCGCCGTGTTGATCAGGGCCAGGTGGGAGAAGGCCTGCGGGAAGTTGCCCAGCTGGCGGCGCCCGACCGGATCGTATTCCTCGGCCAGCAGGCCGACATCGTTGCACAGCGCCAGCAGCCGCTCGAACATCGCGACGGCTTCGTCCAGGCGTCCCTGCAGCACCAGGTTGTCGACGTACCAGAAGCTGCACGCGAGGAACACGCCCTCCCCGGGGGGCAGGCCGTCCGCCGTCTCCTGCGTGCGGTAGCGCAGGACCAGGCCGTCCACCATCAACTCGCGCCCGATGGCGTCGACCGTGCCCCGGATGCGCGGGTCATCGGCGGGCAGGAAGCCGACCAGCGGCAGCAGCAGCAGGCTCGCATCCAGCGCGTCGCCGCCATAGGTCTGCACGAAGCTGTTCTTCGTGGCGTTGAAGCCGTGCTGGCAGACCGACGCGTGGATGGTGTCGCGCAAGGCGCGCCAGCGTGCCAGCGGAGCCGGCTGGTCGAACGCCTCGGCGCTGCGGATGGCGCGGTCGAACGCCACCCAGCACATCGCCTTGGAGAAAGTGAAGTTCTGCGCCCCGCCGCGCACTTCCCAGATGCTCTCGTCCGGTTGCAGCCACAGCTTCTCCAGATGCAGCGCAAGCGCACGCTGCTGCGGCCAGCCGGCACTCGGATGCACCAGGCCGGCATAGGCTTCCTCGTAGAGCGCATCCATCAGCTCCCCATACACGTCGAGCTGGAGCTGGCCGCTGGCGGCGTTGCCGACGCGCACCGGACTGGCACCCTGGTAGCCGGCGAGCCAGGGCACGTCCCACTCCATCAGCCATCGCTCGCCGGCCAGGCCGTAGAGGGTCTGCACCTGCGCGGGCGTGCCGGCGACGCTGCGGCGCAGCCAGGCGCCCCAGGCCTGGGCTTCTTCCGGGTAACCGGCATGCATTAGCGCGAGCAGCGTAAACGTCGCATCCCGCAGCCAGCAGAACCGGTAATCCCAGTTGCGCTGGCCCCCGAGTTGTTCGGGGAGCGAGGTGGTGGGGGCGGCGACGATGCCGCCGGTGGGTGCGTAGGTCAGCGCCTTGAGCGTCAGCAGCGAGCGGCGGACCGGCTCCTGCCAGCGTCCGCGATAGGTACAGCGGCCGGCCCAGGCGGTCCAGCCGGCCTCGGCGTCCGCCAGTGCCTGGAGCGCGTCGGGCGGTTCCGGGGCGGGGAGGTGGGAGGCGCCATGCGCCAGGCCGAAGCACATCCGCTGCCCCGCCTTGACGGTGAAGCTTGCGACCGTGGTCAGAGCGCGGCCGTGCAGGCGGACGTCACTGCGCAGCACCACCTGGTCGGGACCGGCAATCGCACGCAGGCCGGTGCCGTGGTTCAGGCCGGTGACCCAGGGGACCGCGGAGCCGTATTCGAAACGCAGGGTGAGGTCGAATTCCATTGCCACCTGGCCGCTGCGGCCTTCGACGATGCGCACGATCGAGGCCTTCTCGGATGCCATGAAATCGATCAGTGCGACGCAGCCTTCTCCGGTCTCGAACAGCGTTTCCAGCACCAACGTGTCGCGGTGATAGTGGCGGGTGATCCGCGTGGGCGTGGCCTGCGGGGCAATGCGCCATCGGCCGTTATCGGGCGAGCCCAGCAGAGCCGCGAAGCAGGCCGGGCTGTCGAAGCGGGGCCAGCAGAGCCAGTCGATCGAGCCGGTGCGGCTGACCAATGCGGCGCTGTGGCAGTCGCCGATCAGCGCATACTCCTCGATCGGTGCGGCCTGAACCGGCCTGGGTTCGGGCGTGTCCCTGGGATCGTCGGTTGCGGGCGGTGCGGCGCGGTGCGGCGGTGCCCCCATCAGTTCGCCTGGCCCCAGACCCGGGAGCCACCGTTGCCGAGGCAGTAGCAGGAAGAGCCGGGGCTGGTCGGCCGATCCATCGGGCAGGTGTAGGCGCCGGCATAGCAGGTCTGGCCGGCGGACCGGGGCGGCGCGCTGTTGGCTCGCGGCGGCGGGAGGTACACCACCGGTGGCGGGGCGTAGTAGGTGGGCGGCGGGTAATACGCCGGCGGCGCATAATAGACCGGCGGCGGCGGGTAGTAGACGCCCGGCGGGTAGAACGGCACGCCGATTCCGACCCCGACGAAGACCCGCGCGGCAGCGGGCCCCGACGAGGCGAGCGCGCCGGCAACGGCCAAGACCAGGCCGGCCAGCATGGCGGTCCGGGACGGGAATGCGCGGAGCATGGCAAAGGTCTCCCGAGGAAGCGGCAGAACTATGAGATGCGGCGGGGGAGGCCGGAATCCAATCCTGGAATCGGTTGCATTCACCATATCGGGCGCGCGCAGGCCGATTGGGGACGTTGCGTCACGCACATGCCAGCAGCCTGCCATGGCGTTTGTGGCGTGCCGGGAACGCCTCGGCGGCGCAAAACCGAACGCCTGGCCGCACACGGTGGTTGACTTTCCCGACCATTGCCGGGATATGCGGCCCGTTGCGCGCGCCACGGCGCCTTATCGCGATACGCGCCATCGTTGCGGCCAAGCCGCAGGCAGCCAATCGACTGGATCCGATTTGACCGACACCACGACCGCCCCGGCGGACCCGACCGACGACGCGCCACGGAACGCGGCGCCCGAAACTGTGCCGTCTGCGGCGGCCGACGCTGCAGCCTCTGTGGAGGTGCGGCGGGACGACATCCCGGGCGCCAGCACCGTCGCTGCCGAGGAAGCTGGAGCGCCCGAACCGGTTGCGACCCCGCGTGAGGCGGGATCGATCGCTCCGGAACGGGATCTGTTCCACGTCGAGCCGACGCCGATCGAACCGGAGCATCCGGCCCGGGTCGTGAACCAGCAGGCCGTAAGCGAGCCGGCCGTGAGCGAGCAGGCCCAGCCGATTGATGGGCCGCCCGCCGAACCGCACGATGCCGAATCGCTCGATGCCCCCCAGACCGCACCGCTCGATGAGGCCCCGGCCCGTGGCGAGCCGCCAGGGGAGCCTCAAAGGAAGAGGCACGGCGAGGCACCGACCCGCGAATACGCCGCCGCGGCGGCTGATACGCATGATGGGGAAGACGAAGCGCCCGATGAGGCGCCCGCCGAACCGGAGCGCCCGACTTTCGCCGACCTCGGCCTGTCGGAGCCCGTGCTGCGGGCGATCAACGACATGGGGTATCGCTACCCCACTCCGATCCAGGAACAAGCGATCCCCTACGTCCTGATGACGCGGGACGTGTTGGGCGTGGCGCAGACCGGCACCGGCAAGACCGCCGGCTTTACGCTGCCGATGCTGGACATTCTGGCCGGCTCTCGCGCCCGCGCCCGCATGCCGCGCAGCCTGATCCTTGAGCCGACCCGGGAACTGGCGCTGCAGGTCGCCGAAAACTTCGTGATGTACGGTAAGTACCTGAAGTTGACGCACGCCCTGATCATCGGCGGCGAGAGCATGTCCGACCAGAAGGACGTGCTGATGCGCGGCGTCGACGTGCTGATCGCGACGCCGGGGCGGCTGATCGACATGTTCGAGCGTGGCTCGATTCTGCTGACTGACACCCGCATCCTGGTGATCGATGAGGCCGACCGCATGCTCGACATGGGGTTCATCCCCGACGTCGAGCGGATCGTCGCGATGCTGCCGAAGAACCGCCAGACACTGTTCTTCTCCGCGACGATGGGGCCGGAGTTCAAGCGGCTGGCCGATGCCTTCCTGCAGAACCCGAAGGAAGTCACGGTCTCCCGCTCCGCCACGGTGGCGACGACCATCACCGAGGGCTTGGCGCTGGTCGCCGAACAGGACAAGCGGGAAGCGTTGCGCCGGCTGATCCGAACGCAGAACGTTCAGAACGCATTGATCTTCTGCAACCGCAAGCGCGACGTCGATATCCTGCACAAGTCGCTGGTCCGCCATCATCTCAGCGCCGGGGCGCTGCATGGAGACATGGCGCAGAGCGTGCGCTTTGCCACGCTGGAGAAGTTCAAGGCGGGCGAGCTGAAGCTGCTGGTCTGCAGCGACGTGGCGGCCCGCGGGCTGGATATCGGCGGATTGTCGCACGTCTTCAACTTCGACGTGCCACACCACGCCGAGGACTACGTCCATCGCATCGGCCGCACCGGCCGTGCCGGCCTGGAGGGCCACGCCTACACGATTGCCGCTCCCACCGACCGGTATGCGGTCGAGGCGATCGAGAAGCTGACCACCCACCCGATCCCGCCGGTCGTGGTGGAAGGCCTCGATCCGGTCGACTGGGCGGAGGAGGACGGCCGCAAGCGCCGGGGTGGGCGGAGCGGAGCGAAGAAGAAGGCTGCCGAACCACGCGCCGCCGCCGACAAGCCGGCTCGCGAGAAGGCGCCGCCGCGCGAACGGGCCGAGCGGATGAAGTCGGTGCGCGAACGGCCGGCGGCCCGTGAGAAGGCGGTGGCTGAACCAGAAATCGGGGCCGAGGTCGAGGCATTGCCGCCGGCTCGTGAGCGGCCGCCTAGGCGGGAGGAACCGCGCCGTGACGTGCGGCGCGACGAAACTCGCCGCGACGAGCCGCGGCGTGACACGCGGCGAGACGAATCCAGGCGGGATGAACCACGCCGCGACGAACCGCGTCGTGACGAATCCAGACGGGATGAGCCCCGGCGCGACGAGTTCCGCCGGGACCGCGACGAACAACCCCGCCGCGGCCGGCGGGATGACGATCTGGGGCCGGCAGTGCTGGGCTTCGGCGATGACGTGCCGGCCTTCATGCTGCTGCGCTCGCGCGGCCCCCGCCCAGCAGCGCAGGAGACGGAGACCGAGGCATGAGCGACGCGACCGATCGCTCCCCTGGCCACCCAGCCAGCCGGTTCACGCCGTTTCAATGGGATGATGCGCTGCGACTTGACGACCAGCTTTCCGAGGACGAGCGTGCCATCCGCGATGCCGCGCACGCGTACTGCCAGGAGAAGCTCTTCCCCCGCGTGCTGCTGGCGAACCGCAGCGAGAGCTTCGACCGCTCCATCATGAATGAGATGGGCGAGATGGGCTTCCTCGGCGCCACGCTGGAAGGCTATGGCTGCGCCGGCGTGAACTATGTCAGCTACGGGCTGATCTCCCGCGAAGTGGAGCGGGTGGACAGCGGATATCGGAGCGCCTTCTCAGTCCAATCCTCGCTGGTGATGTTCCCAATCCATGCCTTCGGGTCGGAGGAGCAGCGCCAGAAGTTCCTGCCCAGGCTGCGCAGCGGCGAGTTCGTCGGCTGTTTCGGGTTGACCGAACCGGATGCCGGGTCCGATCCGGCTTCGATGCGCACGCGGGCCAGGAAGGTCGATGGCGGGTTCCTGGTGAACGGCTCGAAGACCTGGATCACCAATGCGCCGCTGGCCGACGTGCTGGTGGTGTGGGCGAAGGACGACGCCGGCGAGATTCGCGGCTTCTTGCTTGAACGCGGGATGGCCGGACTGACCACGCCGAAGATCGAGGGTAAGTTTTCGCTGCGTGCCTCCACGACCGGCATGATCATGATGCAGGACGTGTTTGTCCCCGCCGAAAATCAGCTGCCGAATGTGAAGGGGCTGCGCGGGCCATTCTCCTGTCTTAACAATGCGCGCTACGGGATTGCCTGGGGTTCGCTGGGCGCCGCGGAGTTCTGCTGGCATGCCGCGCGGGACTACACGCTACAGCGCATGATGTTCGGGCGTCCGCTGGCGGCGACCCAGCTCATCCAGAAGAAGCTGGCCGACATGCAGACCGAGATCACCCTCGGGTTGCAGGCCGTGCTGCGGCTGGGGCGGCTGATGGACGAGCACAACGCGGCCCCCGAGATGATTAGCCTGCTGAAGCGCAACAACTGCGGCAAGTCGCTCGATATCGCCCGGATGGCGCGCGACATGCACGGCGGCAATGGGATCGTCGACGAGTACCATGTGATCCGGCACGTGATGAACCTTGAGACGGTCAACACCTATGAGGGCACGCACGACGTGCATGCGCTGATTCTCGGAAGGGCGCAGACCGGGATCAACGCGTTCGGCGGGTGAACGGAACGACCTGCCGTCTTTTTCCCCTGGCCTCCAGGCGCGGACGTGGCTTGCGTGTCCATGGTTTTTGCCGCCCGCTGCGCTCAAACAGTGGTTGCATGGGCCAGATCCGCGCACGACAACCCAGGCCGGGGGTAGCGCCGCATGACCCCACATAAAGGTCCTGTGCGCCCCAACAGCGCCATACCCGCGCCGGCCGATGTGCGCGTGACCGGTCTCGGCTCCGAATCTGACGGCCTTGCACAACTGCCCGACAGCACACGCCTGTTCGTCCCCCTGACGCTGCCGGGGGAACTGGTCCGCGTGCGTCCGACCACACGGCGCGGCGACGGCTGGGCCGCCGAGGTCGAGTCCGTGCTCGAGCCCAGTCCCGACCGAATCGCCCCGCCATGCCGGCATTTCGGCACGTGTGGCGGCTGCACGCTGCAGCATTGGCATCCCGACCCGTATCTCGCCTGGAAGGTTGGCATGCTGGATGCCGCGCTGCGTCGCGCCGGCTTTCCCGATGTGCCGATGGCGCCGGCGGCGCGCAGCCACCCGGCCGAACGCCGCCGCATGGACCTCGCCGTCCGCCGCGCCCCCACCGGCATCCTGCTCGGACTTCATCGCTTGCGCGCAACCGACGTCGTCGACCTGGCCGAATGCCGCGTCCTCGACCCCGCCCTGGCCACCCTGCTGGCGCCGTTGCGCGACGTGCTTCGCCGGCTGCAGGCCGTGCGGCGGGAGGCTTCGGTCGTGGCCAACCTGCTCCCCGGCGGTCCCGACCTGCTGCTGCGCACCGACGCCGCGCTGACCACCCCCGACCGCACCACGCTGACCGCGTTCGCGCGCGCGCATGGCATCCCGCGCATCGCCTGGGCGCAGGGGCAAGCGGCGCCGGAGACAGCCTGCCTGCTGCGCCCCGCCACCTTGTCGCTGTCCGGCGTGACCGTCGCGCCGCCGCCTGGTGCCTTCCTGCAAGCCACGGCCTCGGGGGAGGCTGCGATCATTGCCGCCGTGCTTGCCGCCCTGCCGGCCAAACTGGCGCCCAGGGCGCGCATCGGCGAACTTTATGCGGGCTGCGGCACCCTGACCTTCGCGCTGGCCCAGCGCGCGCGGGTCACGGCCTGGGAAGGCGATGCGGCCTCGGTCGCCGCACTGCGCCAGGCGGCCAACCAGGCCGGCCTGGCGGGACGCGTCGAGGTGTTCCCCCGCGACCTGGCACGCCAGCCGTTGCAGGTGAAGGAGCTGGGCGGTTTCGCCGTGCTGGTGCTCGACCCCCCCCATGACGGGGCCGCCGCGCAGATGCCGGCCATCGCGGTCGCCGGCGTACCGGTGGTGGTCTATGTCAGTTGCAACCCGGCCGCGCTTGGCCGCGATGCGGCAGTGCTGGGCCAGATGGGGTACCGGCTGACAACCGTGCAGCCGGTCGACCAGTTTCTGTGGTCGGCGCGGCTCGAATCGGTGGCGGTGTTCGTGCGCTCGCGTTAGCCGGACCACCGTAAAGTGCGGCGCAAATGGGGCGGCGTCGCGGAATCCTGTGGCCGCTGCGTCACGACGACGCGATGCAGGAACGATCCCGTGTGCGTCTTGTTCTTCGGCGAACTTATGCGCCCGGCTGACGTTTGGGGGCGGCACGGTCGCATCCCACGGTCGTCGTAGGATAAGTATCAGGAGGAACTTTCATGTTTAAGACAGGTACGGCTGCACTTTTGGCCGCCTCGATCGCGCTTCCGGTGATGGCGCAAACCCCGGCGCCTCCGTCGCAGAACACGTCGCCTGCCGCCACGGTGGCGCCTGCCACGCATGACACCTCCGGCAGCCCGACCGCCAACGGCTACAACACGCCGTCCGCCCGCAACCCAGTCATGACCGACAACGGCGGTATGCGCACCAGCAAGATCGTCGGGTCCGCTGTCTACAACGACAAGGACGAGAAGATTGGCAGCATCGACGACCTGGTCATCGGCAGCGACAGGACGCTGAATGCGGTGGTCTCGGTCGGGGGTGTCCTGGGTGTGGGCAGCAAGATGGTCGAGGTGCCGTTCGACAAGCTGCAATTCGGCAATACCAAGGGCAGCAGCAACAACCGGGTGGTGATGCCCGGCGTCACTAAGGAGTCGCTGACCAGCATGCCCGACTATCACTACGTCAATCGCGGCTGACGGCCGGGCCTTGGCGCTCCGGCGAGCGCAAGGGTCGGCCTGGCGTCCCGGTCGAACGAAGGTAAGGCCGAGGTTCCGCCTGGAGTCCGCAATGGTGCGGATCCCGGTGGGGCTGCGGCCTTTTCCGATTCGAGCGGCTGCTTGACAGGGTGCATTTCGCCGCCAGCATGGCCGCCTGATCCCGGCAAGGTTGGTTCGGCAATGCCTGTCTCACCCACACGTCGCGTCCTGCTGGGCGCTGCTGCGTCATTTGCCGCCATCGGCCATGCGGTGGCGGAACCTGTTACGATCTCGGTGCTCGATGTGGGCGGAGCGCTGCAACTCCTGCAGGGCGCGATCGAAGCGTACGGTCGCGCCAGGCCGGACCGTGCGGCGCACATCGTGTTCAGCCAGGCGCCGGCACCCGAACTCGCCGGCAAGCTGCAGGCGCAGCAGGCGGCGGGGCGGGTCGATATCGACCTGGTGCTGACCGGCAGCGACGGGCTGGCATCCGGCATGGCGCAGGATGCCTGGACGCGCATTTTGCCCGACCATGCCGATCGTTTCCCCGGGCTCGAAGCCGCGTATGAGCCGGCGGCGCTGAACCTGTTGAAGGCGCAGGGCCAGGGCTATGGCATGGTCGTTGCGTATTACCCGTCCGGTCCGCTGTTGGAATACATGCCGGACCGGGGCGCATCGCCGCCCGCGACCGCCGAGGATCTGCTGGGCTGGGCCCGCGCCCATCCGAATCGTTTCATGTATGCGCGGCCGGCCAATTCCGGCCCCGGCCGCACCTTCATGATGGGCCTGCCCTATCTGCTGGGCGACAGCGACCCGAAGGACCCGGTGAACGGCTGGGACAAGACCTGGGCGTATCTGGAGGCGCTGAACCCGACCATCGAATATTATCCCGCCGGCACGGGCGCGACCATGAAGGAGCTGGGCGAGGGCTCGCGCGACATGATCGTCTCGACCACCGGGTGGGACATCAATCCGCGTGCGATCGGCGTGGTGCCGCCCGAGGCGAAGATCGCCATGCTGAAGGGGTTCCACTGGGTCAGCGACGCGTTTTTCATCACCATCCCGAAAGGGGTGTCGGCGGCGAAGCTGGACGTGCAGCTGGACCTGATCGAGTTCCTGCTGCAGCCGGCGCAGCAGGCGACGCTGTACGACAGCGGCTACCTGTATCCCGGCCCGGCGGTGAAGGACGTGCCGCTGTCGCTGGCGCCGCAGAAAAGCCAGGACGTTATCAAGGAGTTTGGCCGGCCGGAGTATGCCGCGCTGATCGCCGACAACCCGATCGAGCTACCGTTGCCGCCTGACAGGATGGTGGTTGCGTTCCGCAGGTGGGATGAACTTATCGGATCGAAGAGGAAATAGAAACCTGCTGCGATCATCTGGCCGGGTGTCTGCGGGCCCGCAAGGGTGGTCACGCGCTTGCAACGCTGGGTATCATCTGCCCGTCAGTAAGAACGGGAGGAGAACCATGGATGATCACGCGGCCTTCGCGGGACTGAAGGTGATCGACCTGACCGGCGGTGTGGCCGGACCGTCCTGTGCGATGCTGCTGGCCCAGCATGGGGCGAATGTGATCAAGGTCGAGACCCCGCACGCGGGCGGCGATTGGTCGCGTATCCTCGGGCGGCGCTACGAGCATCATTCGGCTTTTTCGCTGTTCGGCACCCTGGGCAAGCGCAGCCTTGCGCTCGACCTGAAGACGCCGGAGGGCAAGGCCGTGCTGTGGCGCCTGCTGGCTGGTGCCGACGTGTTCATGGAGGGGTTGAAGCCCGGCACGATGCGCCGTCTCGGCTTCGACTACGACACCGTGCGCGTGCGGGAGCCTGGGCTGATCTACTATTCGATCTCCGGCTTCGGGCAGACCGGGCCGCTGGCGGAGCGTCCGGCGATGGATCCAGTGCTGCAGGCCTTCACCGGCATCGTCGACGAGAACCGCGGCGAGCATGACGGCCATCCGCACCGCATCGCAATCTCGTTGATCGACATGTACAGTGGGCTGCTGGGTTTCCAGGCGATTACCGCCGCGCTCTACATGCGCCGCGAGCAACCGGTGAAGAAGGGCCGCTATATTGAGGTGAGCCTGATGCAGGGCGGTGCGATGCTGTCGGTCATCCGGCTGATCGCAAATTACCTGGAGCGCGGCACGGCCACGCGCACCTCCATGCCGAACGCGGTGTACGATACCGCTGACGGGCAGCTCAACATCACGATGGTGCGCCCGACCGACTGGAAGCCGTTCTGTGAGGCGATCGACCAGCGGCAGTTGCTGGACGATCCGCGTTTTGCAACGCACCAGGCGCGCGGCGACAACCTCGATGAACTTTACGCGGTGCTGCGCCCGATCATCAGGGCGATGCCGACGATGTGGCTGGCCGAGCGGCTGACGGCGGTGGGGATCATGAATGGGAGGGTGAATACGTATGAGGAGTTCCTGAAGGAGGAGCAGGTGGCGGCGACCGGCATCATGTCCTGGCTGGCGCAGCCAGGCGTGCCGGAGAAAGTACCGATGCCCAATATTCCCGGCCTGCCGCCGTTCGAAAGCGGCACCATGAGGGCCCATGCGCCGACCGTCGGCGAACATACGCGCGACGTGCTGGTGGAACACGGATATTCCGAGGCGGAGATTGCGGGCCTGCTGGACAGGATGGTGGTGGCGGAATCCTGAGCATGGCGCTTGACCGGGCTGTGCTTCGCCAACATGCTCATGCGTCATGAGCAACTATGTCATCGAGCATCAAGATGTCGTCCGCCCGGAGTGGATCGACTCGAACGGCCACATGAATCTTGCCTGCTATGTCGTCGCCTTCGACCACGCCACCGACAAGCTCTACGCCGCATTGGGCATTGGCGATGCCTACCGCGAGGCCACCAGCTTTTCCTGTTTCACTGCTGAGACCCACACGCTGTACGAGCGTGAGCTGCTGTTGGGCGAAAAGCTCGTCGTGCGCAGCCTGCTGCTGGGCGTGGACGCCAAGCGTGTGCACTACTTCCACGAGATGTTCCATGTGGAGACCGGCGTCCGCGCGGCGGCGCAGGAGCTGATGGCGCTGCATATCGACATGCGGGTGCGCCGGGTGGCGCCGTTCGCGCCCGACCGGCTGACGGATCTGCAAGCGACGGTGGCGCGCTACAAGCCGGCAGCGCTGCCGAAGGGCGCTGGGCGGAAGATCGCGCTGCCGGGGTAGGGGGCAGCGACGCCTGCGTCGCCCCGCTGCGTCATCTCCCCCCATGTCATCCTCGCGGTTGGCGCGAGCCCACTTTTCTTAGGGTCTGGCGTGTGTAAAAGAGGTGTTTACGCGGCCAACGCCCGCGCACGACACAATGGGGCAGGTCCCACGCTCAGCCGTCGACCACATAGTTACCCCAGAAACCGTTCGGTCCAGCTCTTGTAGTCTCCCTCGCGCGTTACCTTCGCCATCGTGGCACCCGACGCTACGTCCTTCATCTCACGCGGCGCCGTCCCTTCCCGCAGCGCCTTCATCGTATCGTGCACTGCCTGCACGGCCGCCGAGAACGGCTGGTGCCCCTGCAACGACACGCGCACGCCCTGGCTTGCCAGCCATGCCCGATCGAACGCATCGCCCCCGCCGCCCAGCATGATCGGGACACGGATTTCGGCGTGCAGTGCTTCCAGGAATTCGCGCGTGACGCCACCGGCGAAGAACAGCGCATCGACGCCTTCCTGCTCGTAAGCCCTGGCCCGCGCCAGCGCGTCCTGCCAATCCGTGATCACCGCGGCGCTGGTGCGGCCGATGATCACCAGCGATTTGTCCTCGCGTGCGGCCAGCGCCGCCCGCATCTTGCCGATGCCCTCGTCCCGCGAAATCAGCGATGGTTTCGCCTCGCCGAACGCGCGCGGCAGCAGCGTGTCCTCGATCATCAGCGCGGCGACGCCGGCGGTCTCCAGTTCCTGCACCGTGCGCATCACGTTCAGCGCGTTGCCGTAGCCGTGGTCGGCATCGACCATCAGCGGCAGCTTGCCGGCGCGGTTGATACGATAGGCCTGCTGCGCGAACTCGGTCAGCGTCAGCACGATCAGGTCCGGTGCGCCCAGCACGGTGAAGGATGCGATGGAGCCGGCGAACATGCCGATCTCGAAGCCCAGATCCTCGGCGATGCGCGCCGAGATCGGGTCGAACACCGACCCGGGGTGGATGCATTCGCTGCCGCCGATGACAGCGCGGTAGCGTTCCCGCCGGTCCGTCCAGTGCATGGTGGTCTCCTCCCCTTCCGATCAGGCCAACGCGCCGGCGATCGCGCCGCTCATGCAGGTGGCGAGCGTGCCGGACAGGATCGAGCGCAGGCCCAGGCCCACGATCTCATGCCGCCGCTCAGGCACCATCGCGCCGAGGCCGCCGATCATGATGCCCAGGCTGCCGAAATTCGCGAAGCCGCACAACGCGTAGGTCAGCACCATGCGCGTGCGCGGGGAGAACGTGTCGGGCGGCAACTGCGAGAAATTCAGGTAGGCGACGAACTCGTTGATCACAGTCTTGGTCGCCATCAGCATCGAGGCAGCCCCCGTCTCGGCCCAGGGCACGCCCATCACCCATAGCAGCGGACGGAATGGGATCGCCACGATCCGCTGCAGTGTAAACGGCGCGCCGCCCCAGTCCGGCAGGTGTGCCAGGCCCATGTTCAGCAGTGTCACCATCGCAACCGCAACCAGCAGCGTGGCCAGAATTGCAGCCAGGATCGGGATGCCCTCCAGCGTGCCCTTCACCAGCGCATCCACCGCGTTCACCGGCGGATCGCGGATGACCAGCTGCGCGCTCCCTGGTGCGGGCATGCCGAACGGCACCATCAGGGCGGCGACAGCCAGGCCCGCGGGCGTGCTGACGATCGAGGCGATCAGGATGTTGCCCAGTGCGTTCGGCACGATCGGCGAGAGGAAGGACGCATAAATCACCATGACGGTGCCGGCGACACCCGCCATGCCGCAGGTCATCAGCGCGAACAGCTCGCCGCGTTGCATGCGCAGCAGATAGGGGCGCACGAGCAGCGGGGCCTCGACCATGCCCACGAACACGTGCACCGCGGCACCGAGTGCCAGCGGGCCGCCGATCCCCATCACGCCGCGCAGCAGCCAGGCGAAGGCGGCGGTGATGCGTTGCAGGATCCCCCAGTGGAACAGCAGCGCGGCAAGCGCGCTGATGGTCAGCACCAGCGGCAGTGCCTCGAACGCCAGCACATAGGCGCCGCCGGGTTGCGTTTCGGCGAACGGGTAGGGCGGCCCGGCGAGATATCCGAACACGAAGCGCGTGCCCACCACTGTCGCATCGTGCAAGGCGGTGGCGGCATCGTTCAGCACGAACATGGCGCGCGCCATGGCCGGGATGCCCAGGAACAGCCCGGCGAATATCAGCTGCAACAAGACGCCGCTGATGACGGTCCGCCACGGGATGCGGCGCGGCGCCTCGCTGCACAGCAGGGCAATGAACAGCAGGACGAGCAGGCCGAACGCGGCATGGATCATCGGGCGGCCACAGTCGATTCGATCTTGCGCATGGCCCGTCCTACCACACAAGGCGCGGGCCGGCGCGACCCGGTGGATTACGGCGTGGGTGGTTCGCCGGCTATATCGCTACAGATGAAACGCCTGCCCCTACGCCGCCCGCCGGTTGAACGGGTAATAGGGCGGGAACTCGCCGACCGCGTTCATGTCGACCTCCACCAGCGTCAGGCCGCGGATCTCCAGCGCGCGGCTGACCGTCGCGCCGAATGTGTCGGCGCTGGTGCAGCGGAAGAACGGGATGTCCGACAGCGCCGCCAATCTCTCCAGGTCCGGTCCCTGCAGGTCGGCGAAGAACCGGCGGCCCTGCTGCGTCGCGTCCTGGATGCGCTTGATCACGCCGTAGCCGCGGTCGTTCATCACCACCACGGTCAGGTCCAGTTTCTCCTGCACCGCGGTCCACAGCTCGCCCACGTTCAGGAAGAACCCGCCATCGCCGGTCATCACCACCGTGCGCCGGTCGCCTGAAGCGGCCGCCGCGCCGATGCCCAGCTGCAGGCCCTGGCCGATGCCGGCGCCCACCGGATAGACGTTCTGGTGCGGGTCGTTCAGCGGGAAGATGCGGTTGCCCCAGGTGGTGTTGTTCTGCGTCACGTCGCGCACCCAGATCGCGTCGCGCGGCATCGCCTGGCGCAATTGCGCGCTGAACGTGCCGTAGAGGCCGAGCGTGCCGAGGAATTCCTGCTGGGCGGTCCGCTTCAGCGCGGCGAATTCGTCGGTGTAGCCGGGGGCGACGGCAAGCTTGCCCTCGATGCGCGACAGCAGGCCATCGAGCGTGGCGGCGGCATCGCCGGCGACGAAATAGCTGCTGGCATAGGTCCGCCCGTTCGCCGCCGGATCGGTATCGACCTGCACGATGTTCGTCGGCAGCTTCAAGGCGCAATCGCCGGTCTCATGCCCGCGCAGGCGGCAGCCCACCACCAGGCACAGATCCACCGTCTCGTAGAAGTCGGTGATGGTCTTCATGCCGTTGCCAATCAGCGCACCGAGGTTGCGCGGATGATCCTCGGGCACTGTCCCACGGCCGTTGAAGCTGCTGACGATGCCGAAGCCCAGGTTGAGCAGTTTGGCTGCCGCGCGGCCCGCGCCTTTTGCCCCGTTGCCCAGCCACAGCAGCGGCCGTTTCGCCGCCAGCACGCGGGCTGCCAGCTCATCGAGCTCCGCGGCCGTCGGCACGCGCGGCGGCGGCAGTGGCAGCACGAAATTGTCCAGCATCGCCGGCCGCTCGATCTGCACGCGCTGCAGGTCGATCGGTATTTCCACGCTCACCGGGCCCATCGGTGCGCTCAGCGCCTCGGTGGCCGCGCGGGTCAGCACACCCAGCGCCTGCTGCGCCGAGCGCACGCGATAGGCGGCTTTGCACACCGACCCCAGCATGCCGAGCTGGTCGAACGCGTCGTGCACCGCGCCCATCTCGCGATCCACGTGCCTGGTGGCGGTCTGGCCGGTGATGTGCAGCACGGGGGAACCGGCAAAGCGCGCCTCGATCAGCCCGCCCACGGCGTTCGCCGCGCCTGGCCCGGTCGACGAGAAGATCACGCCCAACCCGCCCGACACCCGCGCATAGCCATCGGCCATGTGCGCGCCGCCCAACTCGCCGCGGGCCATCATGAAACGGATCGTGTTGCGCCGGCCGATCGCATCCAGCATCGGAATGTTGTGCACCGAGGCGATGCCGAACGCCGTGGTGACCCCGCAGGCGGCAAGGAACTCGGCAACCAGGTCGCCGACCGTGTAGTCGCTGGCCATTCTCGTGGTCTCCCCGGTTTCTGCGGGCAGGCTGAAACAGCGGCCAGGCCTCGTCAACGGCTTGCGAGCGGCCTGTGGCTTGCGAGCGGCAGGGCAGGCGGGCACTGTGCGGCCACCTGAGCAGGAGATGGCGGGATGAAGCGTCGGTCGGTTTTGCAACTGGGTGGCGCCGCCACCGTCGCCGCAGCCTTGCCGCGGATTGCCATCGGTCAATCGACCGCAGCCACCACGCTGAAATTCGTCCCGCAGGCCAACCTGACCAGCCTGGACCCGATCTGGACCACCGCCTCGGTCACCGAGAACCACGCCTACGCGATCTACGACACGCTGTTCGCGTGCAATTCGAAGCTGGAAGCCAAGCCGCAGATGGCGGAGGGCTACACCGTTTCCGACGACAAGCGCACCGTGCTGATCAAGCTGCG
>JARLIJ010000291.1 GCA_031291795.1 Acetobacteraceae bacterium | reverse complement strand
GTGCATGGATCAGCATCGAAAGGACCACCGGGGCGCCGCACATATGCGTCACGCCATGGGTGGCGATGGCGGCGAAGATCTCCGCCGGATCGACCCGGCGCAGGCAGACATGCGTGCCGCCCGCCAGCGTCACCGCCCAGGTGTAGGTCCAGCCGTTGCAGTGGAACATCGGCAGCGTCCACAAGTAGACGCTGCGCGGCGACAGCCCGAAGGTCAGCGCGTTGGCGCAGGCGTTGAGGTAGGCGCCGCGATGATGCACCACCACGCCTTTCGGGTTGCCCGTGGTGCCCGAGGTGTAGTTCAGCGCGATCGCCTGCCACTCGTCATCCGGCAGCCGTACCGGATGGGTGGGATCTCCGGCGGCCAGCAACGCCTCGTAGTCGACCGAGGTGGCCGGGCGTGGTCCGTCCATGCGTTCTCCGCCCGTGGCCTGCGGATCGTCGATATCCACCACCAGCAGTCCCAGGCCGTCGACCGCCTGCGCCATCACCGATGCGAACGCGCGGTCGGTCAGCACGACCTTGGCTTCCGAGTGCCGCAGGATGAACTCGATCGCTGCGGCATCCAGCCGAATGTTGATGGCGCACAGCACCGCCCCGAGCATCGGCACCGCGTAGTGGGCTTCCAGCATTTCTGGCGTGTTCGGCGCCATGATCGCAACGGTGTCCCCGACGCCCACGCCCGTCGCCGCCAGCGACGAGGCCAGACGGCGCGCCCGCTCCAGGAACTGGGCGTAGGTAATGCGCCGCGCGCCATCGATCACCGCGACGCGGGAGCCGTAGATCCGCGCTGCCCGCAGCAGGAACGACACCGGGGACAGCGGCACATGATTGGCCGGGTTGCGGTCGAGGTGCTGTTCGAAGATGGACACGGGCGGCGCCTCCCTGGCTTTTGCGGCCCTTGGGCATTCTGGACCCTGCCTGCAACCTATGGCAGAGCGGGATGAACACCAAACTGAGGAAACGTCATGGCCGGATCGCTCAAGCTCACCGTGCAGGACTACATCGCCACCGTCGTCATGGACCGCCCGCCGGTCAACGCGCAGGACACTGCCTTCCGCGAAGAGATCACGGCCGCGTTCGACAGCTTCACCGACCGCGACGACGTGCGCGTCGCGATCCTGACCGGCACGGGCAAGATGTTCTCCGCCGGCGCCGACATGAAGGCGCGGCCGAAAGGCGATACGCCCGGCGAATACTGGGCGTTCAATCGCTACGTGCGGGAAATGTTCAACGCCATCCACGAATGCGCCAGGCCGGTGATCTGCGCGGTCAATGGCCCGGCCTTGGGCGCCGGCTTCGGCCTGGTCGCCGCCTGCGACATCATCCTCGCCTCCGACAATGCGGTGTTCGGCATGCCGGAGATCGATATCGGCCTGATGGGTGGAGCGGCGATGCTGCAGCAGTTCTTCGGCCGCTCCCGCGCGCGGCGGATGTTCTACACCGGCTGGCGCGTGCCGGCCGAGGAGCTGTACCGCACCGGCGTCATCGAATGCGCCGTGCCGCTGGAGCAGCTCATGCCCGAGGCGATGAAGATCGCGACGGAGATCGCGTCCAAGAGCCCACTCGCCATGCGCTATGCCAAGCAGTCGATGAACACGACGATGCACATGCCGCCGCGCGACGGCTATCGCTTCGAGCAGGGCATGACCGAGGCGCTGTCGCACTCGGAAGACGCCCGCGAAGCCCGCGCCGCCTTCTTCGAGAAGCGCAAGCCAGTCTGGAAGGGGCGCTAGGACCGGGGCGATCGAACGGACACGCGCTGCCGGTTTCGGGGACATGACGGACCAGGATACCGCCGAGGCCTGCCTCGCCCGCGGCACGGCGCGGCTTGCCCGTCCGACGGTCGACGCCGCGGACATCGAAGCCGCCGAGGCCGACTTCCGCCACGCCCTGGCGCTGCAGCCCGGCCTCCTTGCCGCCCGTCGTGCGCTCGGCGATGCGCTGTTGTCGCACGGCAACGCCCTGCTGGCGCATGAGCGGCTGCGCGACGCCGAACGCGTGTATCGCCAGGCGATCGCGGTGCTTCCCAGCTACGCCGACGCGATCGGCAATCTCGGGCAGGCGCTGGTCGCGCAGAACCGGCTGGAGGAGGCGATCGGCCTGCTGCGCACCGCCCTGGTGCTGAACCCCGACGACACCAACAGCCACTTCGCTCTGGCCTGCGCCCTGCTTCTGATCGGCGAGACCGAGGAAGGCTGGCGGCGCTACGAAATCCGCCGGCAGACCCCCTCGCCGGACACCGAACGCCGGCCGGAGCTGCCGCGCTGGGAGGCCGGCCAGGACGTCGCCGGCCGCCGCGTGCTGCTGATGGCCGAACAGGGCGTGGGGGACACGATCCAGTACCTGCGCCTGGCCCCGCTGCTGGCCCGCCGCGCCGCCCGCGTCGTGCTGGAAGTGCCGCCGGTGCTGCGCGCGATGGTCGGCGGCGTGCCCGGCATTGCCGCCGTTGTCGTGCCGGAAGAGCCGGCCCCCGACTGCGACCTGCTGCTGCCGATGATGAGCCTGCCGCTGTGCCTCGGCTACGACCCCGTCCGGTTGCCGCTGCCGGTGCCGTACCTGCACGTGCCGCCCGACCGCCGCGACGCCTGGCAGGACTGGCTGGGACCGGCCGAGGGATTGCGCATCGGCCTGAACGTCAGCGGCGATTACCGGCATGGCCGGGACCGCCTGCGCTCCGTCCCGCTCGCCCGGTTCGCGCCGCTGTTCGACCTGCCAGGCTGCCGCTTCGTGTTGCTGAACCCGGCGTTGCGGGAGACTGACGTGCCGCCGCCGTCGGCGCTGTGCCTGCCCGGCCCGCTGTTGCGCGACTTCGCCGATACCGGCGCGCTGATCCGGCAACTCGACCTGGTGATCGCCGCCGACACCGGCGTCGCCCATCTCGCCGCAGCGCTCGGACGCCCGGTCTGGACGCTGCTGGCCTTCGCGCCGGACTTCCGCTGGCGGCTCCACGCCGCCGACACGCCGTGGTATCCGACGATGAAGCTCTACCGCCAGCCGCAACCAGGCGACTGGGACGCGGTCATAGCGGCGGTGCGGCGCGACCTGGCCGCCTGGCACCCATAGGGAGGAAGACAACGCATGGACCTGCAGCTTCGCGACAAGATCGCCGTGGTGACCGGCGCCAGCATGGGGATCGGCCGCGCCATCGCGAAGGCGCTCGCTGCCGAGGGCGTGCGCGTCGTCGGCGTTGCCCGCCGGCTCGATCTGATGGAAACCATGGCCGAGGAAGTCGCCGCCGCCGGCCATCCGCGGCCCGTCCTGCTGGCCCAGGACATCATGGCCCCCGACGCCGCCGCCGCCATCCGCGACGCCGCCCTCTCGGCGCTCGGGCGCGTCGACATCCTGGTCAACAACGCCGGCGGCAGCCGCGTGCTGCCGATTGACGCCCCGGAAGAGCGCTGGGTCGAGGCGATGACGCTCAATTTCGACCGCCCCCGCCAGCTGACCCATGCCCTGCTGCCGACCATGATCGAGCATCGCTGGGGCCGCATCATCAACATCACCGGCAAAAGCGAGCCGGAGCACCTGAACGCCGCCTTCGCCGCCAAGGCCGGCATCCATGCCTGGGCCAAGGGCCTGTCGCGCGAAGTCGGGCAGTACGGCATCACGATCAACTCGATCCCGCCCGGCCGGATCATGAGCGAACAGATCCGCCGCAACTACCCCGAAGACTACCGCCGCCACTTCGCCGAAACCGAAATCCCCGTCCGTTACTGGGGCGAACCGGAGGACCTGGCGGTGATGGCGGTCTGGCTGGCCTCGCCGCTCGCCCGCTACGTCACCGGCACGGTGATCCCGGTCGATGGCGGATTGCGCCGCTACCAGTTCTAGCCGGCTTATGGCGGACCTCGCGGCTGCCGGGGACGAAGCTGCCGCCTGCCGCGCGCGCCTCGACCGGAATCTCGACGACCTGGACGCGCTGCGCGAACTCGGGTTCGCCCTGCTGCGCCAGGGCCGCGGCGCCGAGGCGGTTGCGATGCTCGCCGACGTGGCGGCGCGGCATCCAAGCGGGGAGGTGCTGAACGATCTGGGTGGCGTGTTGCGAGCGGTGGGGCTGCACGAGGAGGCGCAGCGCCGGTTCAATGAGGCGCTGGCAGTGCAGCCGGATCTGGCGGTGGCGCTGTGCAACGCCGGCTCGCTGCTGCTGGAACAGAACCGCGCGGTGGAGGCGCTGCCCGTCCTGCGCCGCGCGCTCGACCTGCAACCGGCGCTGACCGAGGCCCGCCATGCCCTCTGCGCCGCCCTGCTCACCTGCGGCAACCACGCGCTTGGGTGCGACGAACTGGACGCCGCCGAGGCGTTCTATCGTGAGGCGATCGGCGAACGGCCGGACTTTGCCGAAGCGCTCAACAACCTCGGCAACACGCTGGTGGCCCATGACCGGCTGGAGGAGGCCGTGGCGGCGTACCGCACCGCCCTGGCCCTGCGGCCGGACAGCGCGGAGACCGCGTTCTCCCTCAGCCTTGCGCTGCTCGCCCAGGGGCCAGCGGTCGCCGGTGCGATGGCAGAAGGCTGGCGGCTGTTCGAGGCGCGCCGGCGCATGGCCGACCTCGCATGCAATTTCGACCGTCGGCCGGCGCTGCCGAAATGGCAGCCCGACACGCTGCTGGAAGGCCGGCACGTGCTGCTGATGAGCGAGCAGGGCAGGGGAGACGTCCTCCAATACCTCCGCTACGCCCCGCTGCTGGCCGAGGCCGGGGTCGACGTGGTGCTGGAACTGCCGGACGAGCTGTGTCCGCTCGGTGATGCACTGCCGGGCGTGCGCCGGGTGGTCGGGCTGGACGATCCCGCACCGGAGTGCGACCTGGGTCTGCCGCTGCTCAGCCTGCCGCTGATCTTCGGTACCACGCCGCAGTCGATCCCGGCACGGGTGCCGTATCTCGCCGCGCCCCCGGCACGGCTGGCGCGCTGGCAAGCCTGGCTGGGGCCCGCGGCCGGGCGGCGGATCGGGTTGGTGTGTTCCGGCAACAAGCAGCATCCGCACGACTATCGCCGCGGGATCGCCTTGGAGCGGCTCGCCCCGCTGCTTGCCGTACCAGACACCACCTTCGTGTTGTTGCAGCCGGACCTGCGCGAGGGCGACCTGGTCGCCGCCGCTGCCATGCCCTGGCTGCGCCGGCCCACGCTCGGCGACTTCGGGGATACCGCGGCGCTGATGATGCAAATGGACCTGGTCGTCAGCATCGATACCTCGGCAGCGCACCTAGCGGGCGCGCTGGGTCTTCCTGTCTGGCTGCTGCTACCATACAGTAGCGACTATCGGTGGAATCTGTCGGCAAGCGACAGCCCCTGGTACCCGACGATGCGCCTCTATCGCCAATCGCGTCCGGGGGGGTGGGACGACGTGATCGAGACAGTCCGGCGGGACCTCGGCCGCCGCACATAAATGGAGCGAAGCAATGCGCCAGATGGTCATGGTCGGGTTCCTGCAAGCCCAGAACTGCACCACCCTGGCCAGCGCCTGGCGCCACCCCGAGGCGCGCTCCGACTTCACCACCGCCGCGTATTACCAGCACATCGGCCAGGTGCTGGAGGCGGGCAAATTCCAGATGGCGTTCTTCGACGACCGCCTGGCGATGCCCGACATCTACGGCGGCAACCCGGCCGAAGTGGTCGCCAACGGCGTGCGCGTGGTCAAGCTCGACCCGGTCGCGACCATGATGGCGATGGGGTTCGGCACGCAATACCTCGGCATCGGCTCGACCGCCTCGACCACCTATTACGAGCCGTTCGACGTCGCGCGCCGGTTCCAGACCGTGGACCACATGATCGGCGGGCGCGCGGCCTGGAACGTCGTGACCTCGGTCAACGATGCCGAGGCGCACAACATGGGCCGCGAGGTCCATATGGACCACGATCTGCGCTACGACCGCGCCGACGAGTTCATGGAGATCGTGCTGCGCTGCTGGGACAGCTGGGAGGATGGGGCGATCGTCTGCGACAAGCCGTCCGGCCTGTTCGCTCATCCCGAGAAGGTCCATCGGCTGGAGTTCAAGGGGAAGTTCCTGAATTCGTCGGGCACGTTCACGGTGCCGCGCTCGCCGCAGGGCCATCCGGTGGTGATCCAGGCCGGCTCCAGCGGGCGCGGCAAGCGGTTCGCGGCGCGCTGGGCCGAGACGGTGTTCGTCGGCTACCCGGACCTGGCGGACGGGAAGCGGCAATACGCCGAGTTCAAGACCGAGGTCGCGCGGTTGGGGCGCGATCCGGACCAGGTGACGGTGAACACCATCGCCTACCCGGTGGTGGCCGAGACCCGCACCGAGGCCGAGGACAAGATGGCGCTGATCGACAGCCTGTATCGTGAGGTGGACGGGCTGTCCTTGCTGTCCGAGGCGCTGAACTTCGACTTCAAGACCAAGGCGATGGACGAGGCATTCAGCGACGAGGAACTGGGCGGGATGTCCGGCATGCAGGCGATGCGCGACCGGGTGATGCAGGCCACCGGCCGCAACCCGACCGTGCGCGACTTCCTGGAGGTGACCCGCCGCGGCCGCCCGCGCGAGGCGATGGTCGGCAGCGGCCGCGACATCGCCGATCGGCTGGAGCAGTGGTTCGAAGCGAGGGCCTGCGACGGATTCGTCGTGGCCGGCACGCATATGCCCGGCTCGTTCGAGGATTTCGTGAAGTTTGTGGTGCCCGAACTGCAACGGCGGGGGCTGTACCGGACGGAGTATGCCGGGGCGACGTTGCGGGAGAACCTGGGATTGCCGGTGCCGGGACCCGGTGCCTGGCAATCCCGCGTCGCGGCAGAGTAGACCAAGCAAATCCTCCCCCTCCCCTTGAGGGCTTGGGCCGCAGAGCGGACCAAGCCCTCCAGGGGAGGGGGAGCAAGGTTTAGCCTCCGGAAAATCAGCCTCATGATCCGCGAAATCC
>JARLIJ010000051.1 GCA_031291795.1 Acetobacteraceae bacterium | reverse complement strand
GACCTACAGCCTGAACCAGATCCGCGCCAACGTGGCCTACTGGTACCAGAACACCTATGGCGTGACGCTGGGCTGGCAGAAGACCTGGGGGCCGGCCAACCCGCTGTCCTATGGCCCCGGCGAACTGACCGGCAGCGCCAATAGCAAGCCGAACTCCAATGCCTTCATCGTGGAGGCCGACTGGGTGCCCTTCGGCAAGGCCGACTCCTGGGGCGCCCCCTGGGCCAACGTAAAGCTCGGTGCGCAATACATCGCCTACACGCAGTTCAACGGCAGCAGCAGCAATTACGACGGCAGCGGACGCAACGCCGGCGCCAACAACACGTTCCTGCTGTTCGGTTGGCTGGCGTTCTGAGCCGTCGCGTCAGACTGCCACCGCCCGCGCGATCAGCACCGCCGACAACAGTGTCAGCACCACCAGCGCCGTCGTGCGATGGTGGTGCGGCTGCGCGTGGCGGAATCCCCATGTTCCGATCCAGGAGCCGCCGAACAGCACCGGGACGCAGGCGACGGCCCAGATCAGCACCTCCTGCCCGATCAGGCCGCGCCAGGTCATCGGGACCAGCGACAGCAGGGCGGAGAGCAGGAAGTAGATGATGGAGGTGGCACGCACCCGCGCCGCCGAGTGCGCCAGCGCCAGCAGGTAGACCACAATCGGCGGGCCGCCCATGGAGGACAGCCCGCTCATCACGCCCGACACCAGCCCGACTCCCAGCGTGATGCCGGGGGATGGGTTGGGCGGCAGCCGCAGCCCGCGCCACAGCACGACAACCGAGGCCGCGATCATCACTCCGATCACCAGGCGCACCTGGTTGGGTTCGAAGCCGGTCAGGACGATCAGTCCGAGCGGGATGCCGACGATCAGGCCGGGGGTGAGGCGGCGGACCGCGCGCCAGTCGCACAGCGGCCAGGCGCTGCCCACACCGGCCACGCCGACGATGGCCTGCAGCACCACCACCAGCGGCACGACCTGGGCCGGGGGCAGCGCCAGGCTGAGCAGCGGAACCGCTGCCAGACCGAAGCCGAAGCCGGTGAAGCCGCGCAGGATGGAGGCCGCGAAGATGCCGAGGACGGCGGTGAGGAGGGTGGGAATCATGGGGCGCGCACCGTCCTCCGCCGCGCCGTGGTCTGTCCACTGCCGGGGGGATCCGGGCGCCGTTATTCGGTTAGGGGTTGCCAAGACAATCTAGTCCCAGGTAGATAAATGTCATGAGCTGGGCAACACCAACCGTCGGCACTGAAAAATGCCGTAAGTTCACTTGCTTAGTGGACGCCCGTAAGACAACACCCTTCGTTTCGATGGTGTTGATAGGGCGCTATTGTGCCATTCGACGATCACCCATACCGGATTCATTCTTTATTGGCTTCACTCCTTCAGGGTGTGGACGATGATCCGTTTCCATTCGCCGCGAGCCTGGCTTGCTCTCGTTTCGATTCTGGCATGGGTGCCCACGGCGCACGCCAAGCGGCTGCATTCGCACCCAAGGATGGCCCACCACGTCACGGCCTCGGCGGAGGACGCCGTGCCCGCGACCGAGGAGGCCGAGGCCGACTGGACGGGGGAAACCGGTGTCGCCTCATATTACGGGAAGGCCCATAATGGCCGCCGTACCGCCGCAGGCACCCGGTTCGACCAGACCGAACTGACTGCGGCCCATCCCTGGTTGCCGTTCGGCACGCGCGTGCGCGTCACGCTCGCCGGCACCGGCCGCTCCGTGGTCGTGGTGGTCACCGACCGGCTCTATTCCTCCCGGCGGGTCGTCGACCTGTCGCAGGCCGCGGCGCAATATCTCGGCATGATCCGCCAGGGTGTGGCCACGGTTTCGCTCTCGCCCGCGTAAC
Source organism: Acetobacteraceae bacterium (assembly GCA_031291795.1). GTDB lineage: Bacteria > Pseudomonadota > Alphaproteobacteria > Acetobacterales > Acetobacteraceae > Rhodopila. The sequence continues at coordinate 9,280 of JARLIJ010000051.1, read as the reverse complement.
GCCCGCGCCGTAGCCTGGTCCAACCGCCAGGACTGCTTCGGAGAGGGAACCGACCATGTACCAGGATGTCCGCGGGCTGGACGTGACGGCCGCGTCGGAGGCGGCGGTGCGCGCCTGTGATCACGTCATCGAGGGCTTCACCGGCTACCGCGCCGATCTGCAGCAGCGCATGGAGGCGCTGTTCGTGCTGGATCCGGATTGCGGCATGGCGCACTGCCTGCGTGGCTATTTCACCCTCATGAGCTTCAAGCAGGCCGCGCTGCCGGTCGCCCGCACGGCGTCGGAGGAGGCCTGGCGCCTCACCACCCACGGCACCGAACGCGAGCGCGCCCATGCCGCCGCGCTCGACGCCTGGGTCGATGGCGAGCCCGACCGCGCGGTGGAGGTGTGGGACCAGATCCTGGCAGCGCATCCGCGCGACCTGCTGGCCTTCCGGCTGGCGCATTTCGTCAATTTCTGGCTGGGACGGCCGGATGCGATGCTGGTCTCGGTGCTGGCGGTCCAGCCGCATTGGAGCGACGCGGATGCGGGCTACCCCTCGCTGCTGGCCTGCCGCTGCTTCGCGCATGAGGAATGCGGTTCCTACACCGAAGCCGAGGCGGCCGGCCGGGACGCCATCCGCCGCGACCCCGGCGACCCCTGGGCGGCGCATGGCGTGGCGCATGTCCTGGAAATGCAGGGCCGCCGCAGCGAGGGCATCGCCTGGATCGAGGCCCTTCAGCCGAACTGGGCCGACCGCAACAACCTGCGGCACCATTTGTCCTGGCATGCCGCGCTGTACCACCTGGAGCGCGGCGACACCGCCGGCGTGCTGACGCTGTACGACACCGGCTTCCGCGACCTGGCCTCGCCCCTGACCCAGGCGATGCCGGACCTTTACATCGACGTGCAGAACGCGGCCTCGATGCTGTTCCGGCTGGGGCGCCACGGCGTCGATGTCGGCAACCGGTGGGAGGAGCTGGCGGACAAGGCCGAGGCCCGCATCGGCGACTGCCTGTCCGGCTTCACGCTGCCGCACTGGATGATGGCGCTGGCCGCCACCGGGCGGGAGGCAGCGGCCCGACGCATGCTGGAGGCGATGCGCGCCTTCGCCCACGGGTCGGAGAACGCCGAACGCTGGGCGGTCCGGCTGACTGCCGAGGTCGCGCTGCCGGTCACCGAGGCGGTGCTGGCGCATGGCCAGGGCCGCCATGCCGCGGCGGTCGCACTGATGCGGCCGGTGTTGGGCGAGATGTACCGCCTCGGCGGCAGCCATGCGCAGCAGGACGTGCTGGAACAGCTCTACCTCGACGCCGCGCTGAAGGCCGGACTGACCGAGGACGCGCGCATGTTGATGGAGCGTGTCGCCGGTCGCCACACGCTGCCGCCGTCCCGCCGCCGCGGCTACGCCATGGCGGCCGGCCTGCTGACCTGAGCTGGTCTGTCGCGGGGCCGGTTGGCCAATCCTGGCGTTCGGCTGACCTGCCGGTGGGGCGTGCCGTCGTTGGGGCGTGCCGTCGAAGGTCGGCTGCCGTCGGGTCGTCCCGCCGCACGGCCGCGCCGCCGCCGGACCGGTCTGTCGTCCGATCGGCCCCGCCCGCGGATTTGTGTCTGAACCCAGCCCGCATGCCGGCCGTTCGGCTTCCCGCTCATGGCTCCCCCGATCGACAGGCGTTCCCCCACCTTGCGCGACCCCCGTCCGACGTCCCCCCGCCTGTGCGCATCGTGGGTTCCCGGATTGAACCCAGAATCGACGGCGGCCCCGTAGCCCGCCTCGCCGTGCGGCTTCGGCTGCCGGCGGAGGCGGTCGGGCATGCCCTCAGCCACCCCTGTTTCGGCCGCCTGGGCCGCGGTCGAAGCGCCGAGCCCGATCCTGCAACGCCGGCCCGTTCCGCTCGCCGCGCTGCGGGTGCAGACTGCCCGCGTCCAGCGGGTGCGTGACAGGCTGGCGCGGGGCGGACCGCTACGCCTGCAGCAGATCCAGCCGATACTGCGCTTCGCGCCGCTGCCGAATAACCGCCAGTCCGCTGGTTGCGATGAAGATCTCCGACGCCTCGTTCCCGTCGCAGGGGTAGTCCATCGGCAGCGTGTAATGCACCAGCAGCACGGTCCCCCCTGGCGCCAGGCTCGCCTGCGTGCGCGCCGCCGTCCGCACGACATCGATCGGCGAGAGGTAGTACAGCACCTCCGACAGCACGATCAGGTCGAACTGCCGGTCCGGCCATTCCCCCGGGATGCGCATCCGCTGCACCGTCACGCGGTCCAGTCCGGCACACCGCCGGCGCGCTTGCGCAAGCGCCGCTTCCGCCACATCCACTGCGAGCAGCGTGCTGCATCGTTCCGCCAGCTGCCGCGTCAGCACGCCGATCGAGCAGCCCACTTCGAAGGCCGCATCACATCGCGCCATCGGCAGGGCCGCCAGGGTGGCGGCATATTTCGCCCTCTCGTAGTCGCTGCTGGCGAACCGCCAGGGATCGGCGTCCTGCGCGTAGAGCGCATCGAAATAGTCCGGGGGAATGGATGTCTGCGCGCTCATGGCTGCAAAAAAACCTCGAATGGCCGGTCGACCACGGCCAGCAGGTCGGTCGGCAGGCGAAATGCTTTCGGATCGTCGGCAATCAGGTTGGAATATTGGGAGGCGTGGGCAGCGATTGCACGCCGCTTCAACGGCAGCAGACCTGTGATATCAAGGCGCCTGCCAGCGACCGCTTCGACCGGCAAATCCTGCTCCGCCGGCAGGAGCCAGCCCCAGACCGGGTACAGCCGCAGGCGTGCGCCACTGGCCGCGGCCGCCCCGATCGCCGCCACCGCCTGGTGGTCGCCGTGCGGGTCGTGCCGCCACGTCGTGAAGATCGTCGTCACAGCCTGTGCTCGCGCCATCGCCTCGATTGCCGCGACGGCCCGCATAAATTTCGGGCCCTCGCTGGGCGCGCTGGTATCCGGCAGCCCCAGGAATGTCACCCTCTCGGAATGGAGCCCCAGGATTGCAGTGGCGGCACGCAGTTCCTCCGCCCGCAAGGCGGCCAGCCGCGCGGGCGGGTAGCGGACGGAATGCGGGTGCGATCCCGCGCCGTCGGTCACCGCGACCACCAACGGCGGACGCCCGGCGGCGCAAAGCGCTGCGATCAGCCCGCCGCAGCCCAGGCTCTCATCATCCGGATGCGGCGCCAGGATCAGGCTGGTGCCCGGCGCGATCGCATCCACCCCCGCGAACGGCAGGGCCTGCATGCGCGCAAGCACATCCGCAGTGCGGGTCATTCCGCCACCGCCGGCTGCCGCAGATAGGTCGCGAGATCGCGGAACAGCAGCTCCGCCAGCGTGCCGCGCCCGATCAGCCGTGGGAAAGTCTCCGCTGCGGTCGAGCAGTACGGCACGGGCCTGCATCGCAGGCACCATGGCGGTGAGGGCGGCGAGCAGCCTGCTCCGGCGGTCGCCGATGCGATCGGGACTGTCCTGCGTTGTCATACTCCACCCCAACGCGGCAGGGGCTGGTACGTTCCGGTATGAATTCTTCAGGCGACTGTCACGAACCGGGCGTGTCTGCGCCCCGCCGGGTTCTATCCGTCGGGCGTCACGGGCCGCGCCCGTCAGCCGCTCAGGTGCCGCAGAAGGTCTGGCAGACGCGCTCCTCGGGCCCCGGCGGTTCGGTGTAGCGTTCCAGGCCGGGGCGGTCCTCGAATGGCCGCGACACGGCATCGAGCAGCGCGTCGAACGGCCCGAAATCCTGGTGCTCCACCGCCGCCGCCAGGGCCGCCTCGACGCGATGGTTGCGCGGGATGACGGCCGGGTTGACCGCCCGCATGGCCGCGGCGCGGACCGCCGGTTCGGCGGGTTCGTCCTGCAGCCGGTGGCGCCAGCCGGCCGCCCACGAATCATACGCCGTGCCGTCCGCGAACAACGCCCGGACGCCTGCGTCGCCGGCCGAACCCGCCGCGGCCTCGCACAGCCGGCGGAACGTCAGCGTGAAGTCGGCGCCGTTGGCTTTCATCGCCTCCAGCAGGCCCTGGACCAGCGCGCCATCCCCCTCGCGCTCGTTCGCCAGGCCGATCTTGTGGCGCAGGCCACCGATCCAGGCCGCCTCGAACCGCGGGCCGAATGCGCCGAGCGCTGCCTCGGCCGCGGCGAGTGCCGACGCCTCGTCCGCACCCAGCAGCGGCAACAGCGCCTCCGCCAGCCGCACGAGGTTCCAGTGCGCGATCCCCGGCTGGTTGCCGTAGGCGTAGCGGCTGTAATCGTCGATCGAGCTGAACACCGTGGCTGGATCGTAGGCATCCATGAAGGCGCACGGACCGTAGTCGATCGTCTCGCCGGAGACCGCGGTGTTGTCGGTGTTCATCACGCCATGGATGAAGCCGACCAGCAGCCAGCGCGCCACGAGATCGGCCTGCCGCGCCACCACTCCGTCGAGCAGGGTTCGGTATGGCTGGGTCGCGGCCGCGGCGTCCGGATAGTGGCGGGCGATGGCGTGGTCGGCCAGCACACGCACCGCCTCGGTGTCGCCGCGGGCGGCGAAATACTGGAAGGTGCCGACACGGATATGACTGGTGGCGATCCGGGTCAGCACCGCGCCGGGCAGCCGGGTTTCACGCCGCACCGTCTCGCCGGTGGTCACCGCCGCCAGGCTGCGGGTGGTGGGGATGCCGAAGGCGGCCATGGCCTCGCTGATGAGGTATTCGCGCAGGACAGGGCCGAGTGCGGCGCGGCCGTCGCCGTTGCGGGAGAATGGCGTGGGGCCGGAGCCTTTGAGCTGGATGTCGAAGCGTGCCCCATCGGGGGCGACGATTTCGCCCAGCAGGATCGCGCGGCCGTCGCCGAGCTGGGGGGAGAAATGGCCGAACTGGTGGCCGGCATAGGCAAGTGCCAGCGGTGCGGCGCCCTCCGGCACGCGGTTGCCGGCGAGGATCGCGATGCCTTCGGGGCTGGCCAGCGCGGCGGGATCGAGGCCGAGGCGTTCGGCCAGCGCGACATTCAGCCGCACCAGCCGGGGTTCGGCCACGGGCGTCGGGTCGCGCCGCGCGTAGAAGCGATCCGGCAGGCGGGCATAGCTGTTGTCGAACGGGCAGCGCAGCGTCGTGCGGCGGAGGTCGCTCGTTGGGCCGACATCACTCATGCAGACCAGATGGTTGCGGGGCGCCGTGGGGCAAGGTCGTGGCCGGCGATGGCCTTGGAAGGTCTGGCTGAAAGGACTGGCTGAACCCCGAACGACAAGCGCGCCGCATGACTGTGCGGCGCGCCAGGCAGCGTTTGCGCTGCGGTTGGTGTTCGCTCCCTAAACCTGGCGACAAACCTGGCGACACCCCGTTCGGGTGTGGCCTGCTTGTCCCGCAACCTCGGGGGCTCGTCAATGAATTTTTTACTGATGGTACCATCAAGTACTCACCGGTAGACTTTGGTCGGCATGTGGCCTTTCCGCAACACAACCATTCGCCTACAAATTTGTGCTGATTTTTCGTGCGAGGACGCTTGCACTCAGGATGGTGCAATGCAATATCCAAACCGGTGGCGCACATTGTGTGCCGCTTTCTTGGACGTTTCCTCCCTAAACTTGGCGGCACACACGGTGTGTCGCCATTTTTTTTGGCAGTTAGAGCGATTAGAGGGCAGATTTCGCTGCTTTCTTGGGCGGACGCGATCAACGCCTCCCCGGCGGCCGATGGTGCCTTATATCAGGTCCATGACCCAGATTTCCGTCCTCGATCTCGCCCCGGTGGCCGAAGGCAGTGACGCCGGCCAGGCCCTGCGCAACGCCCGCGACCTCGCAGAGTATGCCGAAACACGCGGCTTCCATCGCTACTGGATGGCGGAACACCACAACATGGTGGGCATCGCCAGCGCCGCTACCGCTGTGGCGCTCGCCCATGTGGCGCACGGCACCCGCACCATCCGCCTGGGCGCCGGCGGCGTGATGCTGCCCAACCACGCACCCCTGCTCATCGCGGAGCAGTTCGGCACCCTCGCGGCACTCTATCCCGGCCGCATCGACCTGGGCCTCGGACGCGCGCCGGGATCCGACCACATCGCCGCGCGGGCCATGCGGCGCACGCTGGCGAGCGATGGCGAGAGCTTCCCACAGGACGTGATCGAACTGCTGTCCTACTTCGAGCCGGCAGCCCCCGGCCAGGCGCTGCAGGCCGTGCCCGGCGCCGGCCTTGCCGTGGAGGCCTGGATCCTCGGTTCCAGCACCTACGGTGCCCAACTCGCAGCGATGCTCGGACTGCCCTACGCGTTCGCCTCGCATTTCGCGCCGGCCCAGATGCATGAGGCGATCGCCATCTACCGCGACCGCTTCCGCCCCTCCGCGCGCCTCGCCGCCCCCTACGTCATGCTCGGCGTCAACGTGTTCGCCGCCGGCACCGATGCCGAGGCGCAGCGCCTGTTTTCGTCGCTCCAGCAGGCATTCCTCAACCTGCGGCTCGGCCGGCCGGGCAAGCTGCCGGCGCCGGTGCAGGATTTCGAGGCCACGCTCGACCCCTACGCAAAGGCCATGCTGGACAACGCGCTGGCCTGCTCGATCGTCGGCGGACCGGAGCGGGTCCGGACCGGCCTGCAGGATTTCGTGGCACGCACCGGGGCCGACGAACTGATGGTGACCGCCCAGATCTACGACCATACCGCCCGCTTGCGGTCGTTCGAGATCCTGGCCGAGGCGAATCGGGCGGTATCGGCAGCGGCGTGACAGACCGCCGCGCCTGGGAGCACAAGCTGCCGGCGTATCGCGTCTGGAGGCTTTGATGAAATTCCCTGCCATGCCGTTCACCGTCACCGACTGGTCGAAGGTGCCCCCCACCGAACATCCCGGCGACACCGGCCATGCGCTGTGGCGTACCGTCTCGGTGGGCGACCTGCGGGTGCGGCTGGTGGAATACTCGCCCGGCTACACCGCCGACCACTGGTGCGACCGCGGGCATGTGGTCTGCGTGCTGGAAGGCGAGCTGCACACCGAACTACGCGACGGACGCCACTTCGTGCTGACCCCAGGCAACAGCTACCAGGTGTCCGATTTCGGCGATGCCGCGCACCGCTCCTCGACCGAGACCGGCGCGAAGCTGTTCATCGTCGACTGAGGCCCCGGTCGCCGGCAACTGCCGTCACACGGCAGTCCGGCGGCGTGCCCGTTCCGGCGCGCGGGAAGGCGAAGCCGTGGCGAGCGAGGGTGCTCCGTCTCTCCGCCGTCCAGCCGCTGAAGGCCAGCGAAACCCGGGTCACGGGCGGGGCAGGTCGTTTTGGCGGATGGGCTTCACGCTGCCAAGGGTGACGGCCTTTTCCCGCGCAAAGGATACGTCGATGTTGAAGAACACCACCCGTGGCGCGCCGTCGGGTTGGTGAATAGCGGTGAGCTGGTCGTAGTCGTGACCGTTTTGGCGGATGAGGGCCTGCCGCTGGCTCTTCAGGCCCATGGTGTCCAGCAGGACATATTCCTCGCTCGTGGCGAGCACATGAAAGGCGGTTTGCGGGGTGGTGCCGTCGCCGGTGCCGAGGATGGCGCGGATGCTGCCAACGACGACCGCGTGATGGGTTTCCGCTGCTGCGATGCGGCCGAGCTGGCGGTCGGCGACGTAGGCATTCAGGTGGGCGCGCAGGTCCATGGCGTTTTCGGCTGCGGCCGCCTCGGCCAGCGAGGCAGCGGTTTGCCAGTCGCCGCGACGCAGGGCAGCGGTTGAGTTGGGCCCATCGGGCTTGACGCTGACAAAGGGATCATAGGCGGGACTGGCGGCGTAGGCGCGCCGCAGCGCAGACCAGTCCGCCGCTGCGGGATTGGCCAGGGCATCGTCGAGCATGTGGCGGTAGGACCGCCCGTTATCGTTGGCGGCTGAGACGGCGGCGGGTTCGGGCCGAGGGGGCGTGGCGCAACCTGCAAGCGTCGTGAAGACGAGTGCGGCGAGGAAGGCGCGGCGGACGGACATTGGCGGGCTCTTTCGAACGACGATGCAAGACAGGCGGCAGCCTCCCCGCGGTGGCTGTTCACGCCACCATATCATTCCGGATTAGCTCTGAAAGACGCCGTTGCCCGGACTCCCGGGATTTCATCGTTGGGGCCGATGACGCAGCGGCCGCTGCGGCGCGCTACCGGTTGGCGCCCGGCAGCCACAGCACGTCCCCGGCGCCGTTGCCGTTCAGCACCCGCGCCAGGACGAACAGGTGGTCCGACAGCCGGTTAAGATAGCGCAACACCGCCGGATTGAGCCCCTCCACCGCCGCCACGGCGCGTTCGGCCCGCCGCACGACGGTGCGCGCCATGTGTGCATGGGCGGCACCGGGGCTGCCGCCGGGCAGGATGAAGCTGGTCAGCGGCGGCAGCGTGTCGTTCATCGCGGCCACCTCGGCCTCCAGCCGAACCATCGGTGTGTCGGTCAGGCGCAGCCGGTCGCCGCCCTCACCCGGCACGCACAGATCGGCACCGAGGTCGAACAGGTCATTCTGCACCCGCGCCAGCATCGCGTCGACCGCGCCGTCCGCGTGCAACCGGAGCAGGCCGATCGTCGCATTGGCCTCATCCACCGCGCCGATCGCCGCGATGCGGGCACTGTCCTTGCGTACCCGCGCGCCGTCGCCCAGCGAGGTCTCTCCTGCGTCGCCGCCCCGGGTTACCACCCGATCGATCCGCACCATCGCCGGCTCCCTCAGTTGAACTCGAACACGAACCGCATCGGCATGTCGAAGGCAACCGGCGCGCCGTCCTTGACCGCCGGCAGGAACCGCCAGCCCCTCACCGCGTCCAGCGCCGCCTGGTCGAGCGAGGCAACGCCCGAACTCTGCAGGATATCGGTGCCGGCCGTCAGCCCTTCCGGCGAGACGTGGATCAGCACCAGCACGGCCCCACGCTGGCCGCGGCGCACGGCGTCCTCAGGATAGATCGGGGGCTTGTTGCGGACCCGCTGGTCGACGCTGGCGGGGATGACGTCTTTGCCTTTGACGACCGCGTTCGACTCGCTGTCGGTGCCGCCTAGGTTGAACTCCAACGGAACGGGCGCCGCCGGTGGGGCCGATTGCTGCGTCTCGGCGAGCTCGGCCGGCGGCGCTGCGGTCGGCGGCGAGGGAGCTGGCGGCGCCGACTTCGCGGGCGCCGCCGGGTGGATCGTCTGGGGTTGAACAGCCTGGGGCTGAACCGGAGAAGGTTGGGCTGGCGGCGGCGGGGCAGGCGGCGACGGCGCCGGAGGCGGCGGCAATTCGGCGGGTTGCGGGGTAGGCGGCAACACGGCTGGCTGCGACGGCGTTGCCGCAGGCTCCGGGGTCGGCGGTGATGGCGGCGGGACTGGGGGCGCCGGATCAGGCGCCGGCGGCGAAGGCGGCGGGGCGGGCG
>JARLIJ010000290.1 GCA_031291795.1 Acetobacteraceae bacterium | reverse complement strand
GAGCCGCGACTACAACACGCTGAACGGCGGGATCGAGCGGTGGTTCGAGCCGGTGCTGCCGGCGATCGGTGCCGGCGCCACGATGACCGCGGTGCTGGGCTTCTGCCACGCGCTGTTCGACCGGCTGAAGCCGTCGCCGCGCTGGTTCGTGGAACTGCACCAGTTCCGCATCGAGGCAAGCAGCGGCGTGGCCGGCCTGCCGACACCCGAGGGTATGCACCGCGACGGCGTGGACTTCGTCCTCGTGCTGCTGATCGGGCGGCAGAACATCCGCAGCGGCGAGACCTCGATCCACGACCTGGCGGGGCACACCCTGGGCAGTTTCACGCTGACCGATCCGTTGGATGCGGCGCTGGTGGACGACAGCCGGGTGATGCATGGGGTGACGCCGGTGGCGCCGGTCGACCCTACGGCCCCGGGGTTCCGCGACGTGCTGGTGGTGACGTTCCGGGCGGTGGGGTAGCGGCAGGCGCGTTGCTGGCCCCGGAACGCAGGTTCGCGCGATCCGTGGGCGCTACCCTCGTCACCCGCAACGTGGTCGATTTCGAGGGCTGCGGCGTGGCCATCGCCAATCCATGGGATCGGCCGTAGCACCGGCCAGCCTGCCCCAGGCATCAGCGCGGCGAGACAACTCCAGCAGAATGCCTCTGCCGCGCTCAGGCCATCCAGGGCGGCACCGGCAGCCCCTTCCCCCGCAGGAACTCGGGATTGAACAGCTTCGACTGGTAGCGCGACCCGCCGTCGCACAGGATCGTCACGATCGTGTGGCCGGGACCGAGGTCGCGTGCCACGCGTACAGCGGCCGCGATGTTGATGCCCGAGGAGGTGCCGACCGACAGCCCCTCATGGATCAGCACGTCGTAGATGTGCTGCAGGGCCTCGGCGTCCTGGATCTTCACGGCATCGTCGATCGGCGCGCCTTCCAGGTTGGCGGGGACGCGCGACTGGCCGATGCCCTCGGTGATCGAGCTGCCGCTGATGCTCAGATCGTTCGACTTCACCCAGCCGTACAGCCCGCTGCCCTCCGGATCGGCCAGCACGATGTGCACCGCCGGGTTCTCTGCCTTCAGCGCCAGCGCCACGCCGGCCAGCGTGCCGCCGGTGCCGCAGGCGCAGGTGAACGCATCGATCTTCCCCCCGGTCTGCCGCCAGATTTCTGCTCCGGTGGTGGTGCGATGGCCCTCCCGGTTGGCCAGATTGTCAAACTGGTTGGCCCAGACGGCGCCGGTCTCCTCGGCCATTCGGCGGGAGACATGGACGTAGTTGCCGGGGTCGCGATACGGCTTCGCCGGCACCAGGCGCAAATCGGCACCGATCATGCGCAGGAAGTCGATCTTCTCGCGGCTCTGGGTCTCCGGCATGACGATCACGCAGCGATAGCCGCGCGCGTTGCCGACCAGCGTCAGGCCGATGCCGGTGTTGCCGGCGGTGCCCTCCACGATCGTGCCGCCGGGGGCGAGCGTGCCGCGCCGTTCGGCGTCGGTGATGATCGCGAGGCCGGCGCGGTCCTTGACCGAACCGCCGGGATTCATGAACTCGGCCTTGCCGAGGATCGTGCAGCCGGTCGCCTCCGAGGCGCCCCGCAGCCGGATCAGCGGCGTGTTGCCGATCGCGGCAGCCATGTCGTCCTGCCAGGCGGAGCCGTGATACAACTCGGTCATTGCGTCCTCATGCGACGGAGTAGTGGAGTCAGATGGTCGAGAATGTCCCTCCGGTGAAGACCTGGGAAGCCCTGAAGGCCGACCCGCAGGCGCAGCTTGTGGACGTGCGGACCGATGTCGAGTGGAATTTCGTCGGCGTGCCGGACCTGGCGGCCCTCGCCAAGCAGGCCGTGCTGATCCCGTGGCAGGTGTATCCGACGATGCAGCGCAACGCCGGGTTCGAGGATCAGTTGAAGAAGGTCGGCTTCACGCCCGAGCACCATATCTATTTCTTGTGCCGCAGCGGCGTGCGCAGCCTGGCAGCGGCCGAGGCCGCCCAGGCAGCCGGGTTCCCGAACGTCTACAACATCGCGGACGGGTTCGAGGGACCGGTCGATGCCGAGGGCCATCGTGGCGCAGTGGCCGGCTGGAAGGCCGAGGGGCTGCCCTGGCGCCAGCGCTAGGGCAGCGCCAGGCAAGACCCCACCGCGGCTGTCATCGTCTTTGTCATGACACACGCCTCGCAAGAGGCGCCGGCGCGTTGGCGCGATAACGCCGCGGGTGCATTGAGGTCGCTCAAAGTCCTGGCCGATCGGACTCAGGACAGCGGCGGCTGCAGCGGCGCCACCCGCAGCACGACCATCCACGGGTATCGCGTGTCGAGCACCGCGCCGTCCGGGGTTGCCAGCTTGCCGTCCGTGGTGACGGGCACGTGCTTCAGCGTTACCGCATCGTCCACGTTGCCGCCGATCACCGCGATCTGCCGTGGCACCGCCGTGTCGACCACGATGTCGCAATGGGCGGGGAAATGACCCGCCACCGGCAAGTCGTCGAACAGCAGTGACCTGGCCCCCACGCGCCCCATGCAAATCAGGTCTCCGGGTCGCGGGGCATACTGGCTGGGGCGTTCCGCCGTCACCACCCAGTTGGTGTCGGCGTTGCCGGCCGTGTGGGCGGCGGCGTTGATGAAGCGGCCGGCCTTGCGGGCGGCGGCGTTGATGTATTCGGCGTGGTCGGCGGCATAGGGGAAGTTCGGGCCTGCGCCGGCGATCCGCATCACATAGGAGATGAAGGCCGCCGACCAGGCGAAGTTGCCGTCGTTGCTCGCCGGAAACACGTTGCCGTCGCTATCGTGCATGCCGGTCCAGTTGGTCTCGAGCGTGTCGGGATTGAGGCCGATCCACCAGTACTCGCCGACACGCTGCCACAATCCGGGCTGGCGCTCGGGCTTGTCCTCGGGCATGGGCGTTGGGCGGTTACTGGGCAGTTCGTCGTCGACTGGCTGGCCGAACAACCGCCACTCGCGCAGGGCGATGGCAACCACGGCCTGCGACGAGAACGGCTCGTACGGGACGCGGGCGAAGAGGGGAACGTGCTTGTCGGTCCGCGCCGTGGGGGGCGCGCACGCGGCGGGTGCGAGGCAGGCGAGCAGCAGCAGCCAACGCAAGGTCATCGCTGTGCCCCCCTCAGGCGTGTTCGGGAAACAGGCCGCGCAAACCTTCGGCCGAGGCTTGGCAACGGCCGCGTTCGGTGATCAGGCCGGTGACCAGCCGCGCCGGGGTGACGTCGAACGCCGGGTTGGCGGCCGGGCTGCCCTCGGCGGCGATGCGCATCGTGGCGATGCGGCCGTCCGGCAGGCGGCCGGTCATGTCGGTGACTTCGGCCTGGCTGCGTTCCTCGATGGGGATCTCCGCCACACCGTCGGAGACGCGCCAGTCGATCGTGGTGGAGGGCAGCGCCACCCAGAACGGCACGGCGTTGTCGTGTGCCGCCAACGCCTTCAGATACGTGCCGATCTTGTTGGCGACATCGCCGGTGCGGGTCACGCGGTCGGTGCCGACGATCGCCAGGTCGACCATGCCGTGCTGCATCAGGTGGCCGCCGGCGTTGTCTGCCACCACCGTGTGCTTCACGCCGTGCCGGCCGAGTTCCCAGGCGGTCAGCGCGGCGCCCTGGTTGCGCGGGCGGGTCTCGTCCACCCAGACATGCAGGTCGATCCCGGCGTCGTGCGCCTTGTAGATCGGCGCGAGCGCGGTGCCCCAGTCGACCGTCGCGAGCCAGCCCGCATTGCAATGGGTCAGCACGTTCACGGTCTTGCCGGCGTGCCGCGCCGCGGCCTGGCGGATCAGCGGCAGGCCGTGCTCGCCGATCGCCTCGTTCTGGGCGGCGTCCTCATCGGCGATGGCGGCGGCTTCGGCATAGGCGACGGCGACGCGCTCCGACGCGGGCGTGTTGCGCAGGCGGGTCAGCATCCGCTCCAGCGCCCAGCGCAGGTTGACGGCGGTGGGACGGGTCGCGGCCAGCAATGCGGCGTCGCGCTCCATCGCCGCGGTGGCGGGATCGGCGGCCAGTGCGAGGCACAGCCCGTAGGCGGCGACCGCGCCGATCAGCGGCGCGCCGCGGACCTGCATGGTGCGGATGGCGTGGGCGGCCTGGTCGCAATCGGTCAGGCGCAGGATCTCCAGCGCCCACGGCAATTTGGTCTGATCGATTATATGGATCGAGCGGTGGTCCTGTTGGTCCACCCACACACTACGGTATGAAACACCGTCGACTCTCATCAAGCCACCTTCATCGTGCGGACACCCTGTGGTGCAGCACGCAGACCAGGGTGAACAGCCGGCGTGCGGTATCGAAATCGATCTCGATCTTGCCGGCGAGGCGCTGGCGCATCAGTTCCGCGCCCTCGTTGTGCAACCCGCGGCGGCCCATGTCGATAGCCTGAATCCGCGCTTCGCGGCCTTCCTGGACTGCCTTGATGTGGCTGTCGACCAGCAATTGGTAGTCCTTTACCAGCCCGTGAAATGGCCCAAGGGCCAGACCAATTGCAGTCAACGGCGCCTCGTGCCGATCCCGCACGTCGAACAGCAGCCGGCCCGACCGGATCGACAGGTACAGCACGTAGGGGCCTGGCGTGCCGGTCCGGGTCAATGGCTCGAAATGGCTGCCGGCGGTGAGGTCGGCGACAGCCTGCTTGCGGTCGGCATCGAACAGCGGCGTCAGTCCGCTCAGGCCCTCGCCATCCAGCTCGACCCGCTCCAGCCGGGTCAGGACCGGGTCGGCCGGTGTCTTGCCGGCGGCCGTCTGATCGGGGGCCGTCATGCCTCGTCGGCGTCCGTCTTGAGCATATTGAGAGTCAGCATCAGCCCGACCGTGCCGCCCTTCACCGGACGCAGCAATCCCACCGCGAGCACCAGTGTGAGCGGCACGAAGATCGCGGTCATTACCCAGGTCGGCGGTTGCTGCGCGCGTTCCAGCAGCACCATCAGCGGAATGACGATATGGCCGGTGATCAGGATGGTGAAATAGGGCGGCGCGTCGTCGGCGCGGGCCAGCCCCAGCGGCGCCGCGCAATTGCTGCAAACCGCCACGACGCGCAGGAAGCCATTGAACAGATGGGTCTTGCCGCAGGCCGGGCAGCGGCCGCGCAGGCCGCGGCCTATGGCGGTGGACATCGGCGGCAGGGGCCAGGGCGGCGGCCGGAGCGAACGGTCCGGCTGCCAGCGAGTGGTCGGCATGCGTCGGTCCTTACCATGAGACGAGCGCTGCATTGCACGTGGGAACGCGATTGCTGCGGTGCAACACCAATATCGCGCGTCTTGCGGACCGGCGCCAGGGACCGGAGACTGCGGGCATGGCACGTATTCTGGTGATTAACCCGAACTGCTCGCAGACCTGTTCGGACGGGATCGACGCCGCGCTGGCGCCGCTGCGCTTCCCCGGCGCGCCGGTGCTGGAGGTGGCGACGCTGGAGGCCGGCCCGCCCGCGATCCTGACCTGGCGCGACTGGCACAGCGTGGTGGAGCCGGTCTGCCGGCTGATCGAGCGAACGCCGGCCGACGCCTATGTCGTCGCCTGCGCCTCCGACCCCGGGATCGAGGCGGCCCGCGCGGCGACCGGCCGGCCGGTGTTCGGGGTATTCCGCTGCGCGGTCGCGGCCGCGGTGGCGCGGGCGGAGCGGTTCGGGGTGATCGCGATCGTCGATGCCTCCAAGCCGCGGCACATGGCGGCGCTGCGGGCGATGGGGCTGGCGGGGCGGCTGGCGGGCGAGGTCGCGCTTAACGTGGCGATGGCGACGCTGCTGCAGCCCGAGGCCGCGCGGTCACGCCTGATCGAGGCCGCTCGGACGCTGGTGGCGCAGGGCGCGGCGACGGTGATCCTGGGCTGCACCGGCATGGCGCATCACCGTTCGGCTGTGGAGGCGGCGTGCGGCGTGCCGGTGATCGAGCCCTGCCAGGCCGCCGCGATGCAGGCGATGCTGGCCGTGCAGTAGAAAATTCTCCCTCTCCCCTTGAGGGCTTGGGGCGCACAGCGCACCAAGCCCTCAAGGGGAGAGGGGGGCGTACTACCGCCAGCAGTGCCCGTGGACCCCCTCTCCCCAACCCTCTCCCTCAAGGGGAGAGGGAGAACGGGGGCCGGCGCGCCGGGTCCGTGGACCGTCGGCTCAGCTCTCCAGGAGCCAGTCCAGAATCGCGGTGTTCTCGTCGCGCGGATAGGCATGCGACAGGTCCTCGATCTCGCGGTACGTCAGGCGAGCGCCCGACTCCAGCAGAGATTGCTGCGCGTCCCGCGCGGTCTCGACCGGGAACAGCCAGTCGATCGCGCCGTGGATCATGTAGATCGGCAATCCGCGCAACCGTGCCGGGTCGGCCATGCTCAGCAGCAGCGGGTGGATGCTGGCCGCGGCCGGCGCCAGGTGGGTGAACGGCGAGCCCTCATGCATCCCGCTCACCATGGTGAACGTGCCGCCGTCGCTCATGCCGGTCAGCAGGCGATGCGCCGGGTCGATGCGGTAGTGCTTCGACACCAGAGCCAGGATATGGGCGAGGTGCGCGTTGTCGGCCTCGGGCGCCATCATCGACCACGTGGCGCCCAGGGCGGTGGGCGCCACCAGGATCGCGCCGCGGCTGCGCGCTTCCCGCACCCAGTTCCACAGGAACAGCCGGCCATGCCCCGAACCGCCATGCAGCGCCATGATCAGCGGCGCGGCCACCGACGGGTCGTACGATTCCGGCACATAGAGGGAGAATCCACCGCGCGTGTCGGTCTCGTTGTCGGCGTGCAGCACGCCGACGGGAGGATTGGCCGACCGCGGCGCCAGCCGATCCAGCAGGGCGTCATCGCTGCGCCGGGACGGCTCCAGGAACCAGCGGCTGACGGCGGGCACGACCGCGGCCAGCGGATACGCGGCCTCGACCGCGCGTGCGACCTGGTGCATCGCGCCACGCGCCGGTCGCGCCCGGGTTTCCAGCGCGGTGGCCGCTTCCTGCAACCCCTCGCAGGCCGCCAGGGCCGTTTCGGCCGCGTACTCCGCCCGGTCGCGGAACTCCGCCTCGGCGTCGGGCCAGTCCATGGCAAGGAACGCATCCAGCGCCCGGCGCAGCGCGGCGGCCTCGGCCCCCAGCGGGGCGACGACCTCCGGCAGCGCAGGCGGGTGCATCCGTCGTGCGATCGCCTCCAGCCGTTCGAGTGTGAACAACAACCGCACGACGAGGTCGAAGGTCACGTCCATCGTCGCCGCTCCGGATTCGCTCATGGGTGGCGGATTAGCACGAAAGCTGCGCCACCAGGAACTCCCGCACCGGCTCCAGTGAGGTCGTCGCGCGGGTCGGATAAGGCAGCGCCACCAGCTCGATCTTTCCCCCCGCCCGCCGGTACGCCCCCACAAACCGCTCGGGTTCGTTGGCATCCACCGGCGAGTCCGGATCGCGGTAGTCGTGCGCGGGATCGGGACGGCCCTGCACCCACAGCGCCGGCGGGGTGTGCACGGTCTCGCCGGTCTCCAATGCCAGTATTGGGTTGCCATCGGCCATCGCCGCCTCGGTCTTCCAGTACAGGTCGTGGCGCGCGGGAATGTCGCCGACCCAGGCCGGCGGCGTGGTAGCGTCGAGCGCGCGGCGGGCGTGCCGGTAGCGCGACAGCGGATTGATCACCGGCCAGATCATCGCGACCGCGGCCACGCACGCATCCACCGCCGGCGAGCCGGCCGGCAATGGCTGGGCTGCATAGCGCGCATCGTCCGGGCGCATCGCGGCGAGCATCGCGAGGTGCCCGCCGCTCGACTGGCCGCACAGGGCAACGCGATCGGGGCGCACGTTCAGCTCCGCCGCGTGCGCCTTGATCCAGCGGACGGCGTAGTTGATGTCGACCAGGGAGGACGGGTAGCCGTCGGCCCCGTGGCGGAAATCGAGCGCCGCGACGACCAGGCCGGCGCGGGCCAGGACCTCGTCGCGCGCCTGGCACTCGGCCAGGTCGCCGTTGCACCAGGCGCCGCCATGCAGGTCGATCACCGCAGCGAACGGCCCGGCGCCGACCGGCCTGAACAGCCGCAACCGCATGGCGCGATCGCCGTGGCGGACATAGTCCCGGTCTTCCGTGGTGAACTGGAAATCGGACATCGCTTGATCCTCCCAACCGGCTCTCTGGCCGGGCGGCAGGATTCTAGCTGCGGAGTGCGGCGGCGTCCAAGGCAGCAGCGCGCACGACGTCGACACGTCAACCGGCATCGGACGCCATCCGGCAGCGGTATGTCAGAACAATTTCCGAACGACTGAATGGCGTCGCCGTCCCGGACTACATATTTAAGCTGCTGATCAACTGATTGTTATAGGTACGCGTAAGGCCCGGGATCAAAAATATATCCACCAACACCCAGAGGCCCAGGACGATGAACCCAAAGAACCCGACGATGGCGACCGAAAGCACGATTGATGCCAGAAACAAAATCAGCATGACAATCGCGGTACCTGTTTGCTTCAGGTAGAAACGATGGCCGCCCACGGCTCCAAAAAAGAACCAGAGCGCATACGCGACGCCCACAGATTTCTTGTTGGCATCATAACGCAGCATCGCTTGCGCATCGCGGTGTGTCACAGATGAGTTATGATTTTCAAAGACTTGATCCGACATCGCCACTCTCCGTCCGGTGCCTTCTTGTGAATTGCACACGTGCCTGTCTCGTTACAGGTTAACGACGTTACTGATCAGGGTCAATCAACGGCTTCTGGACACGTAAGATCCTGCGCCCCATCGTATCGGCTCTAACGTTTCGCTCGGGCGCTCCCCCGTCTTCCGACCAATCCGGGTCCTCTGTCTCGTTATTCAGACGGGCCGCCCCCCGGTCACCGTCACCCGGAACCCCGACCGCGTGTGCGGCCAGTAGTCCCACATCGCACGATGCTGCACGCAGCGATTGTCCCAGAACGCCACCGAATTCTCCTGCCAGCGAAACCGGCACTGGAACAGCGGATCCTCGGCATGGTCCCACAGATACTCCAGGATCGCGCGGCTCTCGTCGCGCGGCACGCCCAGGATGCGCTTGGTGAAGCCGCGGTTCACGTACAGCGCCTTCTTGCCGGTCACCGGATGGGTCCGCACGACAGGATGTTCCGCACGCGGATAGACAGGCTTGTCCGCGACACCGTAGTTCTTGTAGGTGCCGCGGTACGATTCCTCGCCGTCATGCACCGCAACCAGCCCTTCGAGATAGGCCTTCATCCGGTCCGACAGCGCCTCATACGCGGCGTACATGCTGGCGAACAGCGTGTCCCCGCCGCGCGGCGGGCAGGTCCTGATATACAGCACAGACCCCATCGGCGGTTCGGTGTCGCATGAAACGTCGCTGTGCCAGCCTTCACCGTTGGCCCGCGGGCTGTCCTTGTCCGCGTGGATGATCATCAGCTCCGGATGGCCCGGCGCGTGCGGCGCGGCGGGATGGATGTGCAGCTCCCCAAAATTCCGCCCGAACGCGAGATGCTGCTCCGGCGACAGATGCTGGCCGCGGAAGAAGATCACCAGGTTCTCGGCCAGCGCGCGATGGATCTCCGCCATCTGGTGGTTGCCCAGCGGCTGCGCCAGGTCCACCCCGGACAGCTCCGCGCCGATGATCGGCGTGAGCTTGTCGACCGAGATCGTTTCATATGGAACCGGCGCATCCGGCTGATGGCGGTAGCGCGGTCCGTTATTGCCTCGCAGCGATGTCATGCGACCCTCCTGCTAGCCGGCGTGGCGGACATTGCCGCTGTGCTTCGGGATGCCGGTCTGCTCGAAACACACCTTCGCGAACGCCGCCACGCCCTCGCGGATGACTTCCTTGCTTGGCATGGCAAAGCAAAGCCGCAGATGGGAGCTGGAGTTAGCGGGAGACACTGCCCAATCCGGCCCGGCGTTGAACTGGATCCCCGCATCGGCCGCGGGCTTGATCAGCGTGCGCACGTCCACCTCGGCCGGCAGCTTGATCCAAAGGAAGATGCCGCCCTTGGGCGCCCAGCATTCCGCCGCCGACCCGAACTCGCGCTCCACCGCCTCGACCATGGTCTTCAGCTTGTCGTGCAGCACGCCGTTCAGGTGGCCCATGTGCTTGTCGAAGTGCTTCGAGAAGTACTCGGCAACGATCATCTGGTCCAATGCGCCGGTGCCGCTGTCGCCCTTCAGCGGCAGCAGCCGCCGCATGTTTTCCCACCCGGAGATCAGGTAGCCCAGCCGCAATGCCGGCGCGAGCGACTTGGAGAACGAGCCAAGATGGATGACGCAGCCAGGGTCCAGCGCATAGAGCGCCGGCGGCGCCTCGATCCCCTCCCACAACAGGTCCGCGTAGCACTCGTCCTCAAAGATCGCGACGTTGTACTCACGGGCGAGCGCGATCAGCGCGTGCCGGCGGTCCAGCGGCAGGATCGAGGCCGTGGGGTTCTGGATGGTCGGGATGGTGTAGATGAATTTCGGCGTGACGCCGCGGGCCTTCAGCGTCGCCAACTGCTCCGCCAGCGCATCGATCACGATGCCGTCGGCGTCCAGCTTCATCCCCTCCAACTTCGCGCCGATCTTGCGGAAGCGGTTCATCGCACCCTGGTAGCAGAACTCCTCGACCAGCACGGTGTCGCCGGGATTGACCAGCAGCTTGCTGATCATGTCGATGCCCTGGCCCGACCCCGACAGGATCGTCACGTCGTCGATCGGCACGTCGATGCCACGGTGGCGGCGGGCCTTGTCGGCGACGAACTGGCGCAGGCCGGGATAGCCCTGGGGGCCCAGGCCGAGGTTGTAGATCGCGAGCTTGCTGCCCTCCCGCCGCAACACCGACCCGGCTGCCTCGATCAGTCCTTCGATTGGAATCTGTTCGGGGTCATTGTTGCCGCCGACGAAGTAGTATTTCGGGAACGGCGCCCAACGCGGCGCGGGATCGGGCTGCCCGTCGCTGTACAACTGGCTGTAATCGAGGGTGGTGGCGCTCATGGATTGGCTTCCTCCGGCTTGTTGAAACGGAGGTTAGCAACATCGCGCCGGAGGGACAGCCCCCAGGGTCGTCGCCTGGGCCAGGAAAGGCCGGGGCTTCTGCCCCGGACCCCGACCAGGGAGCTCTGTTCCCTGGACCCTCGCCAAGGGCGACGGCCCTTGGAACCGATCCATTGGTGTTCATCCGGGGAGAGGGGGCTACTCGGACCGACCAAGGTCCG